>DDZS01000052.1:26630-28635 GCA_002346425.1 Alphaproteobacteria bacterium UBA3002
GGAGCAGGAGCAGGAGCGCGGGATTACCATTACGTCGGCAGCGACCACGGCTTTCTGGAAAGGTCGCGATGGCAATCCATACCGTATTAACATCATTGATACTCCAGGCCACGTAGATTTTACCATTGAAGTAGAGCGTTCTTTGCGCGTACTCGATGGGGCTGTAGCTGTCTTTGACTCGGTTGCAGGCGTTGAGCCGCAATCAGAAACCGTCTGGCGTCAGGCCGATAAATACCACGTGCCACGGATGTGCTTCGTCAATAAGATGGACCGTGTCGGCGCAGATTTTTTCCGTTGCGTTGATATGATTATCGACCGTTTGGGTGCGGTGCCGCTGGTGTGCCAAATTCCTATTGGCGCGGAAGAAGATTTAAAAGGTTTGGTTGACCTGGTGACGATGAAGGCGCTGATTTGGCGCGATGAATCGCTGGGCGCGGAGTGGGATGTTGTCGATATTCCCGCAGACCTGCAGGACAAAGCGCAAGAATGGCGCGAGAAGCTGATCGAAACAGCCGTCGAGCAAGACGATGATCTGTTAGAAAAATATCTCGGTGGCGAAGAGCCGACCGATGAAGAATTGCGCCAATGTATTCGTAAAGGCACAATCAACCTGAGTTTCGTTCCTGTATTATGCGGTTCGGCCTTTAAAAATAAAGGCGTACAGCCCTTGCTGGATGCGGTAGTAGACTTTTTACCTGCTCCTGCTGATGTGCCGGCGATTCAGGGTGTGGATGCCAAGGATCCGGAAAAAGTGATCGAGCGTCACGCCGATGATGATGAGCCGCTATCTGCATTGGCTTTCAAAATCATGAACGATCCGTTCGTGGGTTCTTTGACATTTACGCGTATTTATTCCGGGAAGCTGGAAGCGGGTTCTTATGTGATCAATACGGTCAAAGAGAAAAAAGAACGCGTTGGACGGATGCTGCTGATGCATGCCAACAGCCGTGAAGACATCAAAGTAGCGCTGGCGGGTGACATCGTGGCAATTGCCGGCCTGAAAGATACCACCACAGGTGATACGCTGTGCGATCAATCGAATCAGGTGATTCTGGAGCGTATGGAATTCCCTGAGCCGGTGATTGAGATCGCGGTAGAGCCGAAAACCAAAGGTGACCAGGAAAAAATGTCAATGGCGCTAAACCGTCTGGCGGCAGAAGATCCATCATTGCGTTTGTCTTCGGATGAAGAAACCGGCCAAACGATCCTGAAAGGGATGGGCGAGCTGCACCTGGATATTATCGTTGACCGTATGCGTCGCGAATTCAAAGTAGAAGCCAATGTTGGCGCGCCGCAAGTGGCGTATCGCGAGACCATCTCTAAGCCGTATACGATTGATTACACACATAAGAAACAGTCCGGTGGTTCGGGCCAGTTCGCACGCGTCATCATCGAATTCGAGCCGACGGAGCCAGGTGAAGGCTATAGCTTTAAAGATACCGTCGTTGGCGGTAACGTGCCGAAGGAATATATTCCGGGTGTGGCCAAAGGTTTGGAAAGTCAGATGCAAAACGGTGTTATGGCTGGCTTCCCAGTAATTGATTTCAAAGCAACACTGAAAGACGGCGCGTATCACGATGTCGACTCTAGCGTTATGGCATTCGAAATCGCAGCACGTGCGGCCTTCCGTGAAGGCATGAAGCAAGCTGGGCCAAAATTGCTCGAGCCAGTGATGAAAGTCGAAGTGGTCACGCCGGAAGAATATATGGGCGATATCATCGGTGACCTGTCATCACGTCGTGGCACGGTCCAAGGTATGGATTCACGCGGAAATGCGCGGGTAGTCAATGCCACGGTTCCGCTGGCCAATATGTTTGGGTACATTAATACGCTGCGTTCGATGTCTTCGGGCCGTGCGCAGTTTACCATGGTCTTCTCGCATTATGACGATGTACCGTCGAATGTCGCAGAAGAGATTAAGTCAAAAGTAGCGTAACGCAGAAAAATAGGAGAGCGATATGTCTAAAGAGAAATTTCAGCGAAACAAGCCGCACTGTAATATTGG
>DDZS01000008.1 GCA_002346425.1 Alphaproteobacteria bacterium UBA3002
GCACTGCCTGCCGGCGCATCGCGGAGACGAAGTGACCGACAGCGTCTTCGATGGCCCGCAATCGGTGGTATTTGACGAGGCCGAAAATCGTCTTCATGCGCAAAAGGCCATTCTTCTTTGGTGTTTGGGCGCGGCATGAGCGATCAGTTAACCCCGTTTTTACTAGAAAACGCGCCGATTCGTGGGCGTATTGTGCGGCTGCATGATGCGGTCAGCGAGATATTGAACACGCATCGCTACCCGGATCGCATCGCGCATTTATTGGGCGAAGCGCTGGTGCTTGCTGCGATTTTAAGCGCCAATGTCAAAGGCGAGGGGATTGTCACCGTGCAGGTGCAAAGCAAAGGTCCCTTAAAATATTTGGTGGCAGATGCGACCGCAAAAGGCCATCTGCGCGGTTATGCCGATTTCGATGCTGAGGCGATTGAGGACGAAATGCCGCTGGATGCTTTATGTCCGGCAGGCGTGTTGGCAATCACTCTGGATGATGGACAGCGCTATCAAGGCATTGTCGAGTTGCAAGGCACGGGTCTATCCGAAGCGATTGAGGCGTATTTCACGCAATCCCAACAATTAGAGTTAAAAAGCCATTTTGCGGTGGTTGCGAAAGCTAACGAATCTTCCGCGCGCAAATGGCAAGCGGCCGGTATGGTAATTGAACATATGCCTTCAACCGAAGGCGTCACGCAGGATCCGGCGCTTTGGGAAGAAGCGGGGATGTTGTTTCATACCCTGACCGATCCGGAACTGCTCGATACGGGCCTGCCTATGGACGATTTGCTTTACCGACTGTTTCATGAACACGGCGTGCGTGTGTATGAACCGCAAGCCTTTAAAGCGCGATGCCGTTGCAGCAAAGAGCGGATTGAAGGCGCGTTGCAAGGCATGCCAGACGCCGATAAGCTCGCCATGCTGGAAGACGGGAATGTTGAGATCGATTGCCAGTTCTGCCATGCGCATTACGGTTTTACGGCTGCGGAATTAGGGCTTGCCGCCGGGGATACGTCACACTAACCTGACACAAGTGACGGTGCAAAGGAGATGTCATGACCAATTATTACCACCAATATGATCTGCCGAAGGATGTGCAATTCGAGGGCGATCTGGCGGTCGATACCGAAGCGATGGGCCTGCAAACCTACCGCGATCGGTTATGCGTCGTGCAGATTTCCGATGGTAAGGGCGATGCGCATCTGGTCCATTTTCCTGAACCAAAATTCGATGCGCCCAATCTCAAGGCGCTGTTGAACGATGAGACGCGCGTGAAGCTGTTTCATTATGCACGCTTTGATCTGGCGATTGTGCAGCATTATTTAGGGTTAATGATGCAACCGGTCTATTGCACCAAAATCGCCTCGCGCTTGTGTCGTACCTTTACCGATCGCCACAGCTTTAAAGAATTATGCCGCGAATTAATTCAGCAGGATATTTCGAAACAGCAGCAATCCTCTGACTGGGGAGCGGCCACGCTGACCGATGATCAAATCGCGTATGCAGCGTCCGATGTGCTTTATCTGCATCAGCTACGGGAAGAGCTGAATCGACGTCTGGTGCGCGAAGGGCGTATGGAACTGGCGGCAGATTTGTTCGCCTGTTTGCCCGCGCGGGTCAAAGCCGATTTGGCTGGCTGGGCGGAAATCGATATTTTCGCGCATACGTAAAATATGCAGTTAGCTGGCGGAACGCGGCGTTATACTTGTGTTTTCGCATATCTTTGCCTACATAGTCTGCCATGTCACCGCTTGATACTGCCCGTCACGTTTTGGATTTGGAAATCGAAGGTCTGCACGCCGTTCGCGACGCCCTGGATGAGCAATTCGTCGCGTTAGTCGAGCTGTTACATAACATCAAAGGCCGCGTGGTCATTACCGGTATCGGTAAAAGCGGACATATTGGCCGCAAGATCGCCGCCACCCTAGCCAGTACTGGCACGCCTGCCAGTTTTGTCCATGCCAGCGAAGCCAGCCATGGGGATTTAGGGATGATTACGCAGGACGATGCGGTCATCTGTTTGTCTAATTCCGGTGAAACCATTGAGTTAAGCGATGTGATCCATTATTGCGCCCGTTTCGATATTCCCCTGATTGCCCTCGTCCGGCGTCAGGGATCCTTATTAGTCGAAACTGCGAATATCGCGGTGGTTCTACCAGAAGTGCCGGAAGCGTCGCCGACTGGGGCGCCGACGACTTCTTCAACCATGATGCTGGCCTATGGTGATGCGCTGGCGATTGCCTTGCTGAATAAGCGTGGGTTTACCAAAGAAGATTTCGGCAAATTCCACCCCGGCGGCAAGCTGGGGCAGGCATTGCTACGGGTAGAAAGTCTGATGCATGCGGCGGAAGAACTGCCACTCGTAGCGAAGGATCGGCCGCTTTCCGACGTATTACTAACTATGACCAGCAAGCATTTCGGATGCGCCGGAGTAGTGGACCAGAACCGGCTGATCGGCATCATTACCGATGGCGATTTGCGTCGCCATATGTCGAGTAACTTATTAGAAGCTACGGCTGAGCGTATTATGTCTCCTGATCCGGTAACCGTCTCTCCACAAGCATTAGCCGGGGAAGCACTTGGCATTATGAACCAAAAAAATATCACCTGCTTATTTGTGGTCGATGCAGACAGTAACCCCATCGGCATTTTGCATATTCACGATCTGTTGCGCGCAGGAATACGCTAAGCGATGGCGCAAATCGAACATCCGATCTTGCGGAGCGGGGGACAGAAACACCGCCCGGATATCGGCGATATGCTGCATGCCCTGCCGCGTTATTCGCGGTTCGTCTTTTTTAGCAAATTCACGCTGGCTGGTCTGTCGATCATTCTAATTTTATTGATCATTGTCGTGCCGCTAATCAACGCCGATAAAGAAGGGCTGCGTCTGGCTTTCAACACCGTAAGCGAGGCGGGTAGCGAATCGGTGCCGGTCATGAAAAACCCAACCTTCCAAGGCGTCGATGAAGATAACCAGCCGTATGTGGTGACGGCGGATTCGGCGCTGCAGCAAGATGAAGATACGATTATCGTCAACAATGTGCAGGGAGATATGCTGACCGAAGGCGATACCTGGCTGAGTGTCAAAGCGAACAAAGGCACGATCAATAATACCGAAAAACACATGCAGCTGACCGACGATGTGCGTCTGATGCATCAGGATGGCTACGAGTTTCGGACCGAGTTTGTGGCGATCGATTTGAACAGTCATGTGGCGCAGGGGAATCAACCGGTGCAGGGTTTTGGACCTATGGGGGAAATACGTGCCGATGGCTTTAGCTGGCAAAATGATTCACGTGTGTTACGATTCAGTGGGAATGTGCAAATGAGGATTCTGCCGAATGGCTAAGTTTTTCGCGAGTATTGTTATTGTCCTATGGGCTTCCTTTGCTATGGCGCAAACAGGCATCGATAGCGAAAAGCCAATTGAGATCAGCGCGGACCAATTGGAAGTGCAGCAGGAAAATCAATTGGCGGTCTTCAGCGGCAATGTTGTAGCCGTGCAGGGTGGCATCACCATGAAATCTGCCCGCATGCTGGTCTATTACAGCAATTCCGGTAGCAAAGAATCCTCCGGCGGCATGGCGCAGGGAATTCGTCAGATTGTGGCGGATGGTGGCGTGTTCTTTACATCGGCTACGGAAACCGCGCGCGGGCAGCAGGCGACATATGATGTGAATGGTGAGCAAATCACCATGACGGGCGATGTGGTGCTGACGCGTGAACAGAATGTCCTGAAAGGGCAAAAGCTAGTTTATAACCTGAAAACCGGGCGCAGTGTGCTTGGCTCGGGCGGCGGGTCAACCACCACGGGTGGTGGCGGAGGCCGGGTGAAAGGCTTGTTTGTGCCGGGTAAGAATTGATATGAGCATTCTTTCGACCTTCCATCAATGGCTTGACCGTCGCCATGGCAAAGAAGCGCTGCCGCCAGCCAAAGCAGAGTTTGCGGCGCCGGAATATCAGGCGCCAACCAGCTATCATCAGCCCCCTCAACTAATTGAAACGCAAAATGGTTTGGCGGTCGCCAATCTAGGGAAGCAATATGCCAAACGTCCCGTAGTGCGCAATGTCAGCCTTCAGGTCTCACGCGGGGAAGCGGTCGGGCTGCTCGGGCCGAACGGGGCAGGGAAGACCACCTGTTTTTACATGATTACCGGATTGATTACGCCGGATTATGGTCAGGTCGCTCTCGATGGTACGGATATAACCCGCTTGCCCATGTATCGCCGCGCACGGTTGGGAATTGGGTATTTGCCGCAAGAAGCCTCAATTTTTCGGGGTATGACCGTCGCGCAAAATATCATGACCGTGTTGGAAGTAGCAGAATCCTCGCCGCAGGAACGGCAAGTGATGCTGGATGAATTGCTCGCAGAATTTTCCATTACACACCTTCGGCATTCGCCAGCAGTGGCGCTTTCAGGTGGGGAGCGGCGACGCGTTGAGATTGCGCGTGCACTAGCAGGCAAACCTTCGTTTATTCTACTGGATGAGCCCTTGGCGGGGATTGACCCGATTGCGATCAGCGACGTACGCGACATTGTTTCCACGCTGAAAAATCGCGGCATTGGAGTGTTGATCACCGATCACAATGTGCGGGAAACACTGGATATCATCGATCGTGCGTATATTATTCACGATGGCACCGTGTTGATGCATGGCTCCCCAAAAGAAATCGTGCAAAACAAAGAAGTGCGCCGCGTCTATCTTGGCGAAAGTTTCAGCGTTTAATGAAATATTAATACACTTACGCGATATTCACTGCTTTTTTCATGCACAACGATGCTTAGAATTGTTGCGATAGTGTAAAATATGGTATGCTTCTTGCATGAAGCAATCTTTGCAACTTAAGCAATCGCAGTCATTAGTGATGACGCACCAATTGCAGCAATCGATCAAACTGCTGCAGCTTTCTTCTCAGGAACTTTCAGAATTTGTTGATCAGGAAATAGAAAAAAACCCATTGCTGAACCGCGATGAAGGTGGAGGCGAAGAAAGCACACCATTGGAAGATGTGACCAATGCGGTCGCCGAAGCCTTAGACAGTAACTATGGCGACGGCTGGCAGCATGAAGCGGGCTATACCGGCAGTCGCAGCAAAGGTGCGACCAGTCAGAATCATGGGTCTTCGGATATGGGCGACTGGTTGGAACAGACCATCTCCAGCACCAAATCCCTGCGCGATCATTTAGAAGAGCAAATGCTGATTGAAATTACCGATAGCCAGGAACGGCTTATCGCGGCGCAATTGATCGATCAGGTCGATGATGATGGGTATTTACGCGCGCCACTCGACGAATTGGCGGAAATGCTCGGTGCAGAATTATCCGCGATTGAACACGTGCTGCAGCAGCTCCAGCGGTTAGAACCAACGGGTGTCTGCGCGCGCAACTTGCAGGAATGTCTGGCGTTGCAATTGCGCGAGCACAATCTGCTCGATCCAATGATGCAGGCAATGTTGGATCATCTGCATTTAATGGAACGCGGAGATATAAAGGCCCTGCAGGCTGCTTGTGGCGCGGATGATGAAGATTTTGCCGATATGCTGCGGCAAATTCGCGAGTTGGATCCGTTTCCGGCGCGTCAATTTGCGCCGGACCTGGCGCAAACCGTGGTGCCGGATGTGTTTGTCCGCCGGGCGCGCGATGGTGGTTGGCAGGTAGAGCTGAACACGGATTCGCTGCCGAATGTGTTAATGGATAAGCAATATCAAATCGATCTGGATGCGCAGGCGCGCACCAAAGACGATAAAAAATACCTGAACGAACAAGCCAGTCAGGCAAGCTGGCTGATCAAGGCGATCGATCAACGTGCCAACACGATTTTAAAAGTGACGGCGGCGATCGTGAAGCGGCAGGAAAAATTTTTTCTTCACGGCATCCAGTTCCTTAAGCCATTGACGCTGAAAGATATAGCGGCAGAGGTGGATATGCATGAAAGCACGATCAGCCGCGTGACCACTAATAAATATATGGCCGGCCCGCGTGGTACGCTGGAGCTGAAATATTTCTTTAATTCGTCGATCAATGCCGCCTCCGGCAGCAATGATGTGTCGAGTAAAACCGTGATGTATTTCATTAAAGAGCTGATTGATGCCGAAAAACCAAGCAAGATCCTGTCGGACGATACGCTGGTTACGTTATTGAAAAACAAAAATATCGACGTGGCACGGCGCACGGTGGCAAAATACCGCGAAGCCATGCAGATTCCATCATCTGTGGTGCGGCGACGTCAGAAAAAAATGATTGGCTAGATTTGCGGGACGAAGCCTTGAAAGCATTTGCAATCACCCACCAGAGACTTATGTTATTAGTATGAGCGAAGCGCTATATGAAAAAATTGCCAAGCTGGAAGCACAGATTAGCCAGCTAACGCGCTTGTCGCAGCAAGAGGCACCGGTTACGGGCATGACCATGCAAGAGCATGCCGAAGTCAATGCATTAAAGCATCGGTTTGCTGAGGAAATTCAAAATTTTGGGCCGATCCAGCCGCTGATCGAAGATGACAGTATCAACGATATTCTTATTAATCGCCATGACCGGATTTATGTTGAGCGCCATGGTAAACTGGAAGAAACGTCGATTACGTTCCCGGATGATGCGAAGGTATTGGACATCGCGCAGATGATCGTCGATGCGGTCGGGCGTCACCTCGATCCGTTACGGCCACTGGTCGATGCGCGTTTGCTGGACGGGAGTCGTGTGAATATTATTGCGCCGCCGCTATCGGTAGATGGCACGGCGATCTCGATTCGTAAATTCGCCAAACGGATCATTTCGCTCGACATGATGAAAGAACAGGGCAACGTCTCTGAACAGCTCGGTGAATTTCTAAAAGTGGTGGGTAAAAGCCGCTTAAACGTAATCATTTCTGGCGGTACCGGTTCCGGTAAAACGACGCTGCTCAACGCCATTTCAGCCTTTATTGAAGATCACGAACGCGTGGTTACCATTGAGGATGCCGCGGAATTAAAACTGCAGCAACCGCATATTGTACGTTTGGAGACCAAACCGGTGAGTTTTGACCGCGGGGTGCGCAACGAAGAAGTTACGATTCGCGATCTCGTGAAAAACGCGCTGCGGATGCGTCCGGACCGGATCATCGTGGGTGAGGTGCGCGGCGCCGAGGCGTTTGACATGATGCAGGCTATGAATACTGGCCATGAAGGCTCGCTATCTACCATCCACGCCAACCACCCACGGGATTGTCTGGCGCGTTTGGAGAATATGATCAACATGGCGAATCTGAATCTGCCGTTTAGTTCAATTCGCCAGCAGATTTCTTCCGCGATCAATTTGATCATCCAAATCAGCCGGATGCGTGATGGCCATCGCCGGATTACTTACATTTCCGAACTCATCGGGATGGAAGGTGATGTCATTACCATGCAGGATATTTTCAATTACAATATCAAAGGCGAAGGCCGTGATGGTAAACTGGTCGGAGAATTTCAATGGACTGGGATTATGCCGCGCTTCGTAAGACGCGCCGCATATTACGGCGAGGCAGAGCGTTTGGCCGGATGCTTAGGCGTCAAGCTGCCCAAGCTCTAATCGTCATCGACAACAGACTTCATTACCAAAGGAGCAAGCATGAAAATCAATATCAGTGGTAAACATATGGAATTGGGCGAATCGTTTCAAAGCCATGTCGAATCAAAATTAAGCGAAGGCATCAGCAAATATATCGACCGCGTCAACGTGCTTGAAGTGGTGGCAACTAAAGAAGGCCATCGCATTCGCGTCGATATCCATGCGAATACGGGCACGCATTCTAACGTTGCCATTAACGGGACCGATGAAGCTGGCGATGTCTATGCGGCCTTTGACGGGGCGTGCGATAAGGTTGAAAAACAACTGCGTCGTTACAAACGTCGTTTGACCAATCACCATAAAAATTACGTCGAAAAACCTGAATTACCAATGATTCAGGCGAAACAATATGTCATCACGCCGGAAAGCGGCGAAGATGAATTATCGGAAGAAGCGGCGCCTGTTGTCGTCGCCGAGCGGCCGACCCATATTGAACATCTGAGTGTGAGCGAAGCGGTCATGCGGATGGATCTCGCGAACTTGCCAGCGATGATGTTTTATAATAGTAAGACGAGCCAAGTGAACCTGATCTACCGACGCGAAGACGGAAATATCGCCTGGGTAGAGCCGGATGCTGCAATGGAGAACGCAGCCTAACCAACAGCCTGTTAATGGCGGAATGAAACGGAAGCCCGATGTTAATTGCGGAAACGATTAGCGCCGAACGCGTCATCCTAAACGCACGCGTTGACTGTGCGAAGCAGGTCTTACGCATGGTTGCCGAAGCGGCAGCGATTAAAATGAATCTGCCCGAACGCGAGATTCTCAATGCGTTATGCGAACGAGAACGTTTGGGAACGACGGCGGTCGGTAATGGGATTTCTATTCCGCATGCGCGGTTAGCTGGCGCGAAAGAAACCAAAGCATGGTTTGTGCGATTGGAAACACCAGTGGATATGGATGCGCCGGACAACGCTCCGGTAGATCTGTTTTTTGTGCTATTAGTCCCGGAATCCGCCAATAATGATCATTTGCGCGTGCTTTCGCGCATTGCGCGCTTGTTGCGAGGGGTGAGCAATCAAACCCTGATTCGCCGCGCGGAAACCGCCGATCAAATCATCGCGCTTTTCGAAGCTGAAAACGCCTGATGCTGGTCCATGCCTCCGCCGTTAACTGGCACGGGCGTGGCATTTTGATCAAAGGGGAGAGCGGTAGCGGCAAATCCAGTCTCGCCATCGCACTACTCGCACAAGGGGCGCACCTCATTGCTGATGACCAAGTGCAGTTGCATCAGGAAGATGGCCAGTTGTTTGCTTCAGCACCTGAAAGATTATACGGGCTAATTGAATGTCGCGGGGCTGGAATATTTCATCGGGAGACACCCGCTTCTCCATCGCTGCTGCATCTCGAAATTTCATTAGTTGCTCAGTCGCCTCGCTTGCCGGAGCATCCGCAAAAAGCGCGCTATCTCGAAATAGAATTGCCGCGTTTTTCGCTGGTAATCCCAGATTGGTCGCTCTCGGCTAAGGTCTGGCTACTGTGTCAGAGCGTATCCACTGCTACCCAGAAAGCAGAATATCATTTGCATGCACCCGATTGAAAGCGTACAACGCCCAGTATGTTAGGCATAGTGGTGGTAACACATGGAACGCTGGCGCGCGAATTTATCGCTATCAGCGAGCATGTCGTCGGTAAACAACCTTATATGCTTCCCGTTTGTATTACCGTGGATGACAATATCGAATTCTGTCGTGAACGCATCCTGCAGGCGGTGAAATCCGTGGATCAGGGTGACGGCGTCGTGATTCTGACGGATATGTTTGGTGGCACGCCTTCCAATTTGGCGATTTCGGTCATGGGCGTAGAAAATGTGGAAGTGATTGCTGGCATTAATCTGCCGATGCTCATTAAGCTGTTAAGCGTCCGCGATAGCCAAACGATCGATCAGGCGGTGATCTCTGCCCAGGAAGCGGGCCGTAAATATATCAATGTGGCGAGTAATCTACTAAAGCGACGGCCTTAATGCCTAGCCGCACGGTCACGATTTGTAACGTGAAGGGCCTGCATGCGCGCGCGGCGGCCAAATTTGTTAAATGTGCAGAAGCCTTTCAGGCGGAGATCACAGTTGAAACACTGGACAATCCCGCGGAACAGGTGGGAGCACGCTCTATATTAGGGCTGATGATGCTGGGGGCCAGCAAAGGCACCGTGTTAGAGCTTAAAGCTGAAGGACCGGATGCCGATCAGGCCCTTGATGCTCTGGTGCTATTGATCGAAAGCCGTTTCGAAGAGGAAAGCTGATCTGTCAGCGCAAAAAGACTTTGCACTTCGGACCGCTTTTCGTCATCTTGCTAACACAAAATTAAGAATATACTGCTAAGGTAAGTCAAACAGACGAAGAGTGGGGCATGAAAAAAACAATTCTAATTGTCGAAGACAATGATTTAAATTTAAAGCTATTCAGAGACTTACTATCAGCGAATGGCTACGAAACGCATGAAACCAAAGAAGGGTTGGAAGCGGTCACGCTCACGCGGAATTTGCAGCCGGATTTAATTTTGATGGATATCCAGTTACCAGAAATTTCCGGTCTGGATATTACGCGTACTATCAAAAGCGACGAAGGGCTGAAACATATTCCAATCATTGCCGTGACGGCTTTTGCCATGAAGGATGACGAAGAAAAGATTCTGAAAGCGGGCTGCGAGGCCTATATTTCCAAACCCATATCGATCGAACATTTTATCGGAACCGTGCGCAAATTTATTGAGCGCAAAGGGGTGCCTGCATGACGGGACTGGTCCTCGTTGTCGATGACGTGCCGGCGAATGTCAAATTACTCGAAGCCAAGTTAAGCAACGAGTATTACGACGTCATCACCGCACGCGATGGCTATGAAGCGATTGAAAAAACCAAAGAGCACAAGCCGGATCTGGTGCTGCTCGATGTGATGATGCCTGGGATTGATGGGTTTGAAACCTGTCGTACTATTAAAAAAGATCCCGACATTGCGCATATTCCCATTGTGATGGTGACCGCGCTTAGCGATAAGTCCGACCGCCTGCAAGGGCTGGAAGCGGGAGCGGATGATTTTATCACTAAACCTATCAACGATATGGCGCTGTTTGCGCGTGTACGAAATCTGATTCGTATTAAAGTCCTGATCGATGAATTACGCCTTCGCGACCAATCCGGTGCGCAAATGGGCATTATCAATGATATCGTGAGTGGCGATATCGACGTTAGCGACGCGACGGTGGTAATCATCGATGACGATGTGATTCAGAGTAAGCGGGCGCAAGATGCGCTGCAGAAACATTATAAAGCGATAGCATTTACCAATCATGAAGAAGCGCTCGACTATATGAAAGTCACGCCGCCGGATATGGCGATGATCAGCACGATGATGACCGATGTAGATGGTCTACGGCTGGCGACGCAGCTCAAAGCGGTTGAGGTCTTGCGCCATGTGCCCACCATGATGTTGGTGGATGAAGATGATATTGCTCTGATGTTAAAAGCGTTGGAATTGGGCGTGAATGACTATCTTGTGGTACCTTTAGATGCAAACGAAATGCTCGCCCGCGTCAAAACGCAATTGCGTCGCAAGCGTTTTCAGGATGCGCTGAAATCCAACTACAAAGAAAGCGTGTCGATGGCGATTACCGACGGGCTGACCAAGCTTTATAACCGCCATTATTTAGACACGCACTTACAAAATCTGACGGAAGTGTCGCTGCGCAATTTAAAGAATATGTCGCTGGCAATTATGGATATGGACCACTTTAAATCGGTCAACGATACTTATGGCCATGATGTAGGCGATGAGATTCTGATCCAGCTTGCGCAGGTGATTGTAAATTCAACACGTAGTGCCGACCTGGTCGCGCGGTATGGCGGCGAGGAATTCGTCGTATTGATGCCGGAAACCGATTTTGAGGCAGCCTATGATGTGGCCGAACGTATCCGGCGGACCGTAGAAAAGACGGATTTTAAAGTGTCGCATGAAGTCGGCATTTTAAAGAAAACGATCAGTGTCGGGGTCGCAACATTAAGTCATCAGTTTGACACGCCGGAGCGTTTGTTAAAAAGGGCGGACAATGCGCTTTATGCCTCAAAAGATGGTGGGCGTAATCAGGTGAACCCAACCAGCGACCCGATGGAAGAAATGGCGCCGCCACCCAGCAATACCACCCCCACACAATATTCCGAAATGCCCGCCCCTAAAGAGCGGAAGACATTGGAATTGCATACCGCAGAGGATCAAGAGGCAAAGCCGAATGCACCGAAAGCAATGGGTCGCATGTTAAATGCGAATTTAGCCGCACCGATTGAAGATAAGGACCCCGGGGATGCTCCGGCATTGGCGGCACCTAAAGAAAGCGCGCCTGCGCCTCAGCCAAAATCGGAACCATCGCCTAAGCCAGCTACTAACGCGGTGGAACCCGATGATAAGCGCCAGCATGTGATTTATGAATTGGTGCGACCTACTCGTAAACCTTCGAGGCAGGAACAAGCCAAACTCGATGACGAGCCGCCAGGCACGTTCTGATCAGTCGCTAAAGGTAGCGACGACCGGCGTATGGTCTGAGGGCTTTTCTTTTTGCCGTAACGATTCGTCAATATGACTACTGATCAGCCGATCGGTCGCGGCGGGATTGGTTAGCAGATAATCGATCCGTAAACCATGCCCGCGGACGTAAGCATTTGCCCGATAATCCCACCAGGAAAATTGCTGCATGGCCGGTTGTAACGCGCGATAGGTGTCGCACCATCCCTGATGTAGCAGTGTACGAAATTTAGCGCGTTCATCGGCATGGTAACAGACCGTTCCATCCAGCGCTTTCGGATCATAAACGTCAACCGGGTAGGCACCGACATTAAAATCGCCGCCGATGATTACCGGTTCCTCACTGGTAAATAGTGATGAAAGATGCGTGCTTAAGGCATCGTAAAACCGCATCTTATGCGCAAATTTGTCGGAACCGACTTCGCTGCCATTAGGGACATACACACTCGCGACACGCACCGCGCCATCGGGTAAGCTAATGACCGATTCAATATAACGCGCTTGATCGTCGCCCTCATTGCCGGGGAGGCCGGTGATTGTTTCATCGATGGGGTATTTAGACAGGATCGCTACGCCGTTGTAACTTTTTTGGCCATGAAAACTAAGATTATATCCCGCAGCCTCCAATTCCATCGTTGGAAAAGAAGCATCTTCGCATTTGGTTTCTTGCAACAATACAATATCGACTGGTGAGACGCGTAACCAATCGGTCAAATGGGCAAGGCGCGTTTTAAGCGAATTGACGTTCCAAGTGGCAACACTGAACTGATTCATACGGCAAAGGAATTGCCGCAACCACAAGAGGCTGTGGCTTGCGGATTTTTAATTTCGAATGCTGCCGCGCCCAGCGTCTCCACATAATCAACCACTGAGCCGTTCAACATGTTCAGAGATATTTCATCGACCACCACGGTGGCGCCGTCTTTTTCAAACAGCTGGTCATCGCCAGCGAGGTCTTTGGTGTCGAATTCAAAATGATACTGAAAACCGCTGCATCCGCCGCCTAAAACAGACACGCGCAATTTGCTGCCGTTCGGTTCAGTGGAGAGTAGATAGGCGATCCGCTTCGCGGCGGCTTCGGATATGGAAATCGCGTTCATACACCTTATTTAGTACGAGAAACGCCTTCGGGCAAGCGTGCGATCGTATCGGGAAGTCCATGCTGGGGGAAATCATGAATTTCTGCCGAGTGGGCTGGTGCGATTTCTGCTTCTTCCTGCGGGGTGGAGGGAGCCATAAACATGCCTTCCATTGTTTTAAGGAAAGCGTTGCCACCTTGAGTACGCGTGGTGATTTGTTTGCCCAGCTCATTTTTTGCGATCTGCTGAATATCTTCCAAGGTGAACAGGTCTGACGCTGTTTCGCCTTTATCCGTTACACAATGTAACCCGACTTTATCCCAGATATGTTGATCTTCAGGAGTATAATTGATAAAAATGGGTACGTCTTCGTCTTTGGGCGCGTCCGGTGTCTCGATAACATCGGGGTAAATAATGTGCTCCACATCTCCATTTTTAAAAATAGTGCGCCCTTCTTCGAACATTACAATCAGCTTCTTCGTCAATTCGCATGTAGAGCCGCTTGGGATGCGATATGTAGCGTCAGAAAGAGAGCCATCTACGAAAATAACAGGATATTCCGCCGGTATATTAACGTTGCCCCAGATATACTGCACCCCATTGAAAGTTGGGGCATAGGTGTAGGTTTGCGCCCTCATCACTTCCACTTGATCGACAACCGCGCCATTTTCATACATGCCGTTGAGGAGGCTGCTCATTAGCTGACTGTTTAATTTTCGTTCTGCCATAAGTATCGTTCTTCGTGTTGATATGGCACCCAACCTATCCATAAAATTTGTCAGTTTTATGACAACATTAGCGATTTTCGGAAAATAATTGCTTTTATATGTCTCTGGGGTTAGCACCGGGGGATGAGCCAACTCGCTGATTTTGCCTGCCATCCAGACGCGTCGCGCGGGCGGTTACATGCGGAACCGGAATGCCAGATGCGCACACCCCATCAGCGCGATCGCGACCGAATTATCCATTCGGCAGCTTTCCGGCGGCTGGAATATAAAACGCAAGTCTTCGTCAATCACGAGGGCGACCACTACCGCACACGTTTAACGCATTCGCTGGAAGTCTCACAGCTAACGCGCTCCATGTGCCGCCTGATGAAGCTAAATGAAGATTTAGGCGAAGCGCTGGCATTAGCGCATGATTTAGGACATACGCCGTTTGGGCATGCCGGGGAAGACGCCTTGGATGAAGTGATGCAACCTTACGGCGGGTTCGATCACAATGCGCAGACCATTCGTATTTTAACGCGGTTAGAAGCGCGTTATGCCGCGTTCGATGGCTTGAATCTTAGCTGGGAAACTCTGGAAGGGATTGCTAAGCATAACGGCCCTGTATTGCAGCCGCCGCGCGCTTTGGCGGCGTATAATCAATTGCATGACTTGGAATTGCATAGTTACGCTTCATTAGAAGCGCAAATTGCGGCCTTGGCGGATGACATTGCCTATAACAATCATGATGTCGAAGACGGATTGCGGGCTGAATTTTTCACTTTGGAAGAATTGACGGATCTGCCGCTGCTGGGGGATATCGTGCTGCAAGTGTTAAGCGAATATTCGCATCTTGAAAAACGTCGCCAGACGCATGAGGTAGTGCGGCGGATGATTTCGCGCATGGTGAGCGATGTGATGCAAGAGGTGCAAAATCGCTTATCCGAAAAGAATGTAAAAACGGCAGATGATATCCGCAACCTGCCGCGCGCGGTAGCGGAGTTCAGTGCTTCCATGCAGGAAGCCAACACGCAGATCAAAGCCTTTCTGATGGAGCGCATGTATCGGCATTACCGCGTCAACCGGATGACCAGCAAAGCACGCCGCGTAGTCAGTGCGTTATTTACGCAATTTTTGAACGAACCGGATTGCTTGCCGCCCCGCTGGCGCGACGCGGCGGAAGGCCCGCGCGCGCAACGCACCGCCGAAGTCGTGTGCGACTTTGTGGCAGGCATGACAGACCGGTTTGCCCTGGAAGAACATGCACGTTTATTTGACCCCTTATTTCGGTATTAATTGATGAACCCTTATACCCTTATTCAATCCATGCTGGAGATACATACGCAAACGCTATGCGAGAAAGGCGTGTTGCCAAAAGATGTCTCCCTGCAGGCGGTCACGGTGGAGCCGCCGCGCGATGCGTCGCACGGGGATATCGCAACCAATGTCGCGATGGTGTTATGCAAAGCTGCGGGCATGAAACCGCGCGATCTGGCAGAGGATTATGCCGCGTCACTACGGGCGCATGAAGCGATTGCTGAAGTCGAACTGGCGGGGCCGGGGTTTATCAATATCCGTATGCAGCCCGAGGGCTGGTTGTCGCAATTGCCCGTAATGATCAGTCAGCAGATTGCCTATGGCGACACATCAAGCGGCCAGAAGCGCCGGGTGAATGTGGAATATGTTTCGGCTAATCCGACGGGGCCCTTGCATGTAGGGCATGCGCGCGGTTCAGTCTTTGGTGATGCCTTATGCAGCTTGCTGCAAAAAGCGGGTTACGATGTTACGCGCGAATATTACATTAACGATGCTGGCGGGCAGATTGATGTGCTCGCGCGGTCGGCCTATTTGCGTTACCGCGAAGCGTGTGGAGAGACAGTCACAATCCCCGCGGGCCTCTACCCAGGCGATTATCTGATTCCTGTCGGGCACGCGCTGAAAGCAGAGCACGGTACGCAGCTGCTCAATGCCGAAGAAAGCGAGTGGCTACCTACCTTGCGTCGATTCGCGACGCAGCAAATGATGCAGCTGATCCGCGATGACTTACAAGCATTGGGGATTACGCATGATGTATTCACGTCTGAATTACAGCTCCATGAATCCGGGGCCATTGAACGCGCTATAGAAACCTTGCGGCACAAAGAAGTCGTGGCGATGGGCGTGCTTGAGCCGCCAAAAGGTAAACTGCCCGATGATTGGGAAGCGCGCGAGCAATTGCTTTTCTTATCCACGCGCTTTGGCGATGACAGCGATCGGGCATTGCAAAAACCCGATGGCAGCTACACATATTTCGCAGCCGACCTTGCACTATCCGCCGATAAAATCGGGCGCGGATTCCAAGATTTGATTTATATTTTCGGCGCAGACCACGGCGGCTATAAAAAACGTATGGAAGCCTCGATCAAGGCGCTGAGCGATGCTCAGGCCCATTGCATCATCAAACTCTGTCAAATTGTGCATCTGATGCGCCATGGCGAGCCGGTTAAAATGTCGAAACGCGCTGGCACCTTTGAAACCGTGCGCGACCTTTTAGAAGCGCTGGGAGAAGACGGGAAGGATATCCTGCGTTTCATGATGCTCACGCGTAAAAATGACGCGGAGATGGAATTTGACCTAGATAAAGTGAAAGAACACTCGAAGGACAATCCCGTTTTCTACGTGCAATATGCGCATGCGCGTGCCAAGTCGGTATTGCGCCTAGCAGGCGAGCAGATGCCGGACTGTGTAGAAGCCTCACAACATGCAACAGCAGACCAGCTGGCCTTGTTGCAAAGCGATGCTGAGATGGCATTGATTAAATTACTGGCGGGATATCCGCGAATGATCGAAGCCGCGGCACGCGCTGCTGAACCGCATCGCGTCGCGTTTTATTTACAGGAAATCGCCGCAGCATTTCACGGGTTATGGCAGTTGGGTAGCCAGTCGCTAAACCTACGTTTTGTTGTGACCAATCAGCCAGAACTCACAATCGCACGTTTAGCGCTTGCCCGCGCTGTAGCAGCGGTAGTAGCATCCGGCTTACACCTGCTAGGTGTCGAACCGAAAGATAGTTTGTAGATGCCATATAAAGACGATGTTGAGACTGGGTTTAAATGGGGATCGGCTGCGGTCGTGATCCTGGCCATTTCCGGATTAATTTCACTGGCCTGGTATGCACAGGAAACCAGTGAAGAAGAGCAAATGGAAGCGACCGAAGTGCCGCTGATTACGGTCGATGGTGATCCGATTAAGGAAAAACCCGAAGAACCGGGGGGAATGCAATTCCCGCATCAGGATAAGCAAGTCTATAAAATCGTGAATCCTTCTCAGGAAACCGCCGTGCCACCGGTGCAGTTAACACCGCCGCCGCCGAAGCCTGAAGTGATGCCGCGCGAAGAAGCCGTTGCAGAATTGCAGCGCCAAGTCGAAGCGGAGACCAAGTCGAAAGCCGTGGAACAGGCGAAGCCGCCTGCGGTTGCCGTGGTTACCCCAAAAGAAGATACGGATGCTACGAAACCGGTAGCTCCTAAGACAGAAGAAGCTCCAAAAAGTGAAAAAGAACCGAACCCGTTCGCAGCACCGGTAAAAGAAGACAAGCCAGCTCCAGCACCGAAAGCGGAGTCTAAACCCGCTCCGGCGCCAAAGATCACCCAAAGCGGGGATGTCGCGCTGCAATTAGGGGCATTCCGTTCCAACGAAGAAGCGGAAGGCCAATGGAAGAAAATCTCTGGCAAATTTGCGTCTTTAACCTCGGGCTACCGCCACGCGATCGTGCGCGCAGATTTAGGCGATAAAGGGATTTATTACCGCTTGCGCCTCAATGGGTTTGACTCGACCTCTTCGGCGAATCAAGTGTGCGATCAACTGAAAGCACAAGGCCAAGCCTGCTTTACCGTTAAATAATGCCATTAGCCTATATTTCCGATTGCGACGGGCCGGAGCTTACGGCATCGGAAAAACGCTTTTTCGAGAGCCACCCGCCATACGGTTTTATCTTATTTCAAAAACATTGCCAGTCACCGCAACAGGTCACGCAATTAGTTCGTGATCTGCGTGCATGTGTTGCCCATGAGGCGCCAGTCTTTATTGACATGGAAGGCGGTCGCGTGGCTCGCCTTAAGCCTCCGTATTGGGAACTGTTTCCAGCAGCAGAAGTGTTCGCCGAAGCATGGTTGCGCGATCCGCAAACCGCGGAAGACGCCTGTTACGCCAATGCGCGGCATCTTGCCGAGACCTTGACCGCCTGCGGTATCAATGCCAATTGCGCGCCTTTGGCCGATCTGCGCATCCGCGGCGCCCATGACATCATTGGTGACCGCGCCTTTGGCGAATCGCCGAAAGCGGTAATCGCGTTGGGTCGTGCCCAAGCCAATGGCTTGATGGACGGCGGAGTTTATCCTGTCTTAAAGCATATCCCCGGGCATGGACGGGCGTTGGCTGACAGCCATTTCGAATTACCCCAGGTGACAGTAAGCCTGATCGAGCTGGAACAAAGCGACTTTATCCCTTTCAAAGCACTGGCAGATTTACCATTTGCGATGACCGCGCATATTACCTATGACGCGCTGGATTCAGAGCTTCCCGCGACCTTATCGCCAACAGCGATTGACTATATTCGTCATAAGCTTGGCTTTAAAGGATTGTTGATGAGCGACGATATCTCAATGAAAGCATTGCAGGGCGATTTAGGGTCCTTATCTAAGGATATGATTGCAGCAGGGTGTGATTTGGTGCTGTTGTGCCATAGTGATTCCGAAATGCGCCAGCAAGTCGCAGAGCATTGTGGCACGCTTCCCGAAGCGCGTATGGCGGTGGTGCCACTGCTTCAGGCAAAACCGGCGAAAGGCGATAATTGGGGCGCGCAGTGCAAGGCATTGCTTCAACACGCCGAGCATGCTATAGCCAGCGCATAAGGTGGAAAAGGAGACGTCCAACCATGAGTATCGGTATCTGGCAACTCGTATTAATTCTTCTCATCGTATTTGTGATTTTCGGCGCAGGTAAATTGCCGCGCGTGATGGGCGATATCGGCAAAGGTGTTCGCTCGCTGCGTACCGGGCTGAAAGGCGATGAAGAGGATATGGACCCGGAAGTCAAAAAGCTTAAAGAACTGTCTTCCCAAGCGGGAACGCAGGAATCGCAGATCGAAAAAACGCATAGCGAGCAACAGGTCAAAAAGTAACCGCCTATGTTCGAACTGTCACTGGTCGAACTGTTATGCATCGCCGTTGTGGGCATCGTGGTGCTCGGCCCCGAAGATATTCCAAAAGTGATTGCCGCGGTGATGCGCTTCGTGGGCCAAATTCGCAGCTTGATGCGCGAATTACGCGACCAGCTAGATGAAGTCACACGTGAATCCGGCATGGAGGAATTCAAAGGCGAATTCGATGCCGCGACCGGCGAAATTCTCGATGGGAATGGCGAATGGCAGAAAACCTATAGTCTAGACGATTTTATGCCGCCGGACACCAAGGTGACGGAAACCAAGCATGCGGAACTAACGGATGAGTCGTCGCATGACCGATGAAACGCAGCCGCTGATTGCGCATCTGCGGGAATTGAAGCGCCGCGTTACGTTGTCAGTCGTCGCATGGATGCTAGGGCTTATTCTCTGCTATCTCTTTGTCGAAGACATCTATGCTTTTTTATTGCGGCCGTTAGCCGAGTCTTTTCCAGCAGGAGAAGCGCGCCGGTTGATCTATACCAGCCCGCCGGAAACCTTTTTTACCTATATGAAACTCGCGGCTTATGGGGCGTTATTTATCGGGTTTCCGGTGGTAGCGTCGCAATTTTATTTATTCATCGCCCCCGGATTATATAAGAATGAACAGCGGGTGGTCGGTCCCTATCTGATTATTTCGCCGATCTTGTTCTTTGCCGGGGCGGCGCTGCTATATTATTACATTTTACCGCTCGCGATGGACTTTTTTATTAGTTTTGAAGCCGCTCCCCAAGAGCTTGGTATGCCCCTGCAACTCGAAACCAAAGTCAGTGAATATCTCACCCTGGTGATTCAATTGATTTTTGCGTTTGGGCTGTCATTTCAATTGCCGGTCGCGTTAACGCTCATGGCGCGGGTAGGATTGTTGCAAACGGAAACGCTGGTGAAGGGCCGCAAATATGCTGTGGTGATTATCATCACCGCCGCGGCATTGATTACGCCGCCGGATATTATCAGCCAGATTGGGCTTTTCTTCCCTTTATATCTGCTTTACGAATGCTCCATTATTACCTGCCGAATCATGGAGAAAAAAGCGAGCGATGCTGAACATTCAATGGATTAGAGAAGAGCCGGACGCCTTCGACGCGGCCATGCAACGCCGTGGGAACGCCGCGCGGGCGAGCGAATTATTAGCAATCGATAGCGAGATTCGCGGCGCAAAAACGCAGCTGCAGGAATTGCAAGCCGCGCGCAATGCCAAGTCAAAAGAAATCGGCATCGCGAAATCCAAAGGCGAAGATGCGCAGCCGATTATGGATGCGGTTGCGGCGATGAAAACAGAAATGGCCGCATTGGAAGACAAACTGGCGACCACATCGATTGACGAACAGTTGATGAGCTTGCCGAATCTGTTAGATGCTGAGGTGCCGGATGGCGCGGATGAGTCTGACAATCAGGAGCTGCGCCAATGGGGCACGCCGCGCAGTTTCGATTTTACGCCGAAGCAGCATTTTGAACTGGGCGAAGCGCTCGAAGAAATGGACTTTGAAACCGCTGCTAAAATCTCCGGTTCGCGATTCGTTTTGCTCAGCGGTAAACTTGCCCGACTTGAGCGGGCCTTGGCGCAGTTTATGCTCAACCTACATGTGAATGAGCATGGGTATACCGAAGTGTCGCCCCCGTTATTGGTGCGCGAAAATGCCATGCGCGGGACGGGGCAATTACCGAAATTTGGCGAAGACGCTTTCCGCACGATAGATGATTACTGGTTGATTCCTACGTCTGAAGTGTCGCTGACGAATATTGTGGCGGATAGCATTTTGGAAGAGAGCTACCTCCCTCGGCGCTATGTCGCCTTTACCCCATGCTTCCGCAGCGAAGCGGGTTCGGCGGGGAAAGATACGCGCGGGATGATCCGTTTGCACCAGTTCAGCAAAGTGGAACTGGTCAGTGTCACGCATCCTGATTTTTCCGCTGAGGAACATGAACGCATGACTGGCTGCGCCGAAGAAGTGTTGAAACGGTTGGAGCTACCGTATCGCGCCATGCTGCTATGTAGCGGCGATACCGGATTTGGCGCGCGCAAAACCTATGATCTGGAAGTCTGGTTGCCGGGGCAGAACAGCTATCGCGAAATTTCCAGTTGTTCCAATACCGGCGAGTTTCAGGCTCGGCGTATGAAAGCGCGCTATCGCCCGCATGGACAGGAAAAAGGCGCGGAATTTGTGCATACTCTTAATGGTTCCGGCGTCGCCGTGGGCCGGGCGCTGGTGGCGGTGTTAGAGAATTACCAGAATGCCGATGGGTCGATCACCGTGCCCGATGTGCTGCGACCTTATATGGGTGGAGTGGAAACAATTAACCCGTGATCTTGCTGAACGAAGGCGTGAGACAATTATGAAAATCTTGGTCACCAATGATGATGGCATCGAAGCAGATGGGATCGCAGTATTGGAAGAAATCGCCCGCTCGATCAGCGATGATGTCTGGGTTGTTGCGCCGGATGCGGAGCATAGCGGGGCAGGGCATTCGCTTAGTTTACATACACCGCTACGGCTGAAGCAAAAAGGACCGCGGCATTTCGCGGTGGCGGGCACACCGACCGATAGCGTGCTAATGGCGATGCTTGAAGTGCTGCCGGAGAAGCCGGACCTGTTGCTTTCGGGTATTAACCGAGGGGTAAACGTTGCGGAAGATGTGACCTATTCAGGAACGATCGCGGCGGCGATGGAGGGCACGCTGCTGGAAGTCCCATCCATTGCGTTAAGCATGCAGTGGAAGCCAGGCGAGGAGATGCTATGGGACACCCCGCGCCATTTCGCCCCGGACATTATTCGCCAGTTGGTAAAAATTGGCTGGCCGCGCGGGAATCTGATGAATGTGAATTTCCCGCATAGCACGCCGAAGGAGGTGGGCATGATTAAAATCTGTCCCCAAGGCCGTCGCAAAATTGGGGAAAAATTAGAGAAGCGGCAAGATCCCAAAGGCCGTGATTATTTCTGGATCGGCGGCCCGAGCGATGTGCCCTATGACGATTTACCTGGGGCCGATTACATGCAAATACTGAAAGGCAATATCACGATTACGCCGCTAAGTATGGACCTGACCAATTACCGCGTGCTCGAAGACGTCCGCGAGCATTTTGAGGCCGAGTGAGCCATCCGGAGTTAATCGCTCTGATGATGCAGTTGCGCCGCGACGGCATCACCGATACGCGCGTGTTGGCGGCTATCGAATCTACCCCGCGCGAGTTATTTGTTGCACCTAATCAGCATGCAAATGCGTACGCCAATCATGCCTTGCCGATTGCTTGCAATCAGACCATCAGCCAGCCCACCATCGTCGCGATGATGACGCAGGCATTACAAGTTAACGACCGGCATCTGGTATTAGAAATCGGGACCGGCTCGGGCTATCAGGCTGCAGTGTTAAGCCGTCTGGCGCGGCGGGTGCATACGATAGAGCGGCACAAAACCTTGCACGAAACAGCCTGCCACCGCTTTGAGCAGTTGATGCTGCGCAACATCACCGCGCATTTAGGTGATGGAAGTGAAGGCTGGGCACATGCCGCGCCCTATGACCGGATTATGGTGACCGCGGCTACGGAAGAGATTCCGGCAGCGCTGTTAACGCAACTTCGCCCGGAGGGGCGTTTAGTATTGCCGCTGGGCCGCGATGGGGAGGTGCAACAGCTCACTGTGGTCCACCGAGAAGGCGAGACATTTGTGCGCACGCCAATGGCGCGTGTTCAGTTTGTGCCACTCATTGCAGGGGCGTGACAGAAGGTTTAAAAACTGTTATAGTCGCGGCAAAAGACCTGTGGAATCTGCTATGAAAATCTATCTGTCGCTTGCCGCTTTATTGGTGGCCAGTACCGCCTGTACACAAAATAACCTCGCGAAGGTAACGCATCATGGTGACCAGTTTTTTGGTCGCAACACCGCAGCTACGGGTAAGACAATGGTGCGTCAGAATATGGACTTCCGCGAAGAACCCGAAGTGGCGCGCGCCGCGCCGACCGATATGATTGAGAGCGTCGAGCTAGCGCCGCCGCCCGAAGCAGTCTCAGTCACGTCGCTGCCCGCCCCGGGAATGAATCAGACGCCGGACTATGCAGCCTCCGCTAGAACAGCACCTAACAGCGCTTCTCCGTCCCCTAGCGCGCCGCCACCAATCATTGCGCGCGCGCCAGAAGTATCTAATACCGAGCTGGGCCCACTCTTTGAATTGTCGGAGCTGGAAAGCATGCAGAAATCTGCCGTGCTGCCATCCAGCACCCCGGCACTTACCAACGCGGATGAGTCGCTGATCTGGCCGGTAAAAGGGGATATCATTGGCCAGTTCGGAAAGAAGCAAAATGGGTTAAGCAATGATGGGATCAATATTAAAGCCAATCAGGGTGAGCCGATCTGGGCGGCTTCATCTGGGGAAGTGGTCTATGCCGGTAATGAACTAAAAGGCTATGGCAATATGGTTATCCTGCGTCATCCGAACGGGATGATGACCTCATACGCGCATGCCAGCGACGTGTTGGTGGATAAAGGTCAACAAGTCGCCCAAGGCGATTTATTAGGATATGTCGGCCGCACCGGCTCAGTCTCAGAACCGCAACTGCATTTCGGTATTCGCATGGGTAAGCAGGCGATTGATCCGGAAAGTAAGCTTCCCCATCGTCTGGCTAGCCGCTAAGCCTCTTGCGATCTTACACGACGCGGCTATATCTTAGGGATGAGTGATACGCTGCAACTGGTCTGGCTACGCCGTGATTTGCGATTATACGACCATGCCGCCTTGCATGCGGCGCTCCAGGGTGAAGGAAACATCCAACCGGTATTCGTATTCGATACCGAGGTGCTCACTCGCTTTTCCAATAAAGATGATCGCCGCCTGACCTTTCTGGCTACTACTTTGGAAGGGATGCATCGTAGCCTGAAACGCTACCGTTCCGGCATTATCGTGATGCATGGCAAAGCCAGTGAACTAATCCCCCAAGCCGCCGATGCTTTAGGTGCGGCACGTGTGATGTGTGAAGAGGATTACGAACCCGGCCCACGAAAACGCGATGAGGCGGTCGCGAAAGCATTGGAAGGCCAATGTGAATTTAAACGGGTGATCGACCACGTGATATTTCCGCCTGAGAAGATTTTAAAAGACGATGGCGGCCCCTACAAAGTGTTTACCCCATATTCCAAGAAATGGCGTCAGCATATTGTAAAAGATACATTTGCAGAAAAACCAGTGGCGCTGAACGGCCGTACAGCGAGTTTTGATGACTGCGTCAACCAATTGCGCGGTAATGGGATCAGTGTGATTGATTTAGATCAGGGGACTGACGCGGCCTTGGAAAAAATCGGCTATAAAAAGGCTGATCTAGGCCAATGGAAAACCGATCAGGGGCGTAAACGCTTGAGCCACTTCGTCGAAAAATATGCCCAAGACTATTATAAAAGCCGGGATTATTTAGCAGACGAAGAGGGTACGAGCAGATTATCGCCCTATTTGCGTCACGGATTAGTTAGCATTCGTGAAGCCGCGCGTCTGGTTCAGGAGCGTTCAGGCAAAGGATATGATACCTGGTTGAATGAATTGATTTGGCGAGAATTCTACCAGCAAATTTATTATCATTTTCCGGAAGCCGAAACCCAGGAATTTAATGAAAAATACCGAAGCTTGAACTGGAGTCAAAGCGAAGCTAGTATTACCGCGTTTAAAGAAGGTAAGACAGGCTATCCCATCGTTGACGCGGCGATGCGCCAACTGTTGCAAGAGGGGTGGATGCATAACCGCGCCCGCATGATTGTTGCGAGTTTCGCAACGAAAGATTTGCATATTGATTGGCGTGTAGGAGAAGAGCATTTCGCGCAGCATTTGATGGATTACGAAATGGCGTCGAACAATGGCGGGTGGCAGTGGGCCGCCTCTACCGGCACGGACGCCCAGCCTTATTTTCGCATTTTTAATCCCACCTTGCAGAGCGAGAAATATGACAAAGAAGGTATATATATTAAGCGCTTTATTCCTGAACTGAAGAATGTAGATCAAAAATATATTCACCAGCCTCACGCATCAGACAAGAACGTGTCACTCGATTATCCGAAGACAATTGTCGATCATAAGCAGGAAAAAGAGAAAGCCATCGCAAAGTTTAAAGCGGCTTAGTTTCATATATATCTCTGGTCAACTCGCCTTTGAATAGCTATGCATCCGCTATGAAAATTTCGGTAAAAACCGTATGTGTCTGGCTAAAATATCCGGTTGCTTTTGCCTTGTTAGGGCTATTGCTCAGCCAGTTGGACGTGCAGGCGCTATGGCAATCCGCAAAAGATTTGTCTCTTATATGGGTAGTCGCTGCCTTGGTATGTTTTACTATCAGCCAGATTATTGCCGTGCTGCGTATGAATGCTTATTATCGCTGGCATGATAAGCAATTAGATTTCTGGTATTCACTGAAGCTACATTATGTCGCGCTCTTTTATAATATTGTCCTTCCCGGCGGTATTGGGGGGGATGGATACAAGGTGTGGCTGCTAAAAAAGCAAGCGGCATGGCCAGCCAAGCAGGGAATACAGATTCAGTTACTAACCCGGACCAATGGGCTGTTGGTGCTGGCGCTCACCATCATGCTAACGTTGCCTTTCGTGTTTCCAGCCGAAGTAAACCCATTGACGCTAGCCGCGCTAATATTGTGTTCGGTGTTGGGCGGCGGGATATATATGGTTGTGTTGCTGCCGATATTACGTGCGAATAGGCGTAATGAATGGCGGGCATTGCCTTATTCGGTTGGGGTACAAGGGTTTAGTATTTTAACTATGTTATGCCTATGGGTTGGACTAAACGCTACTGGCGATGCGGCGTCATATATCTTATTGTTTCAGTCCGCGGCGATTGCCGGAATGATCCCCATTACGATTGGGGGATTGGGACTGCGCGAATTCACATTTTACTACGGGGCAGGGATTATTAATGCGTTAACTCAGCATGGAGATGTGGACCCAGAAACGGGTGTTTTAGTTTCCTTGCTTATGTTTGCGATTACCTTGGTCAGTGCTTTAGTCGGGTTGGTATGGCTCCATACGATCACGCGTGCGCACCCGAATAACACTAATATGGCTGTGGACAAACGGTAGTCTCTTAAAGGATTCTCTATATTCTTCAATAGGCCAAGTCATAAATGCTGCATAAGCGAAAAGATAAAACTTGACAGGGTTAGCGCTTGCAATAAGAAGGCTGGTTTGCCAAAATCTAAATGTACCTCACGTACACTCTCTCTTTAAAAAAACATGACACGGAAGGAGACCCCATGTCGCTCGAAGCACATTTTGAAATGTTATCTCTCAAACATCATAACCTGGATGCCCTGTTGCAGGAAGAAGCCTCGCGGCCTTTGCCTGATTTCACGGCCATTCAGCGACTGAAAAAACAAAAGCTGCTTTTAAAAGAAGAGTTGGAACGCATGAATATAACGCAACGCAGGCAGGGAGCCTCCTCTGCGTGACCGGAATTGCTGTTAGAAAAGCCCCGCCAACCGGCGGGGTTTTTTATTTGTAAAGAAACCTTCACACACGCGATGACTACTTTTTGCTAAAACTCCTGCATGGCAAGTCAATTAACGGAAAAGCAACAGCAGAATATCTATAATTTACTGTATGCTATTCAAAGATCAAATCCGGGCATGGAATATGTTAACGCATTGCCACGTCTGAAAAATCCTAAAACCTGGCCAGACTTAACTGCTAATCCCACGGATGAAACTCTCGAACGTATCGTTTTTCCTATAACCCAAGAGGCTTACGAGGAAAATCAGACGCGCTGGGATCTTGTGAGAGATTTGGTCGCCTTCATCGAATATCCAACCGATGACGACAATCGTTTTAGCTATCAGGTTGAAATCAAAAGAGAAGCATTGATCCAGCTGCAATCCTACATTGCTAACGAAGAGAATAAATTACACGAGGTGGCGGTTGGATTGCTCGATTCCGCTAAATCCGCACCCTTTTTACAAGCACCAAGTGTATTTCCGCTTCGTCAAATTAATGGTCACAATGTGGGATTAATTGAACGTGAGGAAGACGCGGTCTTGCTGATTAGCTCAAGTGCAAAAAATCACGGCCATGACAGTTTAGTTTCAGCCTTAGAAAAAATGGGATTGGTAGATCCCGATGCCATCTACGCGAATGCGGTGATAGAGCAAATTAAAGATGGCTCTGGCAATTACGCAGGCGCCGTCATTATTCCCAAAATCCTAGGTGAAGCCATTCGACGCGCCTATACAGGAACAGGCGTTGAAAACCCTCGCTTAGAAGTAATAGGCGTCGATGAATCGCTATATCACAGCGATTCACCCGTTACGGCATACCAAGAATATGCGGCGCGCTTAAAAAAGTGGACGCGTCCAGAAACGCATAAAAAAAGCACTAAAGATAAAGCGGAAGCAGAACCGGCTACCCCCAAAGCCGTGCGCTATACTTTAGATGAGCTCATGCAACAAGATGTCGCTAAAACGGGCATGAGAATTGAACGTAGACGGACTTTGGAAGAGGGCAAATACACCTATTGGGTAACTATCGTTCCTGATGCCGCGCCAGATGCAGAATGGGTAAGCGCCGTACGTTCCAATGATTATCATTATCGCCTCTTCATGCATGATAATCCCGCAGTGAATCAACCCCAGCGGATTAATGAAGAAAAATACGCAACGTTGATTACGGCAGGATATCCCGAGCTGCCTGTGCTCCCTTACCAATTGCCGGCATCTTCTCTGAAAAGAATCGCCAGACAAAAAGACAAAGTGTTGCGGTTGTCTCATTTTATTTTAGGGCCAGCTTATACCATATCTAAGCCCACAGTGCTTACGCCACGCTCTCAAAAAGATTATCAAACGATGACTCAAGTGCCGGTCTATCTGTCGGCTACGAATGCGGAGGTGATGCGGTCATATTTAAGTGATTTATCGAATCCTAAGGGCGTGGAATGGATCACCAAGCCGAACGAAGAACCCGCGATTGTGTGCTTTCATATCAGTAACACGCTAGCGAAAGATATTAGTCAGGATACGCACGGATTTGATGCTAGCGACAGCTTTGTGCATGAAGTTGAGCAGAAAATCGCCGAGTTGCATGAAGTTAAAAAGACGGCAGATTTGCAAGGATTCAAAGAAAATAATGCCTTAGTTCCAAAGAGCCCGGTACTTGTTGATTGGTATAAGAATCCTGAGAAAGCGCCGGATCATATCTCGGAATTATTGCGCGAAAAGCTTAACGTGCAATCGGTTGGGGAAGAGCGTCGAAAAACTCCGCAACCCAAAAGCGGAAAAAAACGAAATAAAAAAAGTGGATTGGCTAAATATAAACAAGCGCAAAACGATATTGCGCTGCATTTGATCCAGCTATTAGACGGTGATGAAATAGCGAATGATGTAAGTGAACCATTTGTTATTACGTTGGATCAGCATGAAAAGAAAATAGGGGAAGAAGAGAACCGCTTTACAGTGAATTGGGTTGAACCAACGGCACATGTCATTGTGAAAAAACAAAAGAAAGCGGCACATATTACGAATATTGATGTGAAGCTTGACGGCAGAGATAGCCGTGTTCCGATTCCGGTGAAAAAATCGAAAACCGAACATTATTACATTTATTCGTTTCCGCTAAGCATTCAAACGCTCGAACGCCTGCAGAATGTCGATATTTTTAGAGATCGTGCGGTGGGAGGGTTCACACTTCTTAAGCCGGACGGAAGTTTGCACTATGATACACCAATAGATTCCCTCTTAGGCAGGATAACGCCTAATACTCCTAGTTTGCTAGAGCCAGAATTTGATGCTGATTTACCTAGCCAGTTTGCGCCCGCGAATGACAGTCGGAAATTGTTGCGGGATCGTTTGCGCCAGGAAGTGGTACGCGAAGAGCAAGAAACCCACGTTGACCCGGTACAGCGTGCCTTATCCGTCTTTATGGAAAAACCGCTGCTTACGGCGAATGTGCAATATGCCCCAGAAATGGTATTTATGGCGGGTCAGAAACGCGCGGAACAGGTATATGCTGAGATTCAGGGACTGGATACGTTTTGTGAGGGATTAGATAATCTGATCGCTCTGACAAAATCGAACGAGGACAGCGATACGTTACCAGAGCTGGATGCTGCATTTGCTACGATTACCGACGCGTTGCAACGTAACCGACGTTTTTTGGATGCGACCATTAAGGAAGTCACCCAGTCTTATACACCATCGCAAATTATCGGCGAAAAAGCAGCATTCGTTTCATCCTTAGGCGAATCGCGGCAGTGCAAGCAGGTGTATATTCGTCATGCGACGGCAAAACAGTTTGAAAAGTTGCAAGATATTGCCAATGACCCGCATTACATGCGCAAGCCACCGAAAAAAGTAGAGATGACCGGATTGACGAATGAGATGTTGATCGAATGTTATCCGACGGACCTGTTTATGTCGATGCTTCACGAACAGCGCGCGCTGCACTCAAATCCGGCGGAATTACATTCTATTAAAACGTTACAGGATGGCCCTATCCCGGAAGTCGATTTACGCGAAATACTGCTGCAGCGTATTTTGCCTGAAGCGGCGAAACAATTGCAGGCGGCAAAATATCGCAAAGAAGAAGTGAAAGAATGCATGCAGGCCTGTGAGCGGCCATTTCAGCAGATAGCATTATCGCGCAAGTCGTTACCCATATTATTGCGTGAGGCCAACCCAAACCCTGAATATATCGCATTGGAAGAAGAAGAGATTGGTACGCAAAAAGCGATAGTATTTCCTCTATCATCCGATCGGTTTTCCCGGGAAAAACAAGTCGAACAACTGAAAGAAATTCAAGAGCACTTACGCGAAACCGGGCTACTCGATACCGCGAAAAGTTATGGCGATAAAAAGAGACTCACAACTATGCCGGAGCAAACCTTGCTCATCGAACGATTGGATGCATTTTATGAGGCGGTGGATATATTCTTGGCAGGCAATAACCAGAAATTCGAAGCCTTATGGGATGTCCGCGCCGCCCGCCCGTTTGATTTAAGCGTAGATGAAGAAAAAGACATGGTTAAAACCATGCTTGAAGCGCGCGTAGAGCTAAAGCGGCAATATGAGGCGTGTGTCAAAGAATTACCTGTCAGTGTTAACTTTAAACTTGATGATAAAAGCTACGAAGACATTGAGAAGGATCAGCAATTCTTTAGTAAGACCAAAGGTAATATACGGCGGCGCGAAGCATATTACGGTGACATTCGCAACGAATTTACCAAAGCCATCGAGCGCCTAAAAGGCGCTGTGAAAGCAGGATGGAATAAGGCTGAAGCCTACCGCCGTTTGCGTGAAAAACCGTATGTGGTCTCCGTAGAAGATAGCGGCAAGTCCTGGCGTAATGATCAGGGTGAAGCAATAGACCTACAGGATTTGGTGACAGATAAGAAAACGGGTTTCGTGGATCAGGTTAAAGGGAAAACGCAACCTGACTCTGCCTACGCGGTCCTTTATGTAAGCGACGAAGGATGGGATGCTATTCAAAATGCACCTTTCCATCGGCACATCCATAGCTACGCAAAACGCAACGAAGCGGACCCGCATGCGCGCAAATTAATGCAGGAACATTTGCCTTTGCGATCCCCCGAAATGCCGCATGAATTGTCTCAGTGGATGGATGCAGCAAACGCATTATACTCAGACGAGTTAGGTCGTCAGGCCGCTTAAACTTGCACCCGCCGTCTTGCGTGCTATGACAAGCCTATGATCTGGCTTGGTTCTACAATGGCATCGTTAAAGTCGACCGAAACGGCGGATGGGCAATATTACGCGCGTCGCGGCCGTCATATCAGCCAACGTATCGCAAGTGCCGCCGCGCAAAAAAGCTGGAAATGGACGTTTCTAAACCTTGCCTGGACGGCGGGCCCGGTGACCTTTATCGCGCTTCAGGGTGGGCATTATATCGGCTTCGCCAAAGCCGCGCCGACGCAAAGTTTTATTTATTTTGCAGGCTACACAATTATTGCGGGTGTCCTCGCCGTTATGGCGTCATTGGGGCACGATATTTTCTACAAACCCAAAGTACGCAGCGAACAGGAGTTGCTGCTGCGGGTGAATGATCAATTATTCAATTTAATGCTCGCCAGTCGCAACGCGATTCTTGAGCAGTATGATCGCGATGAGCGCAAAATCCTCGCCGCCTATTTTTTACTTCAAGGTGCCGCGATTGCCCCTTCGGTAGTGGGTACGGCCGTGCGGGATTTGACAGGCTCTACGCGGTTAGCCAACGCCGCCCGCCGGATTGAAAGCTTTGCCGATCAAGGAATGGAAAGCCGCATCGCTGATGAATATGCCGAAATATCGGAAGAGCTATATGCCGTGCGCGAGCGTATCGATGCCGTGACCGCGAAAGCCTTTGTGCTACTCGAAAAACGCATGCGCGGCATCATGCCGCGTATTCAGGATGGCATTGCGCGCACCGAAGGCTTTATCGAACGTACCTTGCGCGCCGCCGAGGAAGAAGATGCCAGCCTCATGACGCTATACGACGCCTATGCCATGATTTCTTTGGCGTATGAAATGCTCAACGGCCGGCGGATTGCACTCTTAGATATGCGGGTGCAGGGAGATGAAGCGCTGGAACGCGTGCAAATACAGCTCGACGAATCGCGCCACCAATATCGGTTAAGTTTGCGCCGACGCAATAGCGCTATCCGTCTGTTTGCCAGTTTGTGTCAGCGTCACGCGCAACAAGAATATGCGGCAGAAATAACCGATTCCGTCAACAGCATGTTAGATGCAATCAAGCGCACATTGCCGACGTTGCCCAATCATTTGCAGTCGATCGCACGGCTTGATTACCAGCGCATCATGAAGCTGCACCGTTCGGTGGAAAAGCATTATGGGGAGATGCAACGCGCCGCAGAACGATATCGCAAAATCTGGGATAGGGAAGGGGCAAAATTAGCGGTGCGTTTGGCGAATGAATCGGGATCAAAGCCCGGCTGGTTGATTAAAGAACGTGAAATTACCTTGCGGGATCGAGAGAAACTAAAGCTCGCCCATGCTATCAGCCTGTTATTATCGAATGTGGAAATCATCACAGGCAAACATTTGCGCGTTTACGACATCAGCGACGAAAAGATCCGCTTCGGCGGTGAGGATTACAAGCGCGTGGCAATGGAGCTGGCAGACCTCCTCGATGAAATGCTGGATATGAGTCAGCCGGAAGAACAACTGGCGATTGAGACATCTTACGCACCAAATTTCGGATCACTGGATATGGATTTGTCGCCGCAAACCAAAGCCGGGTGGGCGAGTATCAGCGTTGAGGTGCTGCATGAAAACCGGCGACGCGCTTCGCATGCTTTAGCGCGTAACATGGTCGATTATTACCATATCCCTTTAGGCACCCCGCTAATCGATGCGCTGGTGCAACAATTTGGGGCAGACCGAACCTATCTGTCAAGTTTGACCAATGAAGGCAATGCCACGTCGCGTAACGATCAATTACCACTGCCGCTACCGCCTGTGCCTTTAGAGCCGTGGGAGCGCCTGATACGGCCCCTTGCAGAAAGCTGAGAAGCTGCTAGCTTGTTTTGATGGTCACCCGCTACATTACGCGGCTCCACTTGGGGCATTACGTTTTTTTATGTCTTATCGCACTCGGGCTAGCCATTCCCGACGCGATGGCGGAAGCCTTTACCGATTTGACGCAATGGTTTTCGATCCATTTCGGATGGCTAGTGTTACTCGTATGCGCATGTTTTGTAGCCTTTGCCGGCTATATTTGCTTTAGCCGGTATGGCAGTATTCGTTTAGGTGGCCCCGATGAGCGACCGCAGTTCAACACACTTTCCTGGATCGCGATGTTGTTTGCTGCGGGCATGGGCTCCGGCTTGGTATTCTATGGCGCAGCGGAGCCGTTGACGCATTTCGTCAATGCGCCACCCGCCTCAGAAATGGTCATGCCTGGAGCCGGAGAAGCACGCCGCGCCATGGCGCTGAGTTTGTTTCATTGGGGAATTCACGCTTGGGCTATTTATGCTATGGCAGCGCTCACGATTGCGTTTTTTACCTTTCATAAACAATTGCCGATGCTGCCTAGCGCGCCGATACAAGGGGCGGTGCCGTTACGTGTGCGGGGCATCGTGTCGCGGCTGGTCGACATGGCAGGGATTGTGGGCGTAGTATTCGGTCTGGTGGCCTCGCTGTCCATGGCTATCTTACAAATTTCTGAGGGCTTCATGCGCGTCTTCGGCCCTACCATCGACATTGATGTGCTGCGGCTGCTAATATTAGGCGCGATGTTCATATGCTACACAATCTCCGCCTCTACCGGGTTAGGGAAGGGTATTAAAATCCTGAGTGACATCAATATGGGTGTCGCGGTGTTGCTGATGTTATTTATCCTGTTCACCGGCCCAACCTTGTTTATTCTTGATACGTTCGTCAGCAGTATCGGCGACTATCTGGACGGCTTTGTGCAGATGACGTTTAACACCCGCCAAATTAGCGATACGCAACATTGGACCGCCGGGTGGAGCATTTCCTATTTCTTATGGTGGATGAGCTGGGGGCCATTTGTCGGGGTGTTTATTGCGCGTATCAGCCGCGGCCGCACTATGCGCGAATTTTTATGCGGCGTTATTTTAGTACCGACGCTATTCAGCGCATTATGGTTCTCGACCCTTGGTGGCACGGCGCTGTATCTGGAATTAATCGCTGAGCCGGGCTTTGCCTCTAATATCGCGAATATCCAATCGACCACGTTTGAAATGGTGGCGCGCTTGCCGCTTCAGGAAATCACCTCCGTGGTCATCTTGCTGCTATTGTTTATTTTCTTAATCACCAGCGCTGATAGCGGGAGTTACGTGCTGGGTATGTTTACTTCTGATGGCGACATTCACCCACCGGTTTGGCAACGCGTCTCTTGGGGCGTGCTGATCGGATTGGTCACGGCGGGGGCACTTATGTCTGGGCGCGGTGCAGATTTCTTTCGGGCCTTTGCGGTGATCGGCGCGATTCCATACAT
>DDZS01000025.1:0-1908 GCA_002346425.1 Alphaproteobacteria bacterium UBA3002
TGGGGCGTGCTGATCGGATTGGTCACGGCGGGGGCACTTATGTCTGGGCGCGGTGCAGATTTCTTTCGGGCCTTTGCGGTGATCGGCGCGATTCCATACATGATGGTTATGGTGTGGCAAATGGTGTGTTTCTATCGCGCGTTACGCCGCGAGAAAGTTTAGCCGATTCCGGTCGCATTGGACGCGCTGTCGGATTGCAGCAGGCGACTAACATGCGACGCATCCACAAACGGGCTTTGCGAAATATAATGGGTTTCGGAAGGTAAAAAACCATCCAGCACATCGTGCGTCGGATTGAGTTCACGTTCTAATCGCGCGAGAATGCCGCGCTCCATTTTCGATTCGTTATGTACGATTTCCTGTTGCGCCTGAAGACGATGCGCCAGTTGTTTTACACGGCGACGCACACTGCGCTTATCTTGCTTGTCGACTTGGGGATCGGCGGCAATAATGGATGCTGCAGCGGTAACGACCGAATCGAAACTATCGCCGCGACCTTTGGTGGCCTGGCTTTGCGTGTAATTGCCGACCATGAATGCGCCGGACATTCCGGCCAGTCCCATATTCTGGGCGCGTAAGCCAGCCGAGGCATAAGCCAAATTGGATGCGAAAGAGGTGCCGCTTGCCGCGCGTAACGGATTATCTTCCAGCCAATCATAGGCGCGATTTACCGACAGCATCCAGCTGCCCAAATGGGGATGATGCGCGGCAAAATCTTCGATCCGTTCGTATAAACTATGTCCGTGCTCGTCTTCTAGCCATTCGCCAATCGGGATTAAACTACGCCCGCCTTTTTCCGGTATGACCGAACTCAACATGCACCCGGTCATTGTGCCGACGGCACCGGCCAGTTCCATAAAGTCACCGCGTTTCGCGCAGGAAATCGCATGTGCACCCGCACCGCTAGCGTTTAAGATCATGGATGTTTCCCAGGGATATTTTTTTAAGAAATCCAGTACGCCATTTTGCGTTTGATCGATGTCCTGCAACTGTTCCGGGGTGGCATGATTGAGGGGCGGGTAAATTTTTTCCAGAATATCGTACACATGGCGCGGGCGATCCTGCTGCTGACTCATTGCTACTAAAATTCCTGCGGCGGTAAAATAGGCGCCTGCCGTATAACTACGGAACCAATCGTGGTCTGGCTTATTTGGCATGCGGCGTGGCTTACGCCAAGCGGCGAGTAATAAGCCAACGCTGCCGGCCATATAGGCTAAGCCCGTTAGGGTATTGGCATTCTCTTTTACAAATTTTTTCCATCCCGGTTGGTACGGAAAGTGATCGACATCATCCATCGCGTCGCATTCGATACCGGGAGCGATCTGGATTGTGGTTTCGCCGGGGTGTCGTTTTTCCTGCCAAGCGGGGAAATCTTCATGCAACAGACGTAAAAACTCGGCATTGGTTTCCGGCAATCCGGAAAGGCGCAAGACATGATTGCGTTGCGGGCCATAATAGCCGGGCAGTGCTTTGATGTCGGTTTCTTCTTCGAAAAATTGGGTAAGCTCCGCCATTGAACCCGCAGGGGCATCCTGCGGCGCCATAATCAGGCCCACTCGGGCAGCGTCGAATCCGCGTCCGGCTTTTATTTTTTCAATGACTGGCATTCCACGTAGTATAGCACACTGAGCGCGCTGAATATGACAAATTCATGACAAATCGATTAAGATACGATGTGGAAAAGTGGCGGTTTGCCTTAATACCCGACTTCCATGAGATAAAGGCCACAGGCTGGCGCGGTGGGTGGCGCGGCCCGTCGATCCTTTGCGGCAAAAATTTCAGGTATACTCTCTGCAGTGATTTTTCCAGCACCCACAGCCTGTAACGTACCCACCAAATTGCGTACTTGATGATGCAGGAAAGAACGCGCTTGCGCATGAATAAACAACTCATCGCCTTGTGCTTCGT
>DDZS01000025.1:2201-9950 GCA_002346425.1 Alphaproteobacteria bacterium UBA3002
AACTCATCGCCTTGTGCTTCGACTTCGAAACAATCCAAGGTTTTCACGGGCGAATCCGCCTGACAGATGGTAGCGCGAAAAGACGTGAAATCATGCTCTCCTAAAAAATAGGTTGCAGCATCCTGCATGGCTGGAATATCCAGCGGCCAGCCAATTTGCCAGGCGCGATTCGCATCAAGCGCTAAGGGGGCGCGGCGCAGCAATATGCGATAAAGATAGCGCCGATAAGTCGCGCTGAAACGAGCGTTAAAATGCTCGTCCACGTGGTCGCACTGCGTAATCACAATCGGCGCGTTTTGTAGATGGAAATTAAGCCCTTCCATCACTTGATAGCAGGAGCGTTCTTTGGTCAGGTCAAAATGCGCGACCTGCCCTCGGGCATGGACCCCGCTATCCGTGCGGCCTGCCGCCTGTAAATTCACTGTTTCCTGCGCGAAGGCGTAAATAGCGGTTTCGATGGTTTGCTGCACGCTTGGGACATCATTCTGCCGCTGCCATCCAGAGTAAGGGGTTCCATCATATTCAATCGTAATTTTAAACCGCGCCATGCGCGACATACAGCATAAACGCAAAGTTGGCGCAACGCGTATTGTCCTGACTTGCAGACATGACTAAATCCTTCTATCTTATACCTATGGATGCATTGCAAACACGGCTACTCAATGCCGCACTTCCCGGCATCGCGTTCGATGGGTGGGATATGCAGGTGATTCGCGCGGCAGCAGTATCGCTCGATTTACCGAAAGAAGAAGCGGACCGGGCCTTTCCCGGTGGTGCGTTTCAGGCGCTGAATGTCTGGGTAGATGGCACGAATGCGCAACTGCGCGAGACATTAGCCAACGACTATAATTTTGAAAGCATGAAAATACGCGAGCGTATCGCGACCGGCGTCATGGTGCGCCTGCGCGCGCAACAGCTACATCGCGAAGCGGTGCGTAAAGGGTTGGCGCTGTATCAATTGCCATGGAACGCGCCGGACGGGCTGAAGCATCTGTATGCCACCGTAGATATCATCTGGCGCGCGGCGGGCGACACCTCTACGGATTGGAACTTTTATTCCAAGCGTACGCTTCTCGCCAAAGTCTACAGTAGCACGCTGTTATATTGGTTGAACGATGATTCACCAAATCAAAGCGACACGGAAGCCTTTTTGCATCGTCGAATAGAGGATGTCATGCAAATTCAGAAGTTCAAAGGTAAGCTGACGCAATGGCGGCAGAAAGCAGCGATCTAGTTCGATTTATTAAGATTATGTGGCATAATCTAATGGTATTTAGTTAAAAATTACGGTAATATTAAGCGTATGATTACAGCGAAAACTATACCTGTTATTGCGCTAGCAGCGTGTCTTCTCGCAACCGGCGTCACTACGTCTGCCATGGCACAAACGACCAGTAAAGCGGAAGAGGAAATCGTTCAGCCGGATTTTCAGACGCGCTTACAGCACGCGATGTCCTATCGTCATCCGTCGCGCAAGACTTACGCTAATATGGAAAAAGAGCAACCAGAAGCCTGGGCAAAACCTTTCCGTGGCGAAAATTGTGGGGCCAATATGGAAGGCAAAGCCGCGCGGGAAAACCCTGGCTTTGAAAACCCGATGCGCAAAGGCACCGTGACGACGGTCTGCCAGAATGGTGTATGGCGTGTACGCTGTAGCAGTAGTTTTTCCGAAGATCAGATAGGCTGCGTAATGCCCGATGATACGATCTTTGCTGGCATCTCTCCGGCGAATCGTAAACGCATGTTTGTGACCAAAGAAGATCAGGGTGTTCGAAGCTGGAACAGCGGCCATGGCGTGGTAGAAAATATTGAACTCGATGATTGTTCTTCCGAAGATTTAAAAGCTCGCGGCTGTTACACGGGCGAAGAAAATACCAAACTGTTAGCTTCTAAAGGCCGGGCCGAATATCCAGCCCCGTATTATGCCGCGCTGCGGTGCTACGATTTAACGGATAACGGACACGACGATTGGATTTTGCCAGCCATCAATGAATTAATGGTGATCGGTAAACACTATAAAGTGATTGGCGGGTTCGATGTGACAGACATGGGCGGGCGTTTCTATTGGTCATCAAGCGAACGCGGCATCAACAGCGCGCTAGCCCTGGGTATTTTCGAAGACAACATCTATAAACCCGGTGGCGCCAATGCCAGCAATTTCGTGAAAGACCAAAAAGCGTCGGTACGCTGTATCCGCTACCAATAATTACTGCGGACGGCACTTCGCCAGAATAGTATTTAATTTCTCGCTATATTGCGGATCGATTGCTTCTGGATCGACCGACGTTTTCATACCAGCAATCGGACCTAATGCCTCGCGACCTTTTTCATCATACGCCTCGCGCATGGCGACTAATTCGGCATGCGAATAACGCTCGCTGATAGCGGCAGCTTGCAGCGGTTTGATTTTATCGGCGGAAGAAGTGCCGAGCACTACATCGTGTAATTTAGGTTTAATCTCAGCCGCGCATTTACGGTCCTCGTCCGTTTTGACAGGGAGCGATTGAAAAAGCATTTCGAAGCGTTTTTCCGCGAGTTTATTATGATCCGTATCTGAGATCATCAAATCCAGTAATTCGCGCGCCAGTGGATCTACTGGTGCCGCGGCAGGCGATGTTACGGCTAGCGCCGCAATCCATAATGTCGAGAGTATCATTTACGTTACCTGGTGGGCGATAGTGGATTCGAACCACCGACCTCTACGATGTCAACGTAGCGCTCTAACCAACTGAGCTAATCGCCCGCTAAAGGGTTGTGACGCACCTATACTGGGAGAAATTCGCGTGGTCAATCACGACTTGTCCACCGCCGGTGCATGTTTCGGCATTTTTGCTTTTCATTTTGGCGCGCCTCGCTAATGTCGGTGACCTGCAAATGAGGAGTTACTATGGCGAATGTCACTGCACTGGATCTGGCGAGTAAACGGCTTTCCGAGGCGTTTTCTCTACTCGAATCACGTATCAGCGCGCAACAGCCGGATCAGGCGATGGCTGCAGAAGTTGAAAAAATGCAGGCAGAATTATCCGCGAAATGGCAGGAGCATTACGATCAGCAACAGGCCGATCAAACTGCGCTTCAGGCAGAGCGCGATGAATTAATGCGCGATAACGAGGCCCTGCGTAACGACTTGCATGCGTTGAAACAGGATTTTTTAGAGCTACAGCATTTCAACGAGAAAATCGCCGCACGGATGGATGAACAAGTCAGTCAATTGGAACTGATTGCTGGCTGATACGCCTTAAGAGTTGCTCCACCATTTTTTCTGCGGGTCATTGACTTTTTTGGCGCGCATCATGCCCTGATAATAGGGGGTTGGTTTTTTACAGTTCAGGATGGTTTGCTCGTCGACTTCTGGCTTGCCAAATAAATAACCCTGACCGAATTTCACGCCGACTTCCCAGAGAAGCGCAGCAGACGCTTCGTCTTCAACCATTTCGCCAATGGTGGTCACGTTTAAGTCCTTACATAACGCCGCCATGGCTTTGAGCATGTGTCGCCCGCGATGGGTTTGTAACGATTCGCGCACATAAGAACCATCGATCTTGATGAAGTCTACCTGCAGATTCCGCAGATATTCGAAGGAGGATTCACCGGTACCGAAATCATCCAGACAGAAGAGGTTACCCTGATCGCGCAGATTCTGAATAAATTCATTCGCGCTTTTCAGATTGGTAATTTTGGAAGACTCCGTCAATTCGAAGATAATTTGCTTTCGGTAGCTTGAGTTTTCTTCGACGATCCGAAGCAGCGAATCTTTAAATAAAGTCGATTCAATGGATTTACCGGAAATATTAACCGCTACTAATGGGGTGTTGCCCTCGGCGGCGAGCTTTTTAATGACCTCTAGTGTTTTCTGCGTCATCAGCAGATCGAAATCACTAATCACCCCAGACTTCTCCCCGAAATTAATGAAGTCGAAGGGGTTTTTAAATATTTCCGGATCTTTCATCCGCACTAACACTTCATAGTGATGGATGAGCCCGCTTTTCAAATCGACAATCGGTTGAAAGGCGAGGTTAAATTGTTCATCATCCAATGTTTGTTTGAAATGTTTGATTTTCTCTACTGTTGCATTCAGCAGCTGGTCATAGCTTTCGGCAAGTCCGTGGATATCGAAATTTTCTCCTGCGGTCTCGGCAAACTGATTCAAGGTATAAAGCAACACATTCGCCGAATCTTGCGGAGAAAGTTTTTGCGCATCGGCTTTTACCCGTTGGCTACGAATCTCAATGCCCTTACCCGCGGGGTCAATCTGTTTGGTGAGCTTGATCAAATCCTCGATCACTTGTGCCGATTCCAAGGTCTCTTTATGTACAAAGCTGAATGCTTCGTCGCTGATCATTCCCGCTGTATCGCCCGCGACCGAATGTTCACGTAAATAATTGGCAATTGCTAATAAGAGTTCCTCGGCTTTGTCTTTGGGCAGCGTATCGAGAAAACCCTTCAGCTCAGGAAAATCGAGCAGGGTCATTGCCAAATGCTCGCCCTGCGCTTCCGCCTCGTGAATCCGCTGATTGGCGCTTTCAACAAAACTACCGGTGTTTAACAGGCCCGTATCCATGTCTCTGCGGAACAGTTGATCGTGCGGGACATCGCCTTTTTGTAAACTTAAAGTCAGATAAATATGCGGATGCAGTTGCGATAACCGAAAACCGGATAACAAGAAGGGAATGGAATCCTGATACTGATTTTTTAGATGAATTTCCTGTTTGTCTAACCGGTACGCCTGTTTCAGGTTTTCCAGCTGGCTTCGCAGCTGGTTGCCTTCTTCCGTGTCCATCAGCGAGAAAAAGCATTGCGAATTCAGGCTTTCCGCTTCTCTGCCCAGCAGGCCATTGGTGGCGCCATCCACGAACAAAATCGTTCCGTCCAAATCCATCTCAAGCACGATATCTGCGAAGGCAAACGAAAACGCGACAAAACGATCGCGCTCTTTGCGCAACTCATCCGCTAAGTCGTCATTATGCATAGGCCCTACCTGTTGTGTCACGTCGCATCCATTCTGGTTCGATCTGCTTAGTCTACCGCAAGGTAATTAACGAAAGGTTAAAGCAAAACCATTTAAATTAATGATTGCATTTTACCTATACCGAATTACCGTGCCGCTCAACCAATGTAGCAGGAGAGGTCATGCAACCAACCATTTCTAGACAAGATCTAATCAATTGCCAGTCGATCATCGAAGATGCGTGGGAAAAGCGTGACGCGTGCAACACGCAAACCGGGGGCGAAATTCGTCATGCGGTTGAACTGACGCTTAATGCGCTGGACCACGGAGTCATTCGTGTGGCAGAGAAGCAAGGGGCTGAATGGGTGGTGAATCAGTGGGCTAAGAAAGCCGTACTGCTTTCCTTTCGCTTAAATGCGATGCAACGCATCGCTGGCGGTCCGAATGATGGGTGTTGGTGGGATAAAGTACCATCGAAATTTACAGGATGGCAGGATCATAATTTTGCGGATGCGGGATTTCGCGCCGTACCAAATTGCGTAGTGCGTCACTCGGCCTATATTGCGCCCAATGTGGTGCTAATGCCGTCTTTTGTGAATTTAGGGGCGTATGTCGATGAAGGCACAATGATCGATACCTGGGCGACAGTTGGCAGTTGCGCACAAATCGGGAAACATTGCCACATTTCCGGCGGCACTGGTATTGGCGGTGTCTTAGAACCGTTGCAGGCCAATCCAGTGATTATCGAAGACAACTGCTTTATCGGCGCGCGTTCGGAAATTGCGGAAGGGGTCATCGTAGGCGAGGGCGCCGTGATCTCGATGGGAGTCTTTATCGGTGCCTCAACGAAAATTATCGACCGCGAGACGGGGGAAGTGCATCGCGGTAAAGTGCCACCTTATTCGGTAGTGGTTCCGGGTATGGCACCGGCAAGCGATCCAACTAAGCCATCGCTTTCCGCAGCCGTCATCGTGAAAAAAGTGGATGCGCAAACGCGTAGTAAAACCAGCGTGAATGAATTATTGCGCGAAGCTGCGTAGCTAAAAAAGCGGCAAGCAGTAAATGCTTGCCGCTTTGTCTTAATGGGTGATCACAGACGTATCGTCTTCATCAGCCTTTTTTGAGGAGATATTGTCCTCTTCTACTTCCACCCAATCGGTAATCGGTTTCAGATGGCTGGCGAGTGCATGGCCTAACACTTCATCGACGGTTTCGACGGGAATAATTTCCAAATGCTTTTTCACATTGGCCGGAATATCTTCCAGATCCTTTTCATTTTCTTTCGGAATTAACACGGTGGTAATGCCACCCCGCAGCGCAGCCAGCAGTTTTTCTTTTAACCCACCAATCGCTAACACGCGACCGCGAAGTGTGACTTCCCCTGTCATCGCCACATTCTTTTTCACTGGAATGCCAGTTAAGACAGATACGATGGTCGTACACATAGCAATACCAGCCGAAGGTCCGTCTTTCGGCGTGGCGCCTTCTGGCACGTGCACGTGGATATCGCGGTTACGGAACACCGGCGGTTTAATCCCAAAGTCGAGTGCACGCGCACGCACATAACTCGCAGCGGCTTCTACCGATTCTTTCATGACGTCGCCCAGTTTACCGGTGACAGAGAACTTGCCTTTACCGGGCATCGAAACCGATTCGATCAGCAGCAGGTCACCACCAGTTTCGGTCCACGCCAAACCCGTGGTAACGCCCACCTGATCCATCTTCTCGGCTTCACCGTAAGAGAATTTACGCACTCCAAGATATTTATTGAGGTTTCGCGGCGTTACACTAACGCTTTCTTTTTTGCTCATCAAAATTTCTTTGACGGCTTTACGCATGATGCGCGCGACTTCACGCTCCAGATTCCGCACACCGGCTTCACGCGTGTAGTAGCGAATCATGTCACGCAGCGCGGCTTCCGAAAGATTCAACTCTTTCTTCTTCACGCCGTGCTCTTTCATCTGTTTTGGAATCAAGTGCCGTAGCGCAATATTGACTTTTTCGTCCTCGGTATAGCCAGACAAACGAATGATCTCCATCCGATCAAGTAGCGGACGCGGCAAATTCAGCGAGTTGGCAGTTGCGATAAACATCACATCCGACAGATCATAATCCACTTCCAGATAGTGATCGTTGAACTCTTTGTTTTGTTCCGGATCGAGCACTTCTAGCAAGGCAGAGGCCGGATCGCCGCGGAAGTCCTGACCCATTTTGTCGATCTCATCAAGCAGCATCAATGGATTGACGGTTTTCGCTTTTTTCATCGATTGGATGATTTTACCGGGCATTGAGCCAATGTAAGTCCGGCGGTGACCACGAATTTCCGCCTCGTCACGCATGCCGCCGAGTGAGAATTTTACATAATTCCGCCCAGTCGAGCGAGCGATGGATTTTGCCAATGAGGTTTTACCTACACCAGGAGGGCCAACCAAACACAAAATCGGTCCTTTAATTTGCTTGGTCCGCGCCTGAATCGCCAGATATTCCATGATGCGCTCTTTGACTTTCTCTAAGCCATAATGATCTTCATCAAGAATCTTTTCCGCCACTTTTAGATCGCGCTTCACCTTACTGCGCTTTTTCCACGGGATGGAGGTCATCCAATCGAGGTAATTACGAATGACCCCAGCTTCAGCCGACATGGATGACATCGTGCGTAATTTCTTGAGCTCCGCATCGCATTTTTCTTTCGCCTCTTTCGGCATGCGCGCATCGGCGATTTTGCTTTCCATCTCGGACAGCTCATCTTTGCCATCGCCCTCCAGATCGCCCAGCTCTTTCTGAATCGCCTTCATTTGCTC
>DDZS01000035.1:0-4879 GCA_002346425.1 Alphaproteobacteria bacterium UBA3002
GGGGATCGGCAACAAAGGCATCAATCGTATGGCGATACCAGGCGCGTTCATTCTCTGTCATGGCCGCTTCATTTATTTGGGCTGGATAGCCTTCATATTCTGAGACACGCTGGCTAATCTCTCGGGTTAGAAACCACGCATGCGGCCAGAGGCCACTATAGCGCTGATCGGCTTCGAGCACGGCGCTGATGGCCGGTAGAATACCTAGTCCTAAATGCACATGCGTGGCATTGGGCGTTTGTGTGAAATGCGCTGTGGCTTCCGTTACGCCCGGAAACGCATCCCCACGCAGCCAGCGATGCAGATCTAATACGCAAGCGATTGCCAAACTAAAACAGACGAGCACCGCGCCCACCATGCTGATTTTAGCAAGCAAACGATCCTGATAATGGCGCAGACTGGCAATGGTCTCGGCATTCAGCACAAAAGCGAAAAGCATGACGGGTAACATGTGATTGATAAATGTTTTTTGTTGCCAAATCGCGATCGTTAAAACGCCAAGTCCATAGAGCAGTAGGGTTACCGAGCGCGCAAGCAATGGCGCTTTAGCAACAGCGGCCAGTAACACCGGAAAATACACCAATAAAGGCAGCGCAGCAAACCATGCCCATTGCCGCGTCGGATCAGCATTATAGGCGCTATAACCCGCCACGAGCTGCGGGATCATCACATCCAGATACAGCCGGTTGATGACAAACACATATGCCGCAAATGCCACTACCACTCCGATGGCGCTTGCATGCATCCACAGAAACGCCTGCCAAGTGGGGCGTGTACGGTAAATATATACTATTACGGCAATGAGCGGGAGGAGTGCAAAATAGGGTTTCATTAACACGCCTACAGCCATCATTGCCGCGGCAAGTACGGTAGCACGCCCGCCCGTGGCCAGTTGCAACAAGTAGGGACAAAGAAATAGCAAAATGATCTGTTCCCGCTGCCCCGTCTGGCTACCAAATCCGAACACTAATGTAATGGCCAGCACCCCCCAAAGCCAGAAAGGCAGCGCCACTTTGCGCAGCATCCATAGGGAACTGATCGCCAGCATGACGAAGCTAAGCAGCCATGCCGTTTTCACACTCAGCGGGGTTAGCGCTGCAATCCACGCCGCAGGCAAATGCACCCATACGGCCATAGGCGGGTTGGTCTCAAAAATAGCTATATAGAGCTGTTTCCCCGCCACCAGTTCCTGCGCGAGAAGCAATAGCCAGGCAGTATCAGGATTCACTGGCGCTTGCGACCATAGGATCAGCGCCACTGACGCTAAGCCTACCAACCATGCAATATAATATCTATCCCGTATCATGCCCTGCCCTATGCCCCGATGTTTCAGGGCTAGCCACAGGTGTAGATCAGAGAATGAATTTATTCAAATCGGTTTGTTGTGCCATGTCGCCGACATGCTTGGTCACATAGTCCGCATCCACGGTGACGGTCATATCCGGCGTGTCAGGAGCGGTGAAACTGGCTTCTTCCATCAGCTTCTCGATGATGGTGTGCAGGCGCCGTGCGCCGATATTCTCGACTTCGCGATTAAACTTAGTCGCTAGTTTGGCCAGTTGCGCCACGCCTTCGTCGGTGAACTCGACGGTTGCCCCTTCGGTTTTCATCAGCGCGACATATTGTTTCACCAGCGACGCTTCCGGTTCGGTCAGAATGCGCAGCATGTCTTCTTCCGTCAGCGCTTTCATTTCGACGCGGATGGGTAAACGACCCTGTAATTCTGGCAGCAAATCTGCGGGTTTCGCCATATGAAACGCGCCTGAGGCAATAAACAGGATATGGTCGGTTTTGATCATGCCATATTTGGTGGACACGGTAGTGCCTTCGAGTAACGGTAACAAATCGCGCTGCACACCCTCACGGCTGACTTCGCCGCCGCGCGCATCGTTGCGTGCCGACACTTTGTCGATCTCATCGATAAAGACGATCCCGTTATTTTCGACCGCTTCCAACGCTTCGCGGACGATTTTTTCTTCATCGACCAGCTTATTGGATTCTTCCTGAATCAGAATTTCATAGCTCGCCTCAACCGTCAGTTTCTTAGTCTTGGTGCGGCCGCCCATAGCTTTGCCCAAAATGTCGTTAAGGTTTAACACTCCCATTTGGCCACCGGGCATGCCAGGAATATCGAAGCTGGAAAAGCCATCCGGTCCGCTTTCCGCGATCTCGATTTCGATTTCTTTTTCGTTGATCTGATTCTGGCGCAGCATCGTGCGGAATTTACTGCGCGTTTGCTCGGTCGCATGTTCGCCGACCAGCGCATCGAGCACGCGCTCTTCCGCTGCGGCTTCGGCTTTCACCTTTACTTCCTGATGCATGCGGGCGCGTACGATATTCAGCGCAATATCCATCAAATCGCGCACGATGGATTCGACATCGCGGCCCACATAGCCGACTTCAGTGAATTTCGTGGCCTCCACCTTGATGAAGGGCGCATTGGCAAGTTTAGCAAGGCGACGCGCGATCTCGGTTTTACCGCAACCGGTCGGGCCGATCATCAGGATATTTTTCGGCACGATTTCTTCGCGCAACATGCCTTCGACCTGCTGCCGCCGCCAGCGGTTGCGCAGCGCAATCGCTACTGCTTTTTTTGCATCCTTTTGGCCAACAATGAATCGGTCCAATTCAGACACGATTTCGCGGGGAGTCATTTCCGTCATGCGTGATTTTCCAGTGTTTCAACCGTCAGGTTGCCGTTGGTATAAACGCAGATATCCGCTGCGATCTTCATGGCTTTGCGAGCGATATCCTCTGCGCTCAGCTCGTCACGATCCGCCAACGCGCGTGCCGCAGCCAGCGCGTAATTGCCGCCGGAACCAATCGCGATAATCCCATCTTCCGGCTCTAATACATCGCCATTACCGGTTAATACCAGCGAGGTAGTGTCATCCACCACCGCCATCATCGCTTCCAACCGACGCAGATAGCGATCCGTCCGCCAGTCTTTCGCCAACTCCACGCAGGCGCGCGTCAACTGATTGGGGTGCATTTCCAGCTTGGTTTCCAAACGCTCGAACAGTGTGAACGCATCTGCCGTGGCCCCGGCGAACCCTGCGACAATGCTGCCATCGCCCAGCCGACGCACTTTTTTCGCCGATGCTTTCATAATTGTTGGACCAACGCTAACTTGCCCGTCGCCCGCGACCACCACCTTCCCACCCTTCCGGACGGAAATGATCGTGGTGCCATACCATGTCTTTTCATCGTGTTTCATGCCTCTTATGTGTGTCTGACAAACGCGATTTGCAAGCCACCAATTGACTTGAGAGCAAAAACAGGCGAAAACTGGGCCATGGAACGTAAAGCTACTGTCACGCGCGACACGTCGGAAACGCAAATCACTGTCTCGGTTAACCTCGACGGGCAAGGCACCTATGACGTTGATACCGGCATCGGGTTTTTGGATCACATGCTCGAACAACTGGCGCGCCATTCTCTAATCGACATCACTGCCAAGGTGAAGGGTGACCTGCATATTGACGGCCACCACACGACGGAAGATTGCGGTATTGCTCTGGGTCAGGCCTTTCTGAAAGCGCTTGGCGATAAGAAAGGCATCATGCGCTACGCCGATGCCTTATCGCCGATGGATGAAACACTCACCCGCGTTGCCATCGACATTTGCGGTCGTCCGTATTTTATCTGGAAAGTCATGTTTACCGTGCCCAAGCTCGGCGAAATGGATACCGAGCTCTTCCGCGAATGGTTTCAGGCTTTCTGCACCGCGGCGGGCATGACCCTGCATATGGAAAATCTCTATGGCGTGAATAATCACCACATCGTCGAATCCTGCTTCAAAGGATTGGCGCGCTGCCTGCGTCAGGCGGTGAGCATCGACCCGCGCCGCGCCGACGCCCTGCCCTCCACCAAAGGCAAATTGGGAGACTAGGCATGGTCCCGTTTTTCGGCCTACGCATTTACAGCGTACATTTCAAACCTGAAGCCGGCATCCAGCCGGAACGGATTCGCTTTGTTTCTGAAGGGTTTAATTTCTACGCCTTTGCATTCACCATCTTCTGGGCGCTGTTCAACCGCTGCTGGTCGCTGGTGGTCATTCTGGCCGTAGTCAACGCCCTGCTTGCGCTGGCATTTTACGGGTTAGACCTGCATCAGGCGACGCTGAACATCTGTCAGCTCGGCATCAACCTGTGGACCGGGTTTCACGGCAATGACTTCTTACGTAAACGCCTCGACCGCGAGGGCTACCTGCTCTACGCCCTCGTCAGCGGCGAAAACGAAATCCGCGCCGAACAACGCTTCTTCGACACGCATCACGCGGTGTTGAATATTAAGTAGCCGTTGCCTCGCGCGGCTAAACCCGGTAACTGAACCCTATGACCATCTGTATTATTGATTATGGCGCTGGGAACCTGCATTCAGCAGCCAAAGCCGTAACACGCGCAGCGGAAGCGATGGGGCTTTCCGTAACTGTTTCGCGGGACGCGAACGCATTGGCCTCCGCGTCGCATATCATTTTACCCGGCGTCGGCGCCTTTGCGGATTGCATGCAGGGCCTGCGCGCTGCGGAAGGCATGATCGCCGCGCTGGAAGAAGAAGTCCTGCACAAAGGCAAACCCTTCTTAGGCATCTGCGTTGGCGCGCAAATGCTGTTGAGCAAAGGCACCGAGCATGGAGAACATGCCGGGCTAGGCTGGATTCCCGGTGAGGTCGTGCCTATCAGCACCAAGCCGAAACCAGAATGGATGCAAGGCCCGTTTCGCGTGCCGCATATGGGCTGGAACACGCTCGACATTACGCAGCCGCACCCATGCTTAGCGGATTGGCAGGCGGAGGATCACGCCTATTTCGTGCATAGTTTCCACGCCAAGCCGGAAAACCCGGCGCATATCCTCGCCACCAGCCAGTATGGCGGGGG
>DDZS01000035.1:5179-113668 GCA_002346425.1 Alphaproteobacteria bacterium UBA3002
CCAGCCAGTATGGCGGGGAAATAACGGCGTGCATTGGCCGCGACAATCTGTTAGGAACCCAGTTCCACCCCGAAAAAAGTGGGGCAAGTGGTTTGAAACTAATAGAGAATTTCGTGCAGCAATGAGTATTACCGTCGAACGTATCAAGCACCTGAATGCTGCCGATTTGGACGACATGTGTCGCGCCACCTCGACCGCGATTGAAGACGGTATCGGCTTCAACTGGCTCGGTTCGCCCACGGAAGAGGAACTGGAAGCCTATTGGAAAGGCGTCCTTATGGTGCCGCAGCGCATCCTGTTCGGTGGACGGCTGGATGGTACGCTGGTCGCTTCTATCCAGCTGGTCAAACCCGGTAAATCCAAAGAAAGCTCTGCCTTTTCTGCAAAAATCGAAGGGCATTTCGTCGCGCCTTACGCGCGTGGACACGGCCTTGCTAAAATGTTGCTGGAAACCGCAGAACGTGAAGCCTCGACTTTGGGCTTTACCACTCTGTTATTGGATGTACGCGAAACGCAGCGCAAAGCGATCACGCTGTATCGTGAATCAAATTATCTGGAATGGGGCGTACTGCCGAATTACGAAATCGTACATGGCAGCATGGTCTCCGGGCATTATTTCTATAAAGAGCTCAAACCATTATCGGGGATGGATTGATGATTTTATTTCCTGCGATTGATCTGAAAGATGGCCGTTGCGTGCGCCTGTTACGCGGCGACATGGACCGTTCGACCGAATTTCCCAATGCACCGGAAACTCAAGCCGCCTTGTTTGAGGCCCAAGGTTTCGAATGGCTGCATGTGGTCGATTTGAACGGCGCGTTTGAAGGCAAAGCAGTCAATGCACCCGCCGTGAAAGCGATTCTGGACGCGGTCGATATGCCGGTCGAACTCGGCGGCGGCATACGCAAAATGGCGGATGTCGAACATTGGCTGGAGGCGGGCGTTAGCCGGGTCATCATCGGCACGCAAGCTTTGCGCGAACCGCAATTCGTGGTCGAAGCATGCAAAGCATTTCCCGGCAAAGTCGCCGTGGGCATTGATGCCAAAAACGGCCGGGTCGCCGTCGAAGGCTGGGGCGAGGTTTCCGAAGTTACCGCGCTGGATTTGGCGATGAAATTCGAAGATGCGGGCGTCTGTGCCATCATCTATACCGACATCGACCGCGATGGCATGATGCAAGGCCCGAACATCGCCCAAACCGCCGAGCTGGCCGAGAAAATTTCAACCCCGGTGATTTTATCCGGCGGCATTTCGTCGATTCATGATCTGATTTCGGTCAAAGCCTTCGCCAAATCCGGCATCACGGGTGCGATCATTGGCCGCGCCATGTATGACGGGGCGATCGATCCGGTCAAAGCGCTTCAGGCGGTGCAATGTTAAAACCGCGGATTATTCCCTGCCTTGATGTAGCGGATGGCCGCGTCGTCAAAGGCGTGAATTTTGTCGATCTGGTCGATGCGGGCGACCCGGTTGAACAGGCCAAAGTGTATAATGAGCAGGGCGCAGATGAACTCTGTTTTCTCGATATCACCGCATCATCAGACAATCGCGATACCATGCTGGACGTGGTTGAGCGGGTGGCGTCTGTCTGCTTTATTCCGGTCACCGTGGGCGGCGGCGTGCGCACACTGGAAGATATTCGCAACCTGCTAAATGCCGGCGCCGACAAAGTCTCGATCAATACGGCGGCGGTGAAACGCCCGGAATTCGTGAAGGAAGCGGCAGAAAAATTTGGCTCGCAATGTATTGTGGTGGCCGTCGATGCCAAACGCAATTCCGGCGGCGCGTTTGAGATTTTTACGCATGGCGGGCGCAACGGTACTGGCTATGACGCCGTCAAATGGGCGGAGCAAATGGCCGCCTATGGTGCAGGCGAATTATTGGTTACCTCGATGGACCGCGACGGCACCAAGCAAGGTTTCGATATCAAACTCACCCGCGCCATCAGCGACGCGGTGTCCATTCCGGTGATTGCATCCGGCGGCGTTGGCGAGATTGCGCATTTTTCCGAAGGCGTGCGCGAAGGTGGCGCGACGGGATTACTCGCCGCCAGCGTTTTTCACTTTGGCACGTTCACCATCCCTCAGGTGAAAAAAGCGATGGCAAAAGCCGGAATCGACATGCGGCTATAATTTCCGCGCGACCGTCAGACCTTCCAAAGTCGGGATCAACACCCCTTCCAATGTCTCGCCATCATTCATGCGTTGATTAAACGCACCCATCGCTTCGATGGCAGCCGCCGATGCGCGGCCGCGCACCTCGCCGGCCAGATGTCCAAACAATAACGTATTGTCGCCAATCATCAGGCCACCGGGGCGCAGTTTGGGCAGCGTCGCCTCAAGATAATTAAGGTAATTGCTTTTATCAGCATCGATGAAAATGAGGTCGAACTGGCCGGTTGCTTGCGCTAATTGTTCCAAGCCTTTGCCTTCCAGCAACGTGATCGGCAAACCGCTTTGCGCAATGTGTTCGCGTGCTTGGGTGGCCGTGTCACCGTCGGCTTCTATGGTGATGATGTCGCCATCCTCCGGCAACGCCCGCGCCATCCAGATCGTGGAATAGGCCATAAAGGTGCCGATTTCCAGAATGCGTTTTGCCCCGCTCAGTTTGGCGAGCATGTAAAGCAATTTGCCCTCGCCCGCCGAGATTTGCATCCCCGGGCGCCGCCGCTCTCCCTCAGCACGGATGGCGCGCAGCAGCGCATCTTCCTCGGCAAAGGTGGCATCAATATAGTCGCGGATCGGATCATGTTGGCGCATCGGCTTCTCCTATCACTTCCAGCATTTGCGGATTGAGTAGCACAATGCGCGGGCCATAGTAAGACTCGATATAGCCGCGCACGCGCACTTCGGCCCCGGCGAACGTATTCAGCCGTTCCATATCAAACGCCTTCCACGCTTCTTTCGGGATGGCGATGGTGAAATCCTTTTTCCAATCCTCGCCAAAATTTAGGAACAGCATCTGACGGCTTTGATAGACCTCGCGCACCCGGCCCGTGATGCGCCGCCACTGGCCGATCTGCCGGAAGCTCTCCGGTTCGGTGATATCCCATGCGTCGGGTATTGGCTTCTGCAACCAGTCGCTGGGCACCGCATTGGGTACGTTGCTATAAGCCAGCGCCCCATCCTGCCACTCCTGCGGCGGACAGCCGCCATAGCGGGGGCTTATGGGGTGCTCGCCTTCCGGAAACACCATAACGGCGGGTGCGCAATTTGCACCCATCGCGGCAGAAAATCCGTGTATTATCGCCAAACTTGCGTATAAAGGCAGGAAGAAGAGGAACGACTGATGCGACATATTTTTGCTTTCTTACTCGGGCTTAGCATGGCCCTGCCCGCTGCCGCAAGCGACTATATTACCCAATATATCGGCTATTTCGATGTGACGCAGGATGACAATGCCGCCGCACAATTTGGTGCGCAATATCGCGGTAAAGATGTCTATTACGGCATTCGCCCGACCGTCGGCGCGGATGTGTCAAGCGATGGCGCGATCTACGGGTATGGCGGGTTCTATTGGGATGTGCCGCTGTCGGATAACTGGATTTTCACGCCGAATATCGTGGCGGGACTCTTTAGCGATGGTGATGGCAAGGATTTAGGCCACGCAATCGAATTCCGTTCTGGTCTGGAGTTAAGCTATCAATTTGAGAATGCGCAGCGTTTGGGCGTCGCCTTCAACCATATTTCCAATGCCAGCTTAGGTCGTCGCAACCCAGGCGCTGAAACCTTGCAACTCGTTTATCAAATGCCATTGGGGGCATGGGAATAATCCGCCGCCTTCAGCATATCTTGCAGGTCTGCTGCCTGCTGATACTGATCGCGCCGCCGCTGCAGGCGGACGAGCCACGGCCGGTGATTGGTGTTTCCGGGAGTAGTGAAAGTTCCGCTTCTGTGCAATTTCTGCTGGCGCAGCTTTATCATCATGGCGCGTATCCCGTATTGCTCGATCCGAAGCGTATTGATTCCATTGAAGCGGATATGGCGAAGCTGGATGGCGTGATTATCGGCGGCAATAGCTGGGACATCAACAATGCCGATTATGGCGAAAAGGCCAACCCTAAAACCAATAACGAAGATGGATTACTGGGCCGGGCGAAAGGTGCGAATCGTCGTGCGGATTATGAATATGCCCTGCTCGATGAAGTGTTCCGCCGGGGCGACCTTCCCTTCTTAGGGATCTGCTCGGGTATGCAGCGATTGAACGTGCATGACTTTGCGCGCGATGGTGGCAAACTGATTCAGCATGTGCCGGGACAGCTGCAATGGAATCCTTTGTATTATAACCCGCTAAGCGCCGCCGACCGGATTCGCGTGTCGCCCAAGAGCCGCTTGCAATCGCTCGTCGATGCGGCGGAGCAGACGACCTTTGGCGAGAATAGCGTGCATCATCAAGTCGTCGACCCGAACTATATCCGTCGTGGCTTTATCGAAAGCGCGCGCAGTGCGGAATTCGGCACGATTGAGGCAATCGAGCCGGATCCGGAGGGGCCCTATGCTACGCTGCCAATCATGGCAGTGCAATGGCACCCGGAATATGGCATTTCTAAGACCAGTCGGTCATTGTTTCAGGATATCGTCGCCACTGCCAGAGCGCGGATGACCACCCCTGCCAGCCCGGAAGCATTGGATGCGCTCGACCGTCTCAGCCCAGAAATGCGCGAGACCATCAGCCGCCCGGACGCGCTGGAATTTTTAGCCGACAAACATGGTTACGCCTACGACCCGGCGCCTTAATCCACCAGACGTTTATACATGATGTGCACCGGCACCAGCCCGCGTTTGCTGTGCCGCATCGCGTCCGGCACGGTGCCGACAATCTCGAAACCCAGCTTCTTCCAGATATTGAGCGAACGGTCATTGCCTTCGACAATAAAGTTGAACTGCATGCCGGTATAGCCTGCACGTTTGGCTTCGGTGATCATACATTCTGCCATTTTGGTGCCATAGCCCTTGCCGGCATGATGCGGTGCGACCATGAATCCGCCATTGGCAATGTGATCGCCCAGCCCTAGCTGGTTGTCACGCAGGTAAAAAGTACCGACGGCCTCACCTGTATCGAGTTCGGCGATGTAAGGCGTCTTTTCCTCAGCAAACCAGATCGACGCGCCCTGCTCCTTCGTCGTGTCGGGCGAATAGGAATAGGTTTCGCCTGCGCTGATGATAGCGTGAAAAATCGGCCAGACTTTGTCGAATTCCCGCCGTTGTAGCGGGCGAATATGCACCTCCGTCATGCCAGTTTCTCATAGGCAGGCAGGGTGAGGAATTCGACGAAAGTGTCGTCTTTAACGAGGTCGATGAGAAGCTCCGCCGCGTCCTTATAGGCACCCGACGCAAAAGCATCCTCGCCAACTTGCGCTTTAATCGCTTCCAGCTCTTCGGCGAAACGTTGATCGACATTGTCTTTATTCAGCACCTCATACCATTCGCAACCCGGCTCGCCATGATGCACCCATTGCCAGACCTGTGAGCGGCTGATTTCCGCCGTCGCCGCATCTTCCATCAAATTGTTGATCGGCACGCAGCCATTGCCTTGCAGCCACGAAGCGGTGTATTGAATCGCCACGTTAATATTGTTGCGGATCCCTGCTTCGGTGACGCTGCCTTTATGGGTTTCCAGCAGGTCGGCGGCGCTGACTTTCACGTCTTCGCGTGTGTTATCCAGCTGATTCGGGTTCGGCATCAGACGGTCGAACACTTCCATCGCAATCGGGATCAGCCCCGGATGCGCCACCCAGGTACCGTCATGGCCGTAGGACACTTCGCGTTCCTTGTCTTTCTTCACCGCCGCGAGTGCTTTTTCATTTCGCTCATCATCGCCTTTGATCGGAATTTGCGGCGCCATACCACCCATCGCAAACGCGCCGCGCTTATGGCAGGTCTGGATCAACAACTCGGAATAGGCTTTGAGGAAAGCCTTATCCATCGTCACCTGCGCGCGTTCGGGCAGCAGCATATCCTTGCGGCGTTTGAACTTTTTGATGAAGCTGAAAATATAATCCCAGCGTCCACAATTGAGGCCAACGATATAGTCTTTCAACGCATGCAAAATCTCGTGCATTTCAAACACCGCGGTGATGACCTCAATCAGCACCGTCGCTTTAATCGTGCCTTTTTGCACGCCGACATAGTCTTCCGCAAAGGCGAAAATATCGGCCCAAAGCTGCGCTTCCTCGGCGTTTTCCAGCTTCGGCAGATAGAAATAAGGGCCTGTTCCACGGTCCAGCGCGGCTTTGGCGTTATGGAAAAAATACAATCCAAAATCGAGCAAACCACCAGCCAGCGGTTCGCCACGCCAGGTGATATGCTTCTCGTCCAAATGCCAGCCGCGCGGGCGTACAATCAGCACCGCCAGTTCATCGTCGGATTTCAGGCTATATTCCTTGCCCTCTGGTGAGGTGAAACTTAAGGTCCGGCGCACCGCCGCTTTCAGCGCAGCTTGCGATTCGGCCACTTTCTCCCAAGTCGGGGATAACGAATCCTCGATATCTGCCATAAACACTTTCGCGCCGGAATTCAGCGCATTGATGATCATTTTCGGCTCAGCAGGGCCGGTAATCTCCACCCGGCGATTTTGCAAGTCTTTCGGAATCGGCGCCACGGTCCAGTCCCCCTCACGGATTTCCTTGGTATCGGGGCGGAAATCGAGGCTGCCGCCTGCGTCCAATTCTTTTTGTTTTACTTTGCGGGCCTTCAGCAAATCGTTGCGGCGCCCCTGGAATTTCTCTGCCAGCTGCATGACAAAGGCCATCGCCTCATCGCTAAAAATCTCGCGCTGTTCGGGGGTTAGCTTCGGGTGAATCGTCAATCCTTCGGGGAATTTCTCCGCTGCGGTCATTTCGGCCTCCTTGGTTGCTTAATGTTAGATAGCACAGAGAAGAGGCTTTGCAATCTGGACATTCCCATTAATTTCCCCCAGATTTAGCTGATGTGGCAATGGATCAAACAAGCGGGCTATATCATTTACAAGGCCGGGGATAATCTGGTTGAAAATGATGGAATCGAGTTTTCCGGCTATCTGACCTTCCTAAGCCTGCTTTCCTTATTTCCATTTATGGTGCTGATCGTCGCCACTGCCGGCTTTATCGGGCAAGGCGAGCTGGGTTTGCGATTCATTACCTTTTTGGCCAATTCGTTGCCTGCAGACGCGCTCGCCGCCATTCAGCCACGCATACTGGAAATTATCATGGGCCCGCCGCAAGGCTTGCTGACCTTGTCGATTCTCGGTGCGCTTTGGACGTCGTCTTCAGCTGTCGAAGGCATCCGCACCGTGTTAAACCGTGCTTACTGCGTGAGTAACCCACCGACCTATATTTTCCGCCGGGCGATGAGCATGCTACAGATGCTTCTCTTTATCTTCGTCATTATGGTGACGATGTTTATCATCGTGATCTCGCCTTATGCGTTCGAACAATTTAAGGCGGTACTCGGGCAACCCTTTGATGCAGAGCTTGCGGCGCTGTGGCAGCGTTATTTCCTCTATATCGGCTCGGCCATTCTGTTTTTATTCATCTCCGGCGTTTATTTCTTCTTACCCAACATTAAAATGAACATTATTGCCGTTTTCCCGGGCGCATTGCTTGCGGTATTGATGTGGTTAGCCGGGGCGCGTCTGTTTACGTGGTATGTCGAAAATGTAGAACAGATGAGCATTATTTACGGGTCGCTCGGCGGCTTTATCGCCACGATGCTATTCTTCTTTATCATCAATCTGGTGCTCATTTATGGCGCGGAATTCAACAATCTGATAGCGCGTGCGTTTGGGCATGCGGCAGAAGAAAAAGAGCATGTGCCCGAATCAGAGGAGCCCAATCAGGTTCATTTCAGCGAAACCCGGCAGCGTCCCGCGAATCAGCAGCACCGAGAATCCGCAGACGATCGCTAACCCATAAGGAATCGGCTGATTGTGCTGAAAAATGCGCGCAGTTTTGGCTTTATCGCGCCGCCGCAGCATAACACGGGCGCAAATCAGGAAAATGGACAGTAGCCCGCCGAAAATAGCGGTGTAGACCACCAGGGAAATCGCTTGTTCCGTATAGCCGGTATATAATCCCAATACGGCCAATAGCTTAATATCGCCGCCGCCCATGACATTGAGCGCGAAAATCAGGAAACCGATCCCAAAAAAGATCGCGAAGGCAATAAGCGCAGAAAAAATATCAATCGGCGCGGGACTGACCAAATACCAGATCGGAAAAATAGCTAGGATGACCAGATTTAACCAATTGGGAATTATAAAATATTTGGCGTCGTAATAGGCTACTACCGCCATAGCGGCCAACATGACCAGACTAAACGCAATTTCCATAGCGTTTAGTATAGCCTTTTCCGCGGAATTATCTCTGACTAATACCGGGCATTCGCTTTACAGCCTACTTTGCATTGGGTAGTGTGACATAAATTCAAAAAGCAAGGCATGCTTAATGGTCGGATGGTTTGGCAAGAAAGAGACAGATGCGGATTCGCCGCCAGCGGATGAGCCGCATGTGCCCCATATCATCATTTTAGGCAATGAAAAAGGCGGTTCTGGCAAAACCACCACGGCTATGCACCTGATTACGGCACTGATGCGCCTCGGTTTTAAAGTCGGAAGCATCGATATTGATGCCCGCCAGCGTTCTCTATCCCGCTATCTGGAAAACCGACGCAATACGATTACGGATAGCGGTACGTCGCTTCCCCTGCCTACCCATATTGTAATTACCAAAAGCCCTTTCAATGTCATGGAAGATGCCGAGGAGGATGAGCGCGAGCGCTTCGATCAGGCACGCGAACGTCTGAAACATTGCGATTTTATTGTCATCGACAGCCCGGGTAACGATACTTATTTGTCGCGATTGGCGCATTCGCATTCCAATACTGTTATCACTCCAATCAATGATAGTTTCGTCGATTTGGATGTGTTGGCGACCGTGAATGGCAAAGACCTGAAAATTATCCGCCCGAGCGTCTATAGCGAAATGGTGTGGGAGCAAAAGCTGGTCAAAGCCAAGCGCGATGGTAGTTCGCTCGAATGGATCGTCATGCGTAACCGCTTGAGCAATATTGATGCGCGCAACAAACGTTTCATGAAAAAAGTAACCGAAGAATTGGCGCGACGCATCGGTTTTCGTCTGGCGCCCGGATTCAGCGAGCGCGTAATTTTTCGTGAAATGTTCCTGCAAGGCTTAACGGTTTTGGATGTGATGGACAATGGAACGAGCCGTTCGGTTACTCTGTCGCATATCGCTGCACGCCAGGAGGTACGCGATCTGCTGAAAACCCTGCGCATTCCAGAAGTGGATCGCCGGATCAATGAGCTGAAACAAAAAGAGCAACCGGACGATGAGTCCGATACTCAGGCTTCAACCAAAGAATCCGCGGTCTCTGAGACAGCGCCGACGGCGACCAAAAGCGAAGCTGCTGCCCCATCCACCACATCGACATCAGCGTCTTCCACGGCGGCCTCTGCTGCACCTGCACGTACCACGCCAACCAGTACCTCGATGGTACAGGACTCTTCGCCGCTAGATTACGCAGCACGGCGGCCTGTTGGCGTGAATTAACGACGGTGGCACTCTTTTACCTGGCTGTTGGTGTACTTTGTGTCATCAGCCTGCATTATAGCGTTAAATTTATGCAAACGCGCGGGCCCTCGGGCCGCAAACGCCTAGTGCAATGGGTGTTATTAATTGCCGTTATCGGATTTATTCTGCTGTTGCTTCGCTTAGGCATGCCCGCGATTGCCGCGATTCTTAGTGGATTTCTGGGCCTGACTGCTATCATTAGCCGGCTGATGGTGTTAGCGCCATTATGGCGGCACGCCTCACGTTACCGGCAAAAGCAGACTGCTGCGCCTGCTTCATCGACAATGACGCGTGAACAGGCCGCAGCCATCCTGGGAATCACGCCCGATGCGACTACAGAAGAAATCAAAGCCGCTTATCACCGGTTGATGCGCAGTTGTCATCCCGATGCTGGCGGCAATGACTATTTGGCAGCGCAGTTGAATCAGGCTAAAGAAGTGCTGCTCAATACGAAAGGAACGCCATGACAGTCAGCGATGCAGTAATTGAAAGCTATCAGTTGCACCCCAGCACAGTGCGCGAATATGACATTCGCGGGACGGTGCCCGACACGTTAAGCGAAGCCGATATGCAAGCCATCGGCCATGCCTATGCCGGGTGGCATTATGCGGTGAAAGGCGAAGCACCTTCGATCGCTGTGGCGCGCGATGGACGCGCAAGTTCGCCCGCGCTCGCTGAAGCATTGCTTAGAGGGCTGCTAGAAGGCGGGGCGGTGGTCACGGATTTTGGCGTAGGCCCAACTCCCATGCTCTATTTCGCGGCCGCGACCTATGCCATGGATGGCGGCCTTATGGTAACGGGCTCGCATAATCCGCCCACGCATAACGGCGTGAAGATGGTATCGTTTGGGAAACCGTTTTACGGCCAGCAGATTAAAGATCTCGCCGCCAGCATTGGCACCTATCCCACTCGCCAAGGCAGTGTAACGCAAGCCGATATCCGTGATGCGTATGTAGAGCGTCTTTTGCAAGAGCAAGCGCATGAAGGCCGCAGCCTGAACATCGCATGGGATGCCGGCAATGGCGCCAGCGGCGAAATCATCGACCGCTTGAGCGTTAACATGGGCGACCACGAACATGCGTGTCTCTATACCGCCATAGACGGCACATTTCCCAATCACCACCCCGATCCTTCAGTGATCGAGAATTTGGCCGACTTGACTGCTGTGGTGGAAGCTGAAGGCTGCGACGTCGGTCTGGCCTTCGATGGCGATGGCGATCGGCTAGGCGTGGTGGATGAACGCGGACGCCCTGTCCCGTCTGATCAGCTACTCATGCTGTTTTGCCGCGATGTGTTAGTCGACCTGCCGGATGCCACGCTCATCGCCGATGTCAAAACCAGCCAAACCGTTTTTGATGACATTGCAGCACTCGGCGGGCATCCTATCATGTGGAAGACCGGTCACAGCCATATCAAAGTCAAAATGCGCGAAACTGGTGCCGCGTTTGGCGGCGAGGCTAGCGGGCATCTGTTTTTCGCGGATCGCTATGACGGCTTCGACGATGGATTATACGCGGCGATGCGGTTGATTCGCTTGCTGAGTATCCAAGACAAGCCGCTCAGCGCCTTGATTGATGCACTGCCGCGCTGGCACAGCACACCAGAACTACGCATTGATTGCGAGGAAAGCCGCAAATTCGCCGTGATCGAAGAAATACGTGGCCGGTTGGATACGCAAGGAACAGAGTATTTAGCCATCGATGGCGTGCGTATTAGCACCCCAGATGGCTGGTGGCTGATTCGCGCTTCCAACACGCAAGCTGCGATCATTGCCCGCGCCGAAGCCCGCGACCCGCAAGCATTGGCCGTATTGACGGAACAATTGCGCATCCAGCTCGAAGCCTCCGGCGTCACCCTCCCGCAATAAGCAGTTGCATCGCTTATCCGATTCGTCGACAGTATCGCAATCCTATGTTACGCGCCCGTAGCTCAGCTGGATAGAGCACCGGCTCTATAATAGCTCTCATATCTTAACCACCAAAAAGTCCGATATGGTATCCATCTGGACGGGAAGCGCGAATTCGAGTCTATCAAAGATGCGGTCGAGGCATCGGAGATATTTGAATCGCAGAACTCTGGAAAGGCGCTGCAATATCAGGTGCTTGATGAGCGCAATCAATGCGTTCTTCTCGGTGAACCCGGCGTCAAGTGGCGTGTGCAGAAGGTAGCACAACCCCATCTTTTCACTCACGGCCCGAAAGAATGGGTTACCGCTGCTGACTGGGGTGCGTACTAACCTATGTGACATTTTCGTGAAGATATAAAAAAGCACTATAAGTTCACCCATTCAAATGCTACCCTTTTTGAATGGGTGATTTTTCTAACAAAAAAATTGCTAGCTATCCTATTTATGAAGAAAAGCGTTACGTGGATGCCAGAAAGGAGATCGGCACTATTGGTGACGAGCTTTTTCAATTAAACTGTAATTTCGCAAGCATAAGTGCGCCGCGCGGCATCTCTTCTTCAGGTGACAATCGGGACATGGCGCAGCGTTATTTGCCCGAGTATTCTACTGCGCCACTTACCGCAGAAGAACTAGAATTGATGGATTATAATATCGCTAACTTACGCCATGCGATCGACCGTTTCGAGGCGCGCGTGAACGATCTGGCATCCCCTGCAAAAGAGAGAAACACTCCTTCACCTAAAGTCGAGCAAATGTCTTGGTTACAGCGCATCTCTAATTCATTTAATTTTCTCTCAGCCACTGATCGTTAAAACATCTCTTTTATTATAAAGTCATCATTTAAATTCTGATTTCTAAGCAACATGTGCAGCATTGTGTTTATGTGCTCACCTGCTAAACATACCTACACGCGCCCGTAGCTCAGCTGGATAGAGCACCGGCCTTCTAAGCCGGTGGTCGCAGGTTCGAATCCTGCCGGGCGCGCCAATTTTAGGCATTTAAACCCTGTCTGCTAAAAAGCGACGTTGCCAAACTTAGCCGATTCAAAAACTATTGAGCTAATTTATTGATCGCTGCAACTGATCATCTTTAGTCACTCTAAGCGCAGGCCATAAGGCAGGGTTGACACCATATTGTATGAGCAAGTTTCCTTTTAAAAACGTCGTAAACTTCACAATTCCTTCACACTTCTAAACATATTTTTTAGTAAAATAATAAAGTTATGGACTGGAAAGATGCGTTATACGGCACTGAAGTGAAATCGCTTGAGCATGGAGCGGTTCATGACGCTGTGCAAGAAATGGCTAATAAGTTAGGTCTAGGCCGCATAAAAGTTACTGTGAGTAATTCAACTTTTCCTGGTGCGCGGGCTATTCCTTATCGGGACGGAACTAAAGAAGTGTGCCTAGACAAAGGCATTATCGATGCCACTAAGTCTTCACTTCATGGGCATGTGACACCAGAACTTAAGGCGATAATTGGCCATGAGCTTGGACATCACGCGCGCGATATTTACAAAAACCGTAGAATGGCTAAGCTGCCCCTTTACGTTGGGCCAATAGCCGCAGTAGGGGTATATCAAGCTGCTAAAGCATTCCGACAAGCCCATTGTAAAGAGGAGCCTTGTAAGGATATCTCGTTTCCTCGTACGACCTTGATCGGAAAAACATTCGGTTTAAATGCCCAAATGGCTTCATGGGGGCTTTTTGGCGGAATGATAGCATCGGCCATTACCTCTCGACATCAGGAATTTGAATGTGATCGAATTGGAGCAAGTTTAACAACTCCAGAGGCTATGAAAAACGCTATTAATATAATTTATGATAATAGTGGAGAAGCAATTTCAGAGCTTAAAGCTCAGTATCCACAAGCACATAAATATCAATGGCTCTCTCCCGAAACATGGAGAAGGAGCTTTGCGGCGGCTAGCTATGATGCCCACCCATTCAAATTTGAACGAATCCGTAAGCTGGAAAAAATGGCATCTGAGGTTTCGCAAGTAGCGCATGAAGGTCGCATCGTAGAAACCTTGTTACGTGCAATTTAGTTTTGAGTGGCGTTAAGAATTTAAAATAAACGCATAAAGCTAGGCAAACTTACTATGGGCGGGTGTACCCGCCCATAGAAGCCCAGCCCGAAGGCTAGTATTTATGTCACCCGGCTTACACCGAATAGCAGATCACCAGACCACGACGCCCGTGGTCGCTGCGATCAGGACGGCAGCAATCTCGCGGGCGATGATTTCCTTGCCCGGGTCACGCTGTTGCGGCTGAGATTCGGACTTTTGGTTGTCCTTGCTCTTGTCCTTGCTCATGTCCATCTCCTTAACAGTATGATGGATTGCGAGTTTTGTTTCTCCCCAGAAACGAAAACGGCTCACTGATACCAACTAGCGAACTAGCGGTAGGGGATTCAGGTTAAGCTATCATTGCGGGTATCTATTAAGACACTGGCTAAGCTGTAACCCTACTAATGTAACCTAAAACATTTCAGTTTGTATTAAGCTTTGATGACAAATTACCATTTAGTTTGCCATTCTCGATAACTAGTTTCCAGCAAGCATACTATATCATCTTATGTATTAAGGTTTACATTGTGTTTACTGATTTATGCCAAACAGCCAAGATCAAGGGTGACAGTTTCTAACTTACGCTGAATAATGCAAACCTGATTTCGTCCGACTCCGAATATCCTGCATGAGCTATTATAACGAGTTGCCGTAAATCGCGTTTACTTAGCTGTAATCAATTGATATCTCATCTTCTAAGCCGGTGGTCGCAGGTTCGAATCCTGCCGGGCGCGCCATGGCTTTACGCATCTGGGTTAAAGACCTATATAGTATCGCAGAGACGCGGGGGTTATGGACTTTACGAATCAGTTTATCTTACTAAGCGGCTTGTTACTGGCGTTAAGCGTGCTTGCCGGATTATTGTCCCGCCGGACTGGTGCCCCATTGATTTTGTCATTTCTGGCTGTCGGTGTCTTATTCGGACAAGACGGACCGGGTGGCATTGTCTTCAATGATATGGAACTTAGCTTTTTTGCCTGTTCCGTGGCATTGGCCATCATCCTCTTTGATGGGGGTATACAAACACCGATCGCCTCATTCAAGCGCGCTGCCAGACCCGCTGGGTTACTCGCAACCGCAGGGGTGATCATTACCGCCGGACTTGTTGCCCTGTGCATTCATTTCGGTTTAGATCTGCCTTTTCTAAATGCGCTACTGATTGGATCGGTGGTAGCCTCCACAGATGCAGCAGCCGTCTTTCTGTTGCTTCGGCAGCATGGGCTACGGTTAAAGCCGCATTTGGCAAGTGTACTCGAGGTGGAGTCCGGTATTAACGACCCGATGGCGGTGTTATTAACGCTGACGTTAGTGGAACTTATCATCCATGGGTTCAGCGAGCAAAGCGGGTGGCTAATTGCAGTGGAATTTACATTGCAATTGGGCCTTGGGATAGGTTTGGGCATGATCGGTGGCAAGCTGCTGACCTATTTCTTCAGCTGGGTCGAAACCGACTCCGGGCTTTATCCCATTTTTGCTTTAGCAAGCGGCATGCTCATTTTCGGCGCAAGCAATGTCTTGGGCGGCAGCGGGTTTTTAGCGGCTTATATCGCGGGTTTGATGCTTGGCAATCATGAATACAAAGCCAAGCGGGTGGTGCAGCAATTTATGGATGGCATGGCGTGGTTATCGCAATTGGCCATGCTATTAATTCTTGGACTACTAGTCACGCCGAGCGAACTGATTCATGACGTGCCGCGCGGGCTGGTTATTGCATTAGCCCTGATCTTTATAGGGCGTCCAGTTGCTGTCTTTTGCTGCCTGCTTTTTGAGAAAATGCGGTTGCGCGAGAAATTGTTCATTTCCTGGGTCGGACTACGCGGCGGAATTCCCATCTACTTGGCGATCATTCCGGTGCTCGCTGGCATGGATGTCAGTTACTTCAACTTAGCGTTTATCGTAGTCGTCTGTTCGCTTTTGCTGCAGGGCTGGACGATCCGCTTCATGGCACGGCGCTTAGGCGTAATGGAACCTCCGACAGACTAGCGTTCTCAAGCTTACGACACCGACTGGATAAAGTCTTTCACACCCTGATCGAGTTTGCGGCTGCTGTCTTCGAGACCGGTCGCGAGCTCGTCGATGGATGTGACCACAACTTGCGTTTCATTGACCTGCTGCTCGATGCCGGCAATATTGGAAATGACTTCCGAAGTCTCTTTCGAAACTCGGGAAATATTGCTCGAAATTTCGTTCACTGCCGCGCTTTGTTCTTCAATCGCCGCGGCAACGCCAGAAGCATTGCGCTCCACTTCCTGAATGCTGGTGGCGATTTGTTCGATGACCTGCACCACTTGGGACACATTGTCATTCACCTTTTGCACCACGCGCGTAATCTCTTCGGTCGCGGTCCCGGTTTGCGACGCGAGTTGTTTGACTTCGCTGGCGACGACGGCAAAGCCTTTACCAGCTTCCCCTGCGCGCGCAGATTCAATCGTCGCATTCAATGCGAGGAGATTGATTTGCGAGGCAATGCCATTGATCAGGCCGATAATTTCCTGAATCTGCTCGGCAGAATCCTGCAGCTCGGTCACCCCACGCACCGCTTCATCATACGAGCGAGAGGTTTGATTGGTCAGTGAGGATACATTTTGCACTTGCTGGCTGATTTCGCGAATCGAAGAAGACATTTCTTCCACCGCCGAAGCGACGGTTTGGATATTGCCACCCGTGCTTTCTGCCGAATCCGCTACCCGCTTGGTCAGCATCGTACTTTTGCTCACCGTTTCGCCTAACTTTGAGGATGCCTGACTCATATTGCTAGAAGCCTGATCTAACTGGCTTAGCAGCGCCGCAGACGTGGTGTTGAAGGTGTCGATCCCCTGACGGGTGGTAGCCGCGCGTGCCAGACGCTGTCCCGTTTCCGCTTCTTGCTGGCGAGTTAATTCATCATTCTCCATGCCTTGGGTCCGGAAGACTTCCAAAGCCTGCGCTAAGATACCAATTTCGTCTTTGCGATCGCGCATCCCGATCGTGGTATCCCAATGCTTGTCTTTTAAACGTTCCGTAATTTCGGTTAAGCGCCGAATCGGCTGAGAGACTTGTTTGTTAATGACCACAACGATGATGATGGTCATGACTAATCCTGCAAGGATCACCGCCGCGGCGGTCCATTGCATATTTAGCAACGTATCGCGCTGATGGGTGCTTAATTGGTTGAGTTCTTCTTGCTTAGCATTCTGCATCGCAGTCGCATTTGCAATTAGCGCATCCCAGTAATTACGGTTTTCTTCCGACGTTTCATATAACCGCGCCACGTCTACCGTATACGGATCCTGAATTTTTAAGAGTTGAACCTCAACGATCTGCGTTTGCCATTGTAAAAATATGGCATGAATCTTTTCTAGTTGTGTTAGAGAATTGCTCTCTTCTGCTTTGCTCAAACTGTCGTGCAATTTCTTATAATATTGGTCGGCTTGTGCTACAGAAGCTCGATATTGTTCAACAAAACTCAGATCGCCCGAGCTGATAAGCGATTGCATATGTTCTTGAGCGGTACGCAACACGTCAATATAAGAATTCACATTTTGCATCAGCGTGACTGCCCGGCTTTTGGCTTCCACGGATTGTGAGATTTTATTGCTCTCAAAAAATATTACGCCGGCAATAATTAGCATCAATAATATAATGACCGCATTGGCCAACACCATTTTGCGGGTAATTGATAAATCCTGAAGGAACTGCATCACTGTCTTCTTTGCCATTCGGTTAAATTGATTTCAAAGGTTGCTGCGCCAATTGCTTGGGCACCTGCGGCGTCGGATATGCTGAGATTCACCTGCGCACGCCATGTGCCAGAATCTTCATGCCATTCTGCCTCATCGATAAAGACTGCCTGTGGCCCAGCCAAATAGGTTTTCTGCCATTTGGCTTCGTCGCCTTGCCAATAATCAGAGGTAAAATTACTTTGCCCGACATTCAGCCCTACAGCGTCCATCACGAATATTTCGGTATAGAGCCCAACGGAATGCGCCTGAATTCGCGTCAGATAGGTAGACAATGGATTCGACAGCGTTGCCGCGATTAACGGCTTTGAGGTCGACGCGCTTTCCGACACCCAACGGTTATCCAGTTGGGTGATGGTCTGCGGGTCGATCCCAGCCAGTCGTTTATTCTGATTGCTCACCGATAAGGTGACAATTTCGTTCGCCAATGCTTTACGTATTTGGGCGACTAGTGCGTCAGAGTTCGGGATGGCGGTTTGCGCCATCGCCGAAGAAACACTGAGCACCGCACCGGCGAATCCTACCAGTAACGAAAAACGCATAGAAAATCCTCTCATCTAGAAATCAACCTGAGCACGCAGCATCAGGTAATGCGGATCATTATTTGGCGTGGTCGCATCCTCATCGGTTTCGTTTATAACATAGTTAAGCATGAATTTGGTAAAAGAAGTTGGGTACCAGTTCACGCCCAGCGTATAGCTGTCCATTTCTCCACCAAGAATGCCTTCGTCGGTAAGGTCCAGATACGTATAGCGACCCGCGACTTCCCACGCCCCATACCCACTGCCATCGCGGGTTAACGGGTTTTTCGGTTTCACACGACCATAGGTACCGTTGTTCAGTTTATACTCGCGCTGCTCGCCGGTTAGGAAATATGACGCATTGACATAGCCCCCTTGGAATGACGGATCGTCCAGACCATCGCGGTCCACGCTGACGATATTATATTCTGCCATCAGAGCCAGCGGTCCATGCGTATAATATGCTTCCGCAGAATAGGTTTCCGTATGATCGACAGCGGTAATGACTCCAGTGTCCACTAGTTGCGCATCAATCACATGCGACTCACCACGCGAACGGTAGCGAATGCTGTCATCATCGGCATCTGGCACTTGATAGCGCACCGCGCCGCCGACATGCAGCACATGATTATTAGCAGCATCCAGAATTGGTGCGGCAAATAAGCGGCCAGTATACGAATAGCCTTCGTCATCCGCTGCGGTATTTCCGGTGTCATCTCCGAAGGCACCCACTTGCAAGGTCCAGCGTTCACCATTCACGGTTCCCCCCACGCCGAGACGACGTAACGGACGGAAGGTAGAGACGCCTGATGAGCGCTCTAGGAAGGTGTTGTGCAAATTACTGCTCATATTCTCGATGCCGTTAAACTCTTTAAAGTTACCAGCTTGCAGCATGACGTTATTAAAGCCGTGATAGGATACGAACGCATCTTTAATATCGGTGGAATCATTCTCCAGTCCTGCCAGCAAACGGTAACCCCAATCGCCAACCTTACCTTTGGTACCCAGCCATAAATAACGAATATCCGCAGCGTCTCCCAGATCGGCATCGTCATTGCCTACCCAGCCTGCATCCATAGTCACGCGGCCATCCAGAGCAAACACAGTCTTCCCGTCCGCTGAAGTAATTTCTGGACCCGGCTTCAAACGCACTGTGGCGGCATCATCTTTTGCAACCGCAATCGGGGCGGTCTGCTGTTTTGCCAAACGGTCTTTTAATTCCTGAATTTGTTGCTGCTGGGTGCTCAGCTGTTGCTGCATGGTTTCCAGCGCGTCTTGCAGCTCCGCATCGGTCGCGGCGTGTGCAGTTCCGGCCGTACCTAACGCAAATAGGCCTACGGCCATTGTCATCCAATGGTTCATTTTATTCTCCCTGATCTAATTTTTTTATTTTTAAAGTGGAGGAAAGATAACCAAAGCGCTGTGGACAGAAAACCTAAACTTATGCTTCCTGTGTATTCTTCCCTAAAAAAAAGTTAATCTGTGCTTTTTTGGGATAGGCCTCTTTTCATACAGCCATGTGTACCTTTATTCTTATCCACAAAATTTTTTGTGTTGTTAATCTTTGATTAATCTTTTGCCGGTAATGTCAAAAGTGAAAGCAACAAAAATAAGGCTCGGCAAGCATGATTAACATTCTCGACACTTCGTCGCTTTTGATGGCACAGGCGTTAAGCGCCAGTAGTCGGATTATCGAAGCGCATACCGATACTAAAGACGTTATCTGCCGCGTGGTGCTTCAGGTAGATGAAGCCGCACGCGCTCCGCAAATGCGCGAGGCGATGTCGCAGCTCTGGCAAGAACGCGGCTTTGTCGCCAGCATGACACGTGATGGTTTCCTGACCGTGGATGGTTTGATTCCCCCGCAACGTGGCGTCGACCTGATGGCAGCCGTCAGCGAGCAGATTAAAAAATTCGCAATGGCAGATGCTCAGGAGCGTGCGCGTCAAGATATGACTGGGACGATGAGTTTTTATCCGAAACTCTCAACTCAGGCGTCTCTAACGGCGCACTAAATCACGCATGCCATAAAGCCCTTTGGATTGGGTTACCAACCATTGGGCGGCTTTGAGTGCTCCGGCGGCATAGATTTGTCGGCTTTGTGAGGCGTGGCCGAGTGTGATGCGATCATGCGGACCTGCAAGCACTAATTGATGCTCTCCAATCACGCCACCGCCGCGTAAGGTGGCAAATCCAATTTCACCTGATTGACGTTTAGCGGTCGCGCCTGTCCGCGCTAACATCGCCACGTCGTCAAAATTTTGCGCACGGGCTTTGGCCACCTGACGGCCCAGCGTCAGTGCGGTGCCGGAAGGGGCGTCTTGTTTCTGATTGTGATGCATTTCAATGATTTCGGCATCATACTCAGGGAGCATGGCGGCGGCTTGTTCCGCTAAATGGTGTAACACATGCACGCCGATGCTATAATTACTCGCCCAAAATAGCGGGGCTTTCTCTGCATGGCGCGACCAGGTTTCAAACTGCACGTCATCAAAGCCGGTCGTACCGCAGACAATCGGTTTGCCGCTTCGCAGCAAATCGAGCGAATAGACGGGGGAGGTAAAATCAATAATGACATCCGCATCCGATGCCCAATTTTCGGAGGAATCGCGCGTACCCGCTACGATGCGCACATCTTCTAGTGTTGCAGCTTCCGCTAAAAGCGCCTGCCCCATGCGGCCATTCGCCCCGGCAATGGCAATCGTTATCATTCTTTTAAATCTTCCCAGAATTCCTTCACCCGGCTGAAGAATCCTTCCGATTCCGGGTTGGCATCGGCGGGAGCTTCGGCTTCAAATTGTTCCAGCAGTTCTTTCTGCTTCTTCGATAATTTAACCGGTGTTTCCACCACTACTTCGATATACATGTCACCGCGCGATTGCGAACGTAGGATACTCATCCCCTTGCCACGCAGCCGGAACTGGTGACCGCTCTGCGTACCTGCCGGGATGTTGACTTTTACGCGCCCGCCTTCAATGGTTGGTACCTCAATGCTACCACCCAGCGCGGCGCTGGTAAATTTCAGCGGCACTTTGCAATAGAGATTGGCACCATCGCGCCGGAAAATTTTATGCGGTTTGACCGAGATGAAAATATACAGATCACCGCTTGGGCCACCGCGGAAGCCAGCCTCGCCCTCATTTGCCAGACGGATGCGCGTGCCTTCTTCAACGCCAGCTGGAATATTGACATTCAGCGAACGTTCCTTGCGCGTTTTCCCCGTGCCTGCACAACTGCGGCATGGATTTTTGATCACCTTGCCCACGCCCTGGCAGGTATGGCAAGTGCGCTCAATGGTGAAAAAGCCCTGTTGCGCACGAATCTTACCACTGCCATTACAGGTTGGGCAGTTTTCAGGGGCAGTACCTTTTTCGGCACCAGAACCGCTACAGCTATCGCATGTCACCGAAGTAGTCAGGGTAATCGTAGGCTGTTTACTGCGGAACGCCTCTTCTAACGATACTTCCAGATTATAACGTAAATCAGCGCCACGCACCGCACCGGTTGGCTGTTGCGGGCCGGCACCTCGTGCGCCACCACCGCCACCGCGACGTGCGCCGAAGTCACCAAACAGATCTTCGAAAATGTCGGCAAAGTTGCTGGTGAAATCAAAGCCACCTGCTCCGGCTCCACCGCCGCCGCCCATACCGCTTTCGAACGCTTCGTGACCATAACGATCATAGGCCGCGCGTTTTTGCGGGTCTTTCAACGTGTCATAGGCTTGATTGACTTCTTTGAATTTCTGTTCCGCCGAAGCATCATCCGGGTTTTTATCCGGATGGTATTGCATCGCCAATTTACGATACGCTTTTTTTAGCGTCGCTTCATCGGCATTACGGTCAACGCCCAATATCTGATAATAATCCTGTGCCATGTACGTCCCAAGTCTAAGGTCGCTAGTCACCAGCAGCGCACGCCGCTAGCGACTAGCAACACTCGTGACTATTTCTTTTCGTCTTCGTCGATTTCTTCGAAATCGGCGTCTAGCACTTCACCTTCAGCGACGGTTTCGTCATCCGAATCATCCGAAGCCGAAGAAGATTCCCCGGCAGCATCCGATTCTTGCTGCGCTTTATAGATATCTTCGCCAACTTTCATCAGGGACTGCGTCAGCGCCTGCAACTTCTCGTTTAACGCATCTTTATCGTCGCCTTCCATCGCAGATTTCAACGCTTCCAGATCGGATTCAATTTGCGATTTATCCGCCGCGTTCAGTTTATCGCCATATTCCTGCAGATTTTTTTCTGCCTCATGGACAATACTTTCCGACTGATTACGCAGCTCGATCATTTCGCGCTTCTTCTTATCCTCTGCCGCATTGGCTTCGGCGTCCTGGACCATCTGGTTGATTTCGTCGTCGGACAAACCACCAGAAGCCTGAATACGAATCTGCTGTTCTTTATTCGTGGCTTTGTCTTTCGCTGACACATTGACAATACCGTTCGCATCAATATCGAAGGTCACTTCGATTTGCGGGACACCACGCGGGCTTGGTGGGATGCCCACCAGATCAAACTGGCCAAGCATCTTGTTATCCGCGGCCATTTCGCGCTCACCCTGGAAGACGCGAATCGTCACCGCCGTCTGGTTGTCATCGGCCGTCGAGAAGGTCTGCGATTTCTTGGTCGGAATGGTCGTATTACGATCAATCAAACGGGTAAAGACACCGCCCAAGGTTTCAATCCCGAGCGACAGTGGCGTTACATCGAGTAGCAACACGTCTTTCACGTCGCCTTTTAAAACGCCACCCTGAATCGCAGCGCCCATAGCGACCACTTCATCCGGGTTCACGCCTTTATGCGGTTCACGACCGAAGAAATCTTTCACGACTTCGAAGATTTTTGGCATGCGGGTCATCCCGCCAACCAGCACAACCTCGTCGACATCTGAAGCCGAAATGCCGGCATCTTTTAACGCATCTTTACATGGCTTGATCGTGCGTTGCACCAGATCGTCAACCAGTGATTCCAGCTTGGCGCGCGACAGCTTCACGTTTAAGTGTTTCGGACCAGACGCATCCGCAGTAATGAACGGCTCGTTCACTTCAGTCTGCGCGGTGCTCGACAATTCGATCTTCGCTTTTTCTGCGGCTGATTTAATCCGCTGGAGCGCCATTTTATCGCTGCGCAGGTCGATGCCATGCTCTTTCTTGAATTCGTCGGCAATGTAATCCAGCAGGCGCATATCGAAATCTTCACCGCCGAGGAACGTATCGCCATTGGTTGATTTCACTTCAAACACACCATCACCGATTTCAAGGATCGACACGTCGAATGTCCCGCCGCCCAAATCATACACCGCGATGGTTTTACCGTCTTTTTTGTCCAGGCCATACGCCAGAGACGCAGCCGTCGGCTCGTTGATGATCCGCAGCACATTGAGGCCGGCAATTTTACCGGCATCTTTAGTGGCCTGACGTTGCGCATCATTGAAATATGCCGGAACGGTAATCACCGCATCGGTCACTTTCTCTCCCAAATGCGCTTCCGCCGTTTCCTTCATTTTCTGTAAGGTGAACGCAGAAATCTGGCTCGGCGAATATTTCTCACCCTGCGCTTCGACCCAAGCATCGCCATTGTCTGACTCCACGATATGATAGGACACCAAGTCCTTATCTTTCTTTGTGGTCGGATCGTTATACGGGCGACCAATCAGACGTTTTACCGCATAAATGGTATTTTCCGGGTTGGTTACTGCCTGACGTTTCGCCGGGTGGCCGACCAAACGCTCACCATCGGCAGTGAAGGCGACAATCGACGGAGTCGTGCGCTGACCTTCTGAGTTTTCAATCACTTTGGCTTGGCTGCCGTCCATAATGGCGACGCAACTATTGGTGGTACCTAAGTCAATACCAATCACTTTGCCCATTTTCCTGACCTTTCTTCTTTTGTCTTTTTTCTTTTTGTGCTTTGCAACTGTGCTCGAGGCGATATAGCCTTTGGCACAGATTTTACAAGGCTTTCAAAAGCTATATAGGCGTCAGGGAGTAAAAAGCAATAGATGGAACATGAAGCGCTTTTCGTCAAAGTCTTAACCGGGCTACTGATATTCTTCGGCATTTCCGGGATGGTGATCCCGCTTTTGAAACGGATGCATTTATCGCCAGTACTCGGATACTTGTTGGCGGGAGTGATCATTGGGCCTTTCGGCCTGTCGCAATTTATTGAGCAAATCCCGCAGTTACAATATGTGACGATTGAGAATACCACTTCCGCGCAGACGCTCGGCGAATTGGGTATTATGGCGCTGCTCTTCATGATCGGGCTAGAACTCTCCCTGCAACGTCTGCGCGAGTTGAAGCGCTACGTGCTGGGCCTTGGCAGTTTGCAAATTCTCCTCTGCGCGGCGATCATCGCCGGGGTCGCGTTGCAATTTGAAAACAGTATAGAAACCGCCATCCTGCTCGGTGCCTCATTGGCGCTATCCTCAACGGCCATCGTCATGCAGCTGCTAAGTGAAAAGCATCTGATTAACCGCCCGGTCGGGGTGTTGAGCTTTTCGATTCTGTTGATGCAGGACCTTGCCGTGGTGCCGATTCTGATTCTTGCCAGCACCTTTGGCGCGCAGGATGATCAATCGATCGTGGTGACCGTTATTGAAGCGCTGGCATTGGCGATGGGCACATTGATCGTGATGTATTTTGTCGGCAAGCGCTTCCTGCGCCCCTTAATGAACAGTCTGCGATTCAGCAAAAACCCTGATATTTTGACCGCCTTTATTCTGTTTATGCTCGTGGCCTTTGCCATGATTACGCATGAAGCGGGTCTCTCTGCTGCACTGGGCGCGTTCCTTGTGGGGTTGCTAATCGCCGAGACGGAGTTCCGTCACGAAATCGAGGTGATTATCGAGCCGTTAAAAAATCTGTTACTGGGTTTGTTCTTCCTTTCCATCGGAATGATGATCGATGTGCGCGCGATTCTGGCAAATCCCTATTGGATATGCCTGTCGGTAGTGGGGATTCTGTGTATCAAGGCAACAGTGATTTACCCCTTGGCACGATTATTTTCCGTGCCTAAACAAGTGGCCATCAAAACCGCCATTGTTCTATCGCAGCCGGGTGAATTTGCTTTCCTTATCTTAAGCGTCGGCATGTATAGCGGCGTAATCCCAACTGCCAATGGCCAATTTTTCTTACTAGTGACCGCGATCTGCATGTTCATCACGCCATTATTATTTTACGTCGCACCGAAGCTGGCCTATCTGGTGCAGGAGCAGCCGCAAGGGTTATGGAGTTTTAGCGATATAGAAATCCACGAAGATAACCACGTGATCATCGCTGGCTTCGGACGCATCGGCCAGATTGTCGGGCGCACCTTAGAAAAGCAGGCTATCGCCTATCGCGCGATCGATTTGAATTCTGAACTAGTACATGAATTGCAAAAGGAAGGGCTTCCCGTCGTGTATGGTGATAGCCGCCGTAGCGAGCAATGGCGCTTGCTAAATGCCGACCGTGCGCGCGCGGTGGTGATTGCCATCGACAAGCCGGATGTTGCTTACGACCTGCTCGACATGATCCGCAATCATTGGCCGAATCTGCCGGTGTTGATGCGCGCGCGGGATACCAATTCAACACAAGAGCTGTACGCCATCGGGGCAAAATTAGTGGTTCCCGAGGCGTTAGAGTCAAGTTTGCAACTGGCGCGCGGGGTGATGGGGATTTACGAGATCGATGAAGATCGCATAGAAGAAGCGATCCAGCTAAGCCGTAAACAGACTACGAAAGAGATCGATTAAGCGTTACGTATAATACGGGTAAACTGGTAGGGGTAAAGGGACTTGAACCCGCAAAGCAAAGCTTCGCTTTGTTTGTCAATTAAGAAGCGGGGGTTAAAAAGTCCCTCATGTGCGGTCGAAAAGTTTTTAAATGGTAGGGGTAGAGGGACTTGAACCCCCGACAAAGGCGTTATGAGCGCCCTGCTCTAACCACTGAGCTATACCCCCAACCACGCTTTTTGTAAGCAATGGGGCAGATTCGTGCAATGGATAAAGTTACCAGTTCAGCGGATTGTCGCCTGAGGGAGAAGCACCGGCGGTGAAACGGCAATAGGTGAAGCCTTCATTCCACGCCTGCTTATAGAGTTCATTACTGCCCATTTCGGGGCGCTTTTTGAAACCAAAGGTCATTTTCATGATCGGGCTACCTTGAGCAGAAAGCCCGGTATCGCAGCCATCTTCCCAGCCCAGTCGGTATTCCGGCGGCCCGGCAGGTGTCACCGCATAAAGGTCGCCGGGACGGCAACCGCTTAAGGCTGTCAAACCAACCATAGCGATGAAAAGGGTGCGAAGCATAGTTTCACTATAGCAAATGTTGCTTAAAATAAAGATGACAAAATGATGACAATTCGCCGCGGGCTTATGCGGCTTGTTTCCAGCCGCCGCCGGGTTGCTGCTGAAAATATTTCAGCTCCACGCCTTGCTCTTTATACTGTTTCCAGCGCTGCCGGGCGGCGGTAACCGCGGCTTCGTCATGCCCATCGAACAGGTCGATGATTTTATCCCATGCTTGCGGCTCAGGGAGACTGGCTCCGTTGGTTATCGCAATCAGCTTCGCTTCATTCGGGTTTTCTATTTCCGTGCTTAGCCAGATCGGCTGACCGGAAGGATCATCCGGGGCAAAGCCATGCGCTAAAAAACTATTCGGCTCCACCTCCCACAGCTTATCGCTCAGCTGCTGTAAGCGTGCGCTCGTTTCCCCTACCACCACGCTACGCAACCCCGCCTCTTGCGCTTTCGCCAGTAATTTCGGCAGCGCAAAATCCAGCGGGGTGTGCAGCAGATGGTAGAATTGGATCGTCATCTATTCATAATTGGCGGCGATGAATTCATTGAGCAAGCGCACCCCATAACCGGTCGCGCCTTTCACAGCAGTGGCATCGCCCTTACCGCTCCATGCCACCCCGGCGATATCAAGATGCGCCCAAGGCGTGCCATTCACAAAGCGTTGCAGGAATTGCGCGGCGGTAATACTGCCTGCCTCGCGGCCTTCTCCGACATTTTTCATATCAGCAGTGATGGTGTTAATCTGTTTGTCGTACAGACCACCAATTTCCGAGATGGGTAACCGCCATAATTCTTCGCCAGTCGTTTCAGCGGCTTTTTTCAGTTTGTCGCTGACATCATCGCTGTTGGAGAACAGCCCCGCACGGCTGGAGCCAAGCGCAATCACAATCGCGCCGGTCAGCGTTGCAAGATTAATCATGCATTGCGGTTTGAAACGGTCTTGGGTGTACCATAACGCATCGGCCAGTACCAGACGCCCTTCAGCATCGGTATTGATGACTTCAATGGTTTGGCCTGACATCGAGGTGACCACGTCGCCGGGGCGTTGCGCATTGCCATCCGGCATGTTTTCTACCAGACCAACCACGCCAACCACGTTCGCTTTGGCATTGCGGCCTGCGAGCGCTTTCATGGTACCAACCACAGCGGCAGAACCGGCCATGTCATATTTCATATCTTCCATATTCTGCGCCGGCTTAATGCTGATGCCGCCGGTATCGAAGGTGACGCCTTTACCCACCAAAGCGACAGGCTTCTGGTTTTTCTTGCCACCCAGCCATTGCATGACGACCAGCTTCGGTTCTTTCGCCGAACCCTGCGCAACGCCGAGAAGTGCACCCATGCCCAGCTTCTCCATCTGGGCTTTGTTCAGCACCTCGACCTTTACGCCAAGCTTGCTTAAATCTTTACATAATTTGGCGTAGCTTTCGGGGTAAATCACATTCGCCGGTTCGCTCACTAAATCCTTGGTCATGTCGATGCCTTCGGCAATCGCTTCGAGCACGGTGAAATGTTTTTTCGCTGCCGTGGCACCTTCGGTGACGATGGTGACTTTATCCAGCGTATGCGCTAGTTCTTTCTGGCGAGTCGTGTGATATTTGTAAAAGCTGTAGCTGCGCAAACGCATGCCGTAAGCGATATTCGCTGCCAGTTCTTCCACGCTTAATGCCGAGCCTTTCGGTACGTCCAACTGCACTTCGACAGATTTTAATTTAGCGGTATTCAGATGTCCGGCCAATGCGCCGCCCGCTTTCATCGCCGCTTTCGCGTCTAGTTTCTCCGCCTCACCTAATCCTACCAACACAATTTGGTCAGCCGCTTCGGTGCCATAAATCGCCGCGACTGCTCCGGCTTTACCATCAAATGCTTCACCCTTTAACGTGCGCCCTACGGCGCCTTTTATCTCTTTATCAATCGCGGTGCCAAGCTTACCCGCCTTCTTCGCATCGGCTGTGAACAGCGCGATCGCTTCTTTCGATTTGGCGGCGGCGGGTTTGGTGGTAAAACTGATCTGCATCGCATTCTCCTGTATGGCTTTTTAAGTCAATGTATCGTGATTTATTAAAGAAACAAGGGGGGACTTTGCGATGCGACGCGTATCACCGCTGTGAAATGCTTTACCAACGCCCCGACACACAGTAGGACTAGGCCATGCCCACATACGTACGCTACCTGATACAACATCTGGCCTGGCCAACCCTGCTGATTACCGGGTCGCTGACCTGTATCATTTGGCTGACCCAGGCATTGCGTTTCATCGATTTTATCGTTAATCGCGGGCTATCCGTAGGCGATTTCGTATATATTACTTCGCTGCTATTCCCATCGCTGTTAACCTTGCTGGTGCCGGTTTCACTCTTTATCGCGATTGTGTTTACCTATAACAAATTGCTCGGTGATAGCGAATTGACGGTCTTACGTGCGGTGGGATTAAGCCGTTGGCAGTTGACCAAACCGGCGCTGATTGTTGCCGCTGGCACCACCCTGTTTTGCTATTTTCTGACGCTTTACCTCATGCCGCTCGCCAATCGTCAGTTTAACGATATGCGCGCCTTTTTGCGCGATAACTATACATCTGTCTTGCTGCAGGAAGAAGTGTTTAACACCCCCGTGGATGGCCTAACGATTTTCGTGCGAGAGCGTGATAAGGAAGGCAATTTAAGTGGGATTCTGGTACATGATAATCGCAACCCCGATGACCCGATCACCATGATGGCTGAGCAAGGCAAACTGATGCAAGGCGAGCGCGGCCCGCAATTCTATCTCGAACAGGGCATCCGGCAAGAACGGCGCCAGCATCGGGTCTCGTGGCTGAATTTCGACAATTACACGCTGGATATTAGTTTCTACACGAAAATCGCCGATGCGCGCGAACGCGACGAGGATGAGAAATATTTAGGCGAGCTGCTCAGTGATTCGAGCGACAATCCGCAAGCGCGCGCCGAAGCGCATCAACGCATTGTCTGGCCGCTGTATAATATCGCGCTGGCGTTGATGGCGCTGGCCATTTTGCTGAATGGGGAATTCAATCGCCGTGGGCAATGGAAACGGATTATCGCGGCCTCCGCCGGCTCACTGCTGGTTGCGCTGACGGGCATTGGCCTGCGTAATCTCGCGGTCAATAATCCGATGATGATTCCGCTGCTCTATCTAACCGTCACGGCGATTATTTTTGGCGCATTATTTTCGCTTTTTGCGTCACGCCAACGCACAATCCCGCCGCATGGGGAATTTCAATAATGAAGCTCCCCGTCATCTTTTCCCAATATATCGCCAAATATGTCTTACTGGCATTTTTGATTGCATTAGGCGGTGTAGTGATTGTCATCGGCCTTGGGGAATTGGTCGAAATGAACCGTCGCGCTAGCCATAAAGAATATGAAGTGCCTTTCCGTATTGTGCTGGAAATGGTGCTGATGAAACTTCCCTCTACGGCAGAAAAAATCTTACCCTTTGCAATGCTGATCGGCGGCATGGTGGCCTTATCGCGCTTATCGAAAAGTTCAGAGCTGATTGTCGCGCGCGCCTCAGGCATTTCTGTCTGGCAGTTTTTAGCGCCGGCCTTGCTGGTTGCCATGGCGGTCGGTATGTTTTTCATCACGGTGTTTAATCCCGTTTCCTCCGCAATGATCGCGCGTTTTGAATCGCTCGAGGGAAAATACATCACCAACAAGCCCTCCACCCTATCGGTCTCGCCCTCGGGTTTGTGGTTACGGCAGGTCGAATCGATCGACGTGACGTTTAAAGACAAAATGGTCGAAGAATATATCATCACCGCGCGCCGTATTTCGCAAAATGACATGACATTGTCTGACGTCATTATTTTTCTGTACGGCGCCGATCATCGCTTTTTAGCACGGATCGATGCAGCTAAGGCGCAGCTACAGCCGGGCTATTGGGAGATCAATGAGGCCGTGACCTCTGCGCCGGGCAGCATGCCCAGTTATGACACGTCCTATCAGCTCAAAACCGAGCTGGAAATTAATGAGATTAAAGACAGTTTCGCTTCGCCGCTCACGCTGTCATTCTGGGAATTACCAGGCTTTATATCTACTCTCGAGAAAGCCGGATTCTCAGCCCTGCGTCATAAGCTCTACTGGCATAGTTTGCTGGCCACCCCGGTCATGCTGGTGGCCATGATGCTGATTGCTGCGCTATTTTCCCTGCGGCATCATCGCCGTGGTGGTGTAGGAAAAATGGCCGTGATGGGTATTTTATCCGGCTTTGTGATCTATTTTTCCTCGAATCTGGTCTATGCGCTTGGGTTCTCGGGCAGTTTGCCTGTTGAACTGGCGGCCTGGACCCCCCCGTTAATCGCGGCGATGATCGGGGTTAGCATGCTGTTGCATTTGGAAGACGGATAGGGCCCTGCCACTTTCCCCTTGCTAATCATCGGTTTTTCTGTCCTAATCATGGCAGTACTATTTAGAAGAACGGGAAAAACGACCACGCTTTCAGACTACGACACCCAAGCCTAGACCCTTCTTCGCTTTGCCTGCCTACTCTCTAAGCCGACCGACACAAATAGCACCAAACTTGTCAGCAAAGGAGAAATGCATATGGCAACCGGAACCGTTAAATGGTTTAACACAACTAAAGGCTTTGGCTTTATCAGCCCGGATGAAGGCGATAAAGACGTATTCGTTCACATTTCAGCCGTACATCAAGCCGGCCTGCAAGGGCTGGATGAAGGCCAGAAAGTCGCGTATGAGATTTCAATCAGCCGCGGCAAAGAAGCTGCGTCTAACCTGAAATTGGCAGACGCCGCCTAACGACTACCGAAAGCGTGGGTGCGCGGCTGCCGCGCATCCACCTTATTCCCACCTTAAAATGTGGACGCACCCCCCAGTTTCCTTGCCCTTTATCCTTTAAGCATTTACACAGAGACGTTAACACTAAGACATAACTCTCGGTATTGATGCGCTTTTGGTTTCTTATTTTACTGCTGCTACCGATGCCGCTTCTGGCGCAGCCGTCGATCAATGAAGGTGAGCCGGTCTATCTGGAAGCCGATCAGATGGGCTATGATCAGAAAAACGGGTTGGTGATCGCGCGCAATAATGTGCGCGTCACGCAGGGAAATTCGATCCTTTACGCCGATCGCATCGTTTACTTCCAAAACCAAAATGTGGTGCAGGCGGATGGCAATGTCCGTGTCTGGGACCCGGTAAAACGCGAAACCTATTACGCCGATCAGGTCGTCCTGCGCGAGGATATGAGCGCTGGCGTGATTGAACAATTCCGCATCCGTATGTCCGATAATTCTCAGTTTGCCGCCGCCCGGGCGACGCGCGTGTCGGAAACGCAAACCAATCTCGACAAAGCCGTGTATTCGCCTTGCGAAATTTGCGAAGGCAAATCGCCTTTCTGGCAAATCAAAGCCGATGAAATCGAGGTCGATGAGGAAGAGGAAAAAATCTGGTACGAAGATCTGACACTGGAATTTTTTGGCTTACCTGTCGCCTATTCGCCTTATTTTATGCATCCCACGCCGGGCGCCTCGCGCAAAAGCGGGTTATTGAAACCCACCTATAGCCAAAGCTCAAATCTGGGAACAGCCATTAAACTTCCCTATTATCTGAATATCGCGCCAGACAAGGATGCCACCATTACACCCTTCTTCACCAGCGAAGAAGGGCTGGTCATGGAAGGCGAATACCGCCAACGCACCAATGAAGGCGCGTATCAGGTCAATACCAGTTTTACCAATCCGCATAAACGTGACGATACCGGACAACAAATTCCGGGGCGCGATTTCCGCGGTTATATTCAGGCCCGTGGGGACGACAAATTCTCTGATCATTGGGGCTACGGTTTCGATGTCGCCCGCGCGACCGATGACACCTATTTGCGTCGCTACGATTACGGCTATCAAAAAAGTCTGAATTCTGAGCTCTATACACAAGGCCTGTTCGATCGCAATTATATTCGCGCGCAAGCTTTGGCGTTCCAGGGTCTGGACGAGAATGATGACCCCGCGTTAGAGCCCTTCGTGTTGCCGCGGGTTTCCGGCTATTACGAAACCGACCCGATTAAAGGTAATTTGCGCGCCTTTACCTCTGGCAATATTCAAGTCATTACGCGCGACGAAGGCGCTAAAACCCGCCGCGTTTCTGGCACGTCGGGCTTAAAACTTCCCGTCATTACCGGAGGCGGGCATCGCTTCGATAACCAGGTGTCCTTACGTACCGACCTCTATTCAACCGAGGACCATACATTAAGCGGCGGACAGCGATATGACGGCGAAGATGTGCGACTGGTGCCGCAAGTTTCCACGCGCTGGCGTTATCCGCTTATGAAGGTCTACGAAGACTCCACCATGACGATTGAGCCGACCGTGCTCGCGGTGGCCAAGCCTAATGGCATTAACCCGGATGAGATCGTCAATGAAGACAACCAAATCGTTGAGTTCAGCGACTCAAATATTTTCGACCCTAACCCGATGCCCGGTTCAGACACGATCGACGAAGGCTCGCGCGTGGCTTACGGCATGACCGGCACCTGGCTAGCCAATGCCGGGCAAGAAGTCGCCTTTTTGCTTGGCCAAAGCTTTAGCGTCAATCCGGATACGCCTTTCCCGTATAATGATGAACAAGATGAGCATTTGTCTGATTATGTCGGTCGTTTCGTGCTGGATTACGATCCATTCAGCGTTGGCTATCGTTTCCGCCTGAACCGCGAAGACTTCAGCCCGAATAGCCAAACCGTATCCAGTACCTTCCGCTATAATCCGCTGATGCTGCGTGTCGATTACATCAAGCTCGACGATGATCAATTCCTCAACGACCGTGAAGAGCTCTTGCTCGCCGGACGGTTAGCGCTTACCGACGAATGGTCGGTCAACGGTAGCGCGCGCCGCGATTTATATACCGGCACCAGCACCATCGCCGGGTTCGGGGTCGTCTATCAAAATGAATGTTTTGGCTTATCGACGCAATTTGCGCGTAGCTTCATTCGCGACCGCGATATCGAACCCGATACCAGCATCACGCTACGTGTCGCCTTCAAAAATATCAACGAGTTGTAACCCATGTTGCGTGAGCGAGCCCAGCCTGCTATGCCTTGCGGCATGAAATATTTCGCCCTGTGTCTTCTGGCATTTTCGGTAGCGTTTACGGCGCATGCACTCCGCGAGCCGAACGAATATCGCATCGTCGCCATTGTGAATGACGAAGTGATTTCCAGCCGCGATTTGTTACAACGTCTGATGTTGAATATGACCACCCTGCGCGGACCGATGGATGCGAAACGCCAACGCGCTTTTGAGGAAGCAACCTTGCAAGCCTTGGTCGATGAGCGCTTGAAACTGCAAGAGGCTGAGCGTTACAGCATTAATATTACCCCCGAGGAAATTGACAAAGCCATCCGTCAGCTGGAAAAACAGCAGCGTTTGGCGCCTGGCACCATTACCGCCAAACTGGAAGAATCCGGGCTGCCTATCGATATCCTGCGCGAGCAATTAAAAGGCGACCTGGCGTGGCAAAAACTATTATCGCGGCAAGTGCAGCGCAATGTCAGTATTTCAGAAGAAGAAATCGATCAGGCGCAAACCCGTATCAGCCGCGGCGAGAAAATCGAACAGGCGCAGATCGCATCGGTGATTCTGCCAATCTCAGAGGATACGCAGCCGGAAGTGGTCTTGGGCTACGCGCGTGAGCTGCGCAGCCAGATGCTAGCCGGCACGCCCGCCAGCCAATTGCTTGATCAATTCGAAGGTAAGGTGCGATTGGAATATGGCCCCCTTAGCTGGGTAGAGACCGATCTGATGTCGCCCGAACTACGCGAGGCGATTACCGGTTTGGAAAAAGGCGATATCGCGCAGCCCGTATTGACGGATGTTGGCTATCAGGTGGTGCGCCTGATGGACAAACGCTATGTCTCGACCTTGCCGGAAGAAAATGCCGAAGTTGCACTGAAAGAAATCGTATTGAATCTGAGCGAACAGAGCATGACCTTAGAAATCGAAGCGATGATGGACATTGCCCGTAATATCGCAAAATATCCGGGCACCTGTCAGGAAGAAGGTTTAGCGGGCATGAATAATCTGGCAGGTTTAAATATCGACGTGGATTATAAACGCGTTGAACTGGCGCGCCTGCAGCCGGATTTGCGCCAGATGATCGAACCGCTTAGCGTGACGCAAATTACCGAACCTTTTGCCGCGCCTGATGGTATTCACCTGTTGATGCTATGCGAAAAAATGGCGATGCCGCTGCCCAAGCCCGACCGCGATAAAGTACGCGCGGCGCTCTATCAGGAAAAGCTGCAGCTTGAGGCGGAAAAATACCTGCGTCGTCTGCGCCGCGAAGCTTTTATCGATGTACGGGCCTAGAGCCTCTGTATGCTGCCCTCTACTGAAGCGCTGATCGAAACTTACGGCCTACGCCAAAAAAAATCACTGGGTCAGCATTTTCTGACCGATGAAGCGCTGTTGTCGGATATCGTTGCGTACGCTGGTGACATTTCCCAGCATACTATCATAGAAGTTGGGCCCGGCCCCGGCGGGTTGACCCGCGCCTTGCTGCAGGCGGGTGCCAAACATGTGTTTGCGATTGAAAAAGACGAACGCGCAATCCCCGTACTACAAGAACTCGCGCGCCACGCGGAAGGACGGCTAGAGATGCAGCTCGCCGATGCCACGCAATTAATATTGTCAGAATATGGCGACGCACCCCGCGCGATCGTCGCCAACCTGCCCTATAATGTGGGCACCGATATGCTGATCAGCTGGCTGCATCAAATTGCTGAGAATCCGCAGGTGCTGGACCGAATGGTCCTCATGTTTCAGCAGGAAGTGGGGGAACGCATTGTCGCCCAACCGGGCAGCAAAGCCTATGGGCGCGTATCCGTGCTGGCCCAATGGCTATGTGAAACGCATCTGGTGCAAACCATCCCGCCTCAAGCGTTCAGCCCGCCGCCTAAGGTAAATTCCGCGGTGGTAATAGTAGTCCCGCGGCCGCAGCCTTTGGTAGCTTGCCAGTTGCCACGCTTGACGCAAGTGGTATCGATGGCGTTTTCGCAACGTCGCAAAATGCTGCGCGCGACACTTAAACCCCTCGGGGCCGAAGCAATGGCCACGTTACCAAATCTGGGTATCGACCCGCAATCACGCGCGGAAAACGTAACCCCGAAGCAATTTGCCGAACTGGCATTATGGCTGGATCAGCCGGGAAATAAATCCTCTTAGTCCGGTCATTCGATGCCGCCGTTGGCGCTCAGCATGCAAAATTTCGCTCAGTTCCTGCAATGCGCGGGTCAGATCGTGATTGATAATCACAAAATCATACGCCTCCCATTGCGCTAATTCCTGAGCGACTTGCGCCAAACGTTTCGCCATCACCGCCTCATCGTCTTGGGCGCGTTGGCGCAGGCGTTGTTCTAATTCCTCTAAGGAAGGCGGCAGAATGAACACGCTCACCACGTCCTGTGGTTTCGCCTTTTTCAGCGCCAGCATGCCCGGCGCATCCAGCTCGAAAATCATGTCCTGTCCGGCGGCTAGCGTCGCTTCGACCTGTGCCGCTGGCGTCGCATAGTGATAGCCATAAATTGTAGAGGTTTCGAGTAAATCCCCCGCTGCCTGCATCGCCTGAAAATGCGCGTCGTCAACGAAGTGATAGTCCACTCCTTCAACTTCGGAGGGGCGCTTCGGTCGCGTCGTGACAGATACGGAAAATCGGACTTCCTGCTCTTGCACCATCAATGCGCGCGACAAGGTCGTCTTGCCCGCGGCCGAGGGAGACGATAATACCAGCATTAGCCCGCGTCTTGGGGCTGGCGTCTGTGCAGGCTCGGTCGTCACTTAGTGATGCGCATGTCCTGCCATCGGCTCGTCGTCTTCTTCGCTATGGTGCGAATGATCTGAAGCCGAATGGGCGGGTTGGCGACGAATAATTGGCACCTGAATATTTTTGCGCGTTCCATCAGCAAGTTGCAGCTGCATCTTAACCAAATCGCCTGGGACCATTGGCTCGGTCACATCGATCAGCATCACATGCTTCCCACCAGATTCAAGCACCACCGCTTCGCCCGGGGCAACAGTGATGGCATCAATGCGCTGCATACGCATGACATCGCCATTATCGATATGGTCATGCAGTTCGGCATGTTCGGTCAGCGCGGTCGTAATGCCTGTTACCCTGACCGGCTCGGTGCCATGATTATGCAGCTCCATATACGCCACCGCATTTTTGACGCCCTGCAACGGCGGATAAGCAAAGGCATCTACCACTTCAAAATCGTGCTCGCCTGCCAGAGCGACCTGTGCAGTGAGTGCCAGTATTATGCCAAGAAATACTCGTTTCATCGTCATCCTTTCATTTCTTTTATCAGCGCTTCTTTTAATTGCGGCGCGGAAATATTATGCGGGTAATGCGCCAGATAGTCGCCATTTGGCCCCATTAAATACAGATAGCCCGAATGGTCCACCTGATAGCCCATCGCCGAATCTTCCGTGTCACGAATCGCATAGAATACTTTATATGCGTCGGTCATCTGTTTGAGTTGTTCTTCCGTCCCGGTCAACCCGACGATGGAAGGGTGAAAGTTTTTTACATAGGTGCGCATGTGGTCGACCGTATCACGCTTGGGGTCAACTGAAACAAATATTGGCAGCAGTTTATTCGCATCCTCGCCAAGGGAATCCATGGTCTCTGCGACATTGAGCAACGTGTTCGGACAGATATCCGGGCAATGCGTAAACCCAAAAAAGATCAGGGCGTATTTGCCTTGCAGGCTCTTCTCAGTAAACGGCTCACCATCCTGCGCGGTCATCACAAAAGGTCCGCCGATCAGGGCTTTGCTGCCTGCTGCGGTGCCTGGCTGTGCGGTCATCCATTCCGGAGCCAGCATTTTGACCGCCGCAAACGCCAGAATCACGAACAGGCTGATGACTAAAATAAGACGTGGCATAATAAGAATACCATACGCGTTTTAGGGGGAAGCGCTAGTCAAAATTGTGTTTATTTTACAGATGTTAAGCTTTGTTAAAACCTTGAGCCATTCGCAGTTGCATTTTGTACCAATCTCACGTAAGTTGCACAGCAGTTACAGGGGAGTAACCGCCAAGCCTTCGGGCTTGTGAGATGCGTCAACATAATTACCCGAAGGGTGTGGCGTATCTGGCTTTTCAGCCTGGTGAGACCTGCAACGCTTGGCTACGGTAAACCGCCGACGTGGCCACGTGTTGTATGGTGTCAGGTGCCGGCGGAAAAAAGGATTTTAGTCCCATGTTTGCTTCTCCCTTAGCCGCTATTTTTATCACGATTTTTCTAGCCGAAATGGGCGATAAAACCCAGCTCGCCGCCATGCTGTTCGCCAGTGAAAATGATTATAATAACTGGACAGTATTCGCCGTGGCCTGCGTTGCGTTGATTACGTCAACGGGGATCGCTGTGCTGCTGGGTTCGCTCGCCTCTAAATATGTCAACATGCTCCCGCTGAATCTGATAGCGGGGATCGGTTTCATGCTCCTCGGTGCGTGGAGTATTTACGATTATGTACGGACGTAGTCGTTAGTAAAAACTAACCCGCTTCTTTTTTCGATGCGCGCATGGCTTTTTTCCGTTCATTCGGATCAAGCTCACGCTTGCGCAAGCGTAAGGATTCCGGCGTCACTTCCACTAGTTCATCGTCTTCGATGTAGGAAATCATGTCCTCCAGCGTCAGCTTGCGCGGCGTGACCAGACGGATCGCCTCATCGGTCCCCGAGGCGCGAATATTGGTCAGCTGTTTACCTTTCAGCACGTTGATTTCCAGATCATTGTCGCGATTATGTTCGCCGACAATCATGCCGGTATAGACCTTATCCTGCGGTTTAATAAACATGGCACCACGGTCCTGCAGGTTGAAAATCGCATAGGCGACGGCTTCGCCCTGCCCGGTCGAAATCAGCGCGCCATTGCGGCGGCCGCCAATATCGCCTTTGTAAGGCTCATGGCTATGGTAGAGACGGTTCATCACGCCTGTGCCGCGCGTATCGGTCAAAAACTCAGATTGATACCCGATCAGGCCCCGCGAAGGCGCCAGGAAGGTAATACGCGTTTTGCCACCGCCGGAAGGGCGCATATCGGTCATCACGCCTTTACGCGTTGAGACCTTTTCAACGACTGTGCCCGCATGTTCTTCATCCACATCGACCACGACTTCTTCCATCGGCTCGAGCAGCTGACCCGCATCGTCTTTCTTCAACAACACGCGCGGGCGCGATACCGAGAGTTCAAAGCCTTCGCGGCGCATGGTTTCGATCAACACGCCAAGCTGCAATTCGCCGCGGCCACCGACTTCGAAACTTTCTTTCGAGTCGGATTCCGTGACGGTAATCGCCACATTGGTTTCCGCTTCCGCCATCAAACGGTCGCGAATCATGCGGCTGGTCACTTTGCTGCCTTCTTGTCCGGCAAAGGGTGAATCATTCACGCTGATCGTGATCGCCATGGTAGGCGGATCAATCGGGGTAGATGCAATCGGCGTTTTAATCGCCGGATCGCAAATCGTATCTGATACGGAAGCAATTGCCGTACCGGCCACGGAAATGATATCCCCCGCTTGCGCTTCGTCTGTAGGCACGCGTTCGACCCCAGCAAAGGTTTGTAATTTCGATAAGCGCACGGTTTCCACTTGCTCGCCATCCAGATTCAACACTTTCACCGGCATGTTGACTTTCGCCTTACCACTTAGAATACGCCCGGTGAGAATACGGCCTAAGAACGGATCGGATTCGAGCAGGGTCGCCAACATCGCAAAAGGCGCATCGTGATCGACATCCGGCGACGGCACATGGCGCATAATCAGCTCAAGCAGCGGCGTTAAATCTTTGCGTTCATCGTCCAGACTGGCAGTACACCAGCCATCGCGTCCTGACGCATACATGACCGGGAAATCCAGTTGGTCTTCATTCGCGTCAAGCGTCACGAACAAGTCGAAGACTTCGTCGACCACTTCATCGGGACGCCCATCCGGACGGTCCACTTTATTGATCACTACAATCGGGCGCAGACCTTGCGCCAAGGCTTTACCAAGCACGAATTTGGTTTGCGGCATGGGGCCTTCAGCGGCATCCGTCAGCAAAATAACACCATCCGCCATCGACAAGACGCGCTCCACCTCGCCACCGAAATCAGCGTGTCCGGGCGTGTCGATAATGTTAATGCGCGTATCCTGCCAATTGATAGAAGTACATTTGGCCAGAATGGTAATCCCGCGTTCTTTTTCCAGATCGTTCGAGTCCATCACCCGTTCGGCCACCGCCTGATTACTGCGGAAGGTGCCAGATTGTTTCAATAGCGAGTCGATCAGCGTGGTTTTGCCATGGTCAACGTGCGCGATAATCGCGATATTGCGAATGCTTTTCATAGTGTATCCTTTGGTTGGCGCCTTACTAACGTGCTGCGGTGCAAAAGGAAAGCAGTATTTCCCCTAGTAACCGGCCTTTTGCGCCCTACATGGCGAGTAGCTGCGATCGCGCAGCCCATTAACGTAGAAGGAGGCCAGCATGGCACGTATTGCACCTGCAGAAAAACCCAATGAAAAATCACAAAAAATGCTTGATGATGTAAAGAAAAATCTTGGCAAGGTTCCTAATATTTTTCAAACCTTTGCCCATTCCCCCGCGGTGTTGGAATTTTACCTGAACGGGTCCGGCGCCCTTAAAAATACCGCTATTTCCGCGCCGCTGCGTGAGCAGATCGCCCTGACTGTTGCCGGAGTTAATCAATGCGATTATTGTGCGTCCGCCCATACTGCCATTGGTAAAGGCCAGAAACTCGACGATGCCGCGCTTGCTGATGCGTTGAAAGGCAAAGCCAGCGATACCAAAGAGCAAGCGGCGCTATCATTTGCGAAAAAACTGGTTGAATCGCAAGGCCGTGTTACCGATGCCGATCTGTCTGCCGTGACCAAGGCAGGCTATAGCGAAGCCGAAGCGCTGGAAATCGTGGCCGTCGTCGCCTTTAACATTTTCACCAATTATTTCAATCATGTCGCCGATACGGATGTGGACTTCCCGCCTGTTTCTACCGGCGCCAATGCGAAAGCTGCTTAATTTATCTTTTTTGCGGGCAGTGGTAGATCATAGCGCTGCCCGCAACTATTACGATAATCCCCTTGGTTTTGTAAGTAAAACAGAGTAAAGCTGAGGGAATTTACTAGCGGCAAAAACCCATGGAAGCACGCTTTTTCGAGCATCGCGATACGGAATCGACCCTATACACGTTTCATCAATTGATGGATCATGTGATCGCCTTTGTCGGCATATTGGATGCGCAAGGCAGAGTGCTTGACGTTAATTTGCCCGTTTCTGAAAATACCGCGCTTAGTTTAGACAATATTCGTGGGTTGCCTTTATGGGACACCTGGTGGTGGAACGGCGATGCCGAGCAACAGGACCGGGTCAAATCCGAAATTCAGCAGGTAATTGCAGAAAAGAAACCGTCGCGATTTGACGCGCGCTCACGCATTGGCGATGAGCTATTCATCCCGATCGATTTTCTTATTTCTCCTATCCTTGATACCCATGGATCGCTCACGAATATCATGGTCTCGGCCATGGATATTTCGCGTAGTCTACTCGCCGAAAATGCTGCTTCCGAATCTGAAGCGAAGTTCCAAACCCTGGCCGATGGCATTCCCCAGCTGGCATGGATGGCTGACAGCAATGTCTCGATTTTCTGGTACAATAAGCGCTGGTACGATTATACCGGCACCACTTTCGAAGATATGAAAGGGTTAGGCTGGAAAAAGGTCCATCACCCCGATCACATCGCGCGCGTAACGCAAAAAGTGCTGGAAAGCTTTGCTAAAGGCGAGGCATGGGAGGATACGTTCCCACTACGCGGTAAAGATGGCGAATTTCGCTGGTTCCTGTCGCGTGCGATGCCGATACGTGATTCGAATGGTGTGATACGCACTTGGTTCGGTACCAATACTGATATTACCGAACAACGCGAGCTCGATGCCTTATTGCGTGAGAGCGAAACGAAGTTCCGAGTGATGGCCGACACTATCGACCAAATGATCTGGGTGACCCGGCCCGATGGCTATCACGAATATTTCAATCAGCGCTGGTATGAATATACCGGGCTGCCCGAAGGTTCGACGGATGGAGAAGATTGGAACGGTGTCTTTCACCCAGACGATCAGGAGCGGGCGCGTCACCGCTGGCAGCATTCGCTAAAAACCGGCATTCCTTACGAGATTGAATATCGATTGCGTTTCGCCGATGGCAACTACCGCTGGGTGCTGGGTCGCGCCATGCCGATGCGCGATGAGAAAGGGGTTATCGTCAAATGGTTCGGCACCTGCACCGACGTGCATGCCCTAAAAGAAGCCGAAGCTAAGGCCGAAGCTGCCAGTCTGGCTAAATCCGAATTTCTGGCGAATATGAGCCACGAAATCCGAACGCCGATGAATGCGGTGGTCGGTTTGTCTTCCATTTTATCGCATCGCAAGGATTTGCCGGCCGATGTGAAGGATTTAATCACCACGTTACAGCTTTCTTCGCAGTCGCTGATGGATTTGATCAATGATTTGCTCGATGTGTCCAAAATCGAAACCAACCGGATTGAGCTGGAAAAGATTGATTTCGACGTCAATAAAATGCTGCATGAGGTGGCGAGTATCCACCGCGTGCGAGCGGAAGAAAAAGGCATTACGCTTCAAAAAGAAATCCAGCCCGATGTTCCGCCTTATGTCACGGGCGACCCGGCGCGTATTCGTCAGGTGCTGATGAATTTGCTGAGTAATGCTGTGAAATTTACCGATGCTGGTACGGTTACCTTAAGCTGCCGTGCCGATGCCGCTCAGGGTGACAATGTCAGCATGCTGTTTTTCAGTGTGACCGATACGGGGATTGGTATTCCGGAAAATAAACTCGAAATGATCTTCGAGAAATTCACCCAAGCCGATAGTTCCCACACGCGTTTGTATGGCGGCACCGGTCTTGGCCTTGCCATCAGCAAAAACCTCGCATCGATTATGGGCGGCAATCTTATGGTAGAAAGCACTCCATGCAAAGGAACATGCTTTACCTTATGTGTGCCATTACCCGTCGCCGAATTGCCAAGCCTGCCATCGCTAGAGTCTAGCATCATTAAAGAAGCCCCAAAATCAGTGGGTCATGTGTTACTGGTCGAAGATTATCCAGCAAATGTGCTTGTGGCGACGCATGTGCTGAAAGGGTTAGGCTATACCTATGACGTGCTCGACAACGGCCAAGCGGCGCTTGATCAGTTAAAGAAGCCGGAGCGCCAAAAATGGGACGCGGTGTTGATGGATGTGCAGATGCCCGAACTTGACGGGCTGGAAGCAACCCGCCGGCTGCGTGCTGCCGAAGAAGCGCAAGGACTAGCGCGCATTCCCGTCATCGCGATGACCGCCCATGCATTAGTGAAAGATCGCGAACGCTGTCTGAATGCAGGGATGGATCATTACATTAGCAAGCCGTTTGATCCGGATGAGTTGCAATCCATTCTGGACCAGATCAAAACCGCCGCGTAATACTATCCGTATGGACATTCTTGACATTGCAGGCACGCATATTGCGCGGGGGGAGCGCCGCCGCATTACCATTAACGTTGCACCGCTGTATGATTTTACGCCTTCCGGCATTCCCGTCGAAGTCGTGCGCGGCAAAGAAGATGGCCCGACCCTGTTTATCTCCTCCACCCTGCATGGCGATGAGATCAATGGCGTCGATATTATCCGCCGCTTACTGAACCATAAGCGCCTGAAGGGCATCAATGGGACGCTGATCGCCGTGCCGATTGTCAATGTCTTCGGGTTTAATACGAAAATCCGCTATTTGCCTGACCGGCGTGATTTGAACCGCTGCTTCCCCGGGAGCAAAGATGGTTCACTGGCTGATCAACTGGCGCATGTGTTCATGGAAGAAGTCGTCTCGCGCTGCACGCATGGGATCGACCTGCATACCGGTGCGATACATCGCAGTAATCTCCCGCAAATCCGCGCCTGTATGGATGATGCGGAAACCCGGCGACTCGCCGAAGCCTTTGGCGTACCGGTGATTATGAACTCAGACATCCGCGATGGTTCATTGCGCGAAGCGGCGCGCGCTTATGGCATTCCCACCTTGCTTTATGAAGCGGGCGAAGCCTTACGCTTTGACGAAAAAGCCAGCCGCATTGGTGTGCGCGGCATCTTGAATGTGATGGAAGCCATCGGCATGCTGGCTCCCGATCCGAAAGCGCCGGAAAAAACCACCGCATTCTACGCGCGTAGCAGCTATTGGGTCCGCGCACCCTATAGCGGGATTATGCATGCCAAAAAACATTTGGGCGACCATGTCAGCAAAGGTCAATTACTCGCCGTTATCACCGATCCCTTCGGTCAGCATCGTTACGACATCACGGCTAAATCCGATGGGATTGTCATTGGCATGAGCATGCTTCCGTTGTTCAATCAAGGCGATGCCGTCTTCCATATCGCAACATTTAAAGACGCTAAACTCGTCGAAACCCATATCGACGGGCATGCGGAAACCTTTGTGCTGTAGATTACTGCGTCATCCTGAGCGTTAGCGAAGGATCTACTGCCGCATGCCGTGAAGGCGCAGTTTGCCGAAACAGGTTCTTCACCTTCGATTCAGGATAACGATTAGGTCAGATGCTTCGCATGATGGCGCAGGTGATCGCCGATGAAACTCTGGATGAAATAATAGCTATGGTCATAGTCTGGTTGCATGCGCAGTTCCAGCGGCTGGCCGACTTTGGCGCAGGCTTCGGCAAAGCGTTCCGGTTTTAGCTGCTCTTCCAAGAATTGATCGCCGGTGCCCTGATCGATCAGGATCGTCGGGGCACTCGCCTTGCCTTTGTCGCTAATTAACATCGTCGCATCATAGGCCGCCCAGTCATCGCGGTTATCGCCCAGATAGCGCGAAAAGGCTTTCTCGCCCCACGGCACTTGCGTAGGTGCCACAATCGGCGAAAAGGCCGATACGCTGTGCCATTTATCGGGATTTTTCAGATATTGCACAAGCGCGCCATGCCCGCCCATCGAATGGCCGCACAGGCTTTGCTTATCGGCTAGCACCGGGAATTCCTGCGGAATCAGTGTATATAATTCTTCGGCGATATAGTCTTCCATCCGGTAATGCTTCGCCCAGGGCTGCTGCATCGCGTTCAGGTAAAAACCCGCGCCTTTGCCGAAATCGTAACTATCGGCATCGTCCGGCACATCATCCCCGCGCGGCGACGTATCCGGTGCCAGAATCGCCAATCCGAGTTCGGCAGCAATGCCATAGGCCCCGGCCTTGGTCGTAAAATTTTCATGGCTACAGGTCAGGCCGGAGAGAAACGTCACCAGCGGCACCTTCCCCTCTTTCGCCTGCGGTGGCAGGTAAAGCGAAAAGGTCATCCGGCAATTCAGTGCGGCGCTGTCATGCTCATACACACTGATCGTCCCGCCGAAACACGCTTGTTGGGATTTCTGTTCCATTGCATCCTCCTCACCTGTCATACCGGTGAAGGCCGGTATCCAGAGCAACTATCCGCTAGACCTCGGCCTGCGCCGGGGTGACAGATTATTAGTATAAAATCACGCTGCGAATCGACTCGCCTTTGTGCATCAGGTCGAACGCCGTGTTGATCTCATCCAGCGGCATGGTGTGCGTCACCAGTGAATCAATATTGATTTTGCCGTCCATATACCAATCGACGATTTTCGGCACATCGGTGCGGCCACGTGCGCCGCCAAAGGCCGAACCGCGCCAGACACGGCCCGTCACCAGTTGGAAAGGTCGCGTGGCAATTTCCTTGCCCGCGCCCGCAACGCCGATAATCACCGATTCGCCCCAGCCTTTGTGACAGCATTCCAGCGCCTGGCGCATCACATCGACATTGCCGATACATTCGAAACTGTAATCCACCCCGCCTTTGGTCAGATCGACAATCGCTTCGACGACATTGTCGACGTCTTTCGGGTTGATGAAATCGGTCATGCCGAATTGCTCGGCCATTTTACGTTTCGAGGGATCGAGATCCACGCCTATGATGCGGTCGCAGCCCACCATGCGCGCGCCCTGAATCACGTTCAGGCCAATATTGCCTAACCCAAAGACCGCCACCGTGCTTCCGGGCTCGACTTTCGCATCCCATACCACCGCACCAATGCCGGTGGTCACACCGCAACCAATGGTACAGATTTTATCAAATGGCGCATCCTCGCGCACTTTAGCGACGGCGATTTCCGGCAATACGGTAAAGTTGGAGAAGGTCGAGGTGCCCATATAATGCAGCACCTTGTCGCCGTTCCAAGAGAAGCGGCTGGAGCCGTCGGGCATCACGCCTTTGCCTTGCGTTTCGCGGATCGCCTGACAGAGATTGGTTTTCGGATGCAGGCAAAAATCGCATTCGCGGCATTCCGGCGTATAAAGCGGAATCACATGATCGCCCGGTTTTACCGAGGTCACGCCTGCGCCAACTTCGCGCACGATGCCCGCGCCTTCATGCCCAAGAATCGCCGGAAACGCGCCTTCGGGATCTTCGCCCGAGAGCGTGAAGGCGTCGGTATGGCAAACGCCGGTGGCCATATTCTCCACCAACACTTCGCCCGCTTTCGGACCTTCCAGATCGACCTCGTCAATGATCAGCGGTTCGCCCGCTTTCGTTGCAATCGCGGCACGTGTTTTCATAAGACTCTCCTATGGGTTATGCTGCGGCGCTTTTGCTCGCGAACAGGCCTTCTACTGCGGCGCGTTCTTCACGCAGCTCTTTCTCGGTCGCGTCCATCCGCTCACGCGAGAAGTCGTTGATCTCGAGCCCTTGCACGATTTCATACTTCCCGTTTTTGCATGTTACCGGGTAACCGTAAATCACACCCGGCGCGATGCCATAAGACCCGTCAGACGGAATCGCCATAGAGACATATTCGCCGTCTTTTGTGCCCTGTGCCCAGTCACGCATATGGTCGATCGCTGCCGAAGCCGCGCTTGCCGCCGAAGATGCGCCGCGTGCTTTGATGATCGCTGCGCCACGTTGTTGCACATCGGGAATAAAGGTCGATTCGTACCAACCCTGATCGACTTTGCTTAAGGCTTTTTCGCCCTTCACCGTCGCCTGATGCAGGTCGGGATATTGCGTGGAGCTATGATTGCCCCAGATAATCAGGTTTTTGACATCCGACGAATGCGCGCCGGTTTTTTCCGCCAACTGGCTCATCGCGCGGTTATGATCAAGCCGCACCATCGCGGTAAAGCATTTCGGATCGAGATCGGGCGCGTTCTGCTGCGCGATAAGCGCGTTGGTATTCGCCGGGTTACCAACGACCAACACTTTCACGTCGCGTTTGGCATGCGCGTTCAGCGCCTTGCCCTGCGGCCCGAAAATGGCGCCATTGGCTTCCAGCAAGTCCTTACGTTCCATGCCCGCGCCGCGTGGACGCGCACCAACCAGAAATGCGAAATCGGCATCTTTGAAAGCGACATTCGCATCATCCGTCGCGATGACGTCTTGCAAAAGCGGGAAGGCACAATCATTCAGCTCCATCACCACACCCTTCAACGCATCCAGCGCCGGGGTAATTTCCAGCAATTGCAGAATCACCGGCTGATCTTTGCCGAGCATATCGCCCGAGGCTAAACGGAATAATAAGGCGTAACCGATATGGCCAGCCGCGCCGGTAATGGCAATACGAACAGGTGCTTTCATGAAATTTTCTCCCTTGGTTGCGTGATAGATAAGTCCTGTCATAGCAGAAACAAGGCAAAGCTGTCATTGAATTTGCGCCGGACACGTGGCATAAGCGCTTCCAATGGTCCCGTAGCTCAGCTGGATAGAGTGTCAGATTCCGAATCTGAAGGTCGTGGGTTCGAATCCCGCCGGGACCACCATTCTAGTAAGAATAATTAATTCTTATATCGGGCAGGCGTTACGCAAACATTGCGCCAATAGGTCACAAAAGTGACAATATCTTGCACATACATGTCTGATTGCGCGTTTTTTTGGATATAGCCGCTGGCGTGTGCGTCATACGCCGCTAATAGATCCTGCACGCGAATACTATTACTCAGCATCACCACGGGCAGTTGTTTAAAGCTAGATTTTTTCAACTCTTTCAAGGCATCGATGCCATTGGTGCGCGGCATATTAATGTCCATTAAAATCACATCCGGTAACGCACTCATAGATTTTAACGTCTGCAGTAGTTTATCCGCTTCATAGACATGAATGATTTCAACGGGCGTATCCGTTTCCTGAATCGCTTCCATCAATAAAATAACATCTGCTGAGTCATCTTCCACAATCATTAACCGGAGTTTACGCGGTTCTTCTCGTGTTAGCAGTGTTGGCGCTGTCACGGGCTCTTCATTCAATCCCTCCAATAAGTCAGAAGCTTCAAGGTTCAGGCATCGCGCTAATGGGATGAGTTTGCTAACGCTGATTGTGTTTTCGCCCGATTCGTAGCGCTGGATCTGTTGCGCAGAAAGCTGCAGAAGCTCACCAAGTTCAGCCTGACTCAACCCCAATTGCGTGCGCCGCTGCTTTATCTTTTTTCCTAAAACAACATCGATCTGTTTCATATGCCCCCCTTTTAAGGGATTTATCGTACAGCAAATAATCAAAGCTTTAAAGTCTTAGAAAATCATCTGACAATGAGACTACTCACAAAAAACCAATTGGCAGTAAAATAACCTACTAATCTTTCTTGTTATTTTTGGAATTACCCGTCTGACGGGTTTTATTGCCTCAATTATCACGTCCAATATAACCACATTTTTCTCTATGATTATTAATAGATAAACACACATAAAAAATTAATTTTAAGGAGCCCAAATGAAACTTTTCTCCGGTACTCGCACACAAAAAAGCGCTCAGGAGTTAACCGCTTTACAGCGGTCGATGGCGGTTATTCGTTTTACTCCTGAGGGTATAATTTTAGATGCTAATGATAATTTTCTAACCGCCACTGGCTATGACGTAGAAGAAGTGGTGGGTCATCACCACCGTATGTTTATGGATCCTACCGAAGCGGCTACGTCTGATTATGAGACATTTTGGAAGCAGTTGGCGCAGGGAGAGTTTCTGTCCGGTCAATTCCGACGCATTGCAAAATCCGGTGCCGATCTCTGGATTGAGGCCACCTATAATCCTATCCTGGATAACGACGGGAAGGTGATCGAGGTGGTGAAATATGCCAGTGATGTGACACAAGAAAAATTGCTGAGCGCCGATTATAATGGGCAATTACAGGCCATTTCAAAAGCGATGGCGGTCATTGAGTTTGATCCAGATGGGAATATCCTCCGGGCGAATGATAATTTTTTAGCCGCAATGGGCTATACGTCTGAAGAAGTAATCGGCCAGCATCATCGCATCTTTGTCGATGCCGCTTATGCTAATAGCGACGACTATGCTCAGTTATGGACACGTCTTCGTGACGGTCATCATGTAAGCGACGAATTTCAACGCTTTGGCAAAGATGGTAAAGAAGTCTGGATTCAGGCCAGCTACAATCCTATCCTCGACATGAATGGCAAGCCCTTCAAAGTCGTCAAATATGCGACGGATATCACGGCGTCTAAGTTACAAAATGCCTATTTTGCCGGGCAGATAGAAGCGATCGGCAAATCGCAAGCCGTGATTGAATTTGATATCAATGGCATTATCCAAACCGCCAACTCGGTTTTCTTAACCGCAGTGGGATATCGGTTGGATGAAATCCAAGGTCAGCACCATCGTATTTTTGTGGCACCCGAAGAACGCGACAGCAAAGAATATACGGATTTTTGGGCACGCTTAAAATCTGGCCAGTATGATGCACGGGTGTATAAACGCCTGCGTAAAGACGGCAGCGAAATATGGATTCAGGCCTCCTATAATCCGATTAAAGATGCGAATGGCATCCCCTATAAAGTCGTTAAATATGCGACCGATGTGACGCGGGTGATCCAAACTTCCGGCATGGCGCAGGAAAGCGTCTATAACCTGCAAAGTGTCGCTACCGCGGTTGAGGAGTTATCGGCTTCTGTAAAAGAAATTAGCTCCAACATGGTCGATTCGAATAATTCGACCTCTGGCATTCTGCAAAGCTCGATTCAGACGTATGGCGAGACGGAGCGTTTGGTAAGTAGTGTGGAAAAAATGAGCGACGTGGTCAATTTGATCAATGATATCGCTGGCAAAATCAATCTTCTTGCTCTGAACGCGACCATTGAATCGGCGCGCGCAGGGGAAGCGGGCAAAGGCTTTGCCGTCGTGGCCTCGGAAGTGAAAACGCTGGCGACCCAGACCGCGAAAGCGACTGACGAGATCGCCGAAGAAATCTCGGCCCTGCAAACCATCGCGCGCACCGTTGCGGAAAGCGTGAATCATATCCGTAACGACGCGCAAACCGTCAGCGAGAAGGTAGCCAGCACCGCTTCTGCCATTGAAGAACAAAGCGCAGTAACCAGCGAAATATCCGGCAATACGCAACGCGTCGCCGGTTCAATTGAAGAGATCGCGTATCGTATCAACGAATTATCGGCGGTGAATTAAGGACCGCGGTAAAAGCGTTATGGCAAGGTGCCCGCAGCCGACACCTTTGTGACTAAACTAAGCTCCGAGTCACCTGTGTTCCGGCATAAAGCGGAACCTTGCCAGCTTCTATCCTTATTTAAGCAGCTCACATTCTATAAAAAAATCAGGCGGCTTTATCGCTCGTTAGCTCGCGGAAAATGTCTTCGAGGTCGACTTCGCGGGTGGTGAGATCGTGAATGTGATAGCCCGCATCGCGGACTTTGGTGATAAGTTCGTCGAAGGAAATCTTGCTCGGCTGATATTTGACGCAAAGCTGCGTGTCGTTGGACTGATATTGCAGACCGCAGAGATTTTCATTTTCGGTAAAAGGTTTGTCCAGCGTCAGAATGAGTTCCTTGCTGTCGACGCCCTTCATCAGCGCATCCTTGCGGTCGCGGCGGATGATTTCGCCGTGATTAATGATGGCGATTTCATCGCAGAGTTCTTCGGCCTCTTCCAAGTAATGCGTGGTCAGGAGAATCGTCGTGCCCTGCGCGTTCAGCTCGCGCACATATTTCCACAAAGATTGCCGCAGTTCAACATCGACCCCGGCAGTCGGTTCATCAAGAATCAGCACGTCGGGCTGATGCACCAGTGCTTTTCCGATCAGCAGGCGACGGCGCATCCCGCCCGAGAGGCGGCGGGCATTGACATCCGCCTTGTCGGCAAGGCCCATGGCATTGATAATTTCCTGCGTGCGCCGCTTGGATTTGGGCACGCCATAGTAACCCGCGTTAATTTCCAGCGCCTGCCGCACCGTGAAAAAGGTGTCGATGATCAATTCCTGCGGCACCACGCCGATCGACAGGTTGGCGGCGCGGGTATCGCTATCCAAATCATGGCCGCAAATCTCAACTGTGCCGCCGCTTTTGATCACCAGACCGGCGAGAATATTGATCAGCGTGGATTTTCCGGCCCCATTCGGCCCGAGCAGCCCGAAAAACGACCCGCGCGGGATTTCAAGGTCAATGCCCTTCAGCGCTACTTTCTCTTCGGCCTTTTTGCCGTCGCGATAGGTTTTACGTAAGGAAGATACACGGATGGCGGGGGCGAGACTCATGGCAGGAATATGGGCCAACGGAAGGTAATAATCAAGCGCACCCTAGCGCCCGTGCGCGGCACCCGCCCCCGTGTCGGGCTGATCATAACTGGAAATAGCCGGATTAATCGGCTCAAGCGCGTGCATCAGGCTGCCACTGGCGGCTTGACTGTTACCATAGCGGCGGCTGCTTTCATGCAGCAGTACATCATAGTAGCGTACCAGCGTAGCGTAAGTAATGCCTTTAGAGCGCGGTAATTTGGCGATTACTATTCCCTCCACCTCTGCGGTCCAGGCTTTCAAGACGTAATGCTGACCATCCCTGTCCAGACGCCCGGTAATGCAGACCTGCGTGCCCCCTCCCCGTCTCCGGCTGGCAATTAAACACGTGTCGCCGGATCGATTCACATGAGTTAGCGGAAAAGGTAACCCAGGGGGTTTTTGGCGAATATCGCAGGCGAGGGTGCTGGTTGCTGACATGCCCAATCTGTAGCTCCCAACTATGACAATTTCATGACGGTTTTGCGTTTATCTTCCGTCATCGTCATACGGGTTTTTCCCCTTGCGCAACACCACGCGGATTGGCACTCCGGGCAGGTTGAAATCCTTGCGCAACCCGTTGATGAGGTAGCGGCGATAGGATTCGGCCAGATGCGCCATATTCAAATGCAACGCAAAGGTAGGGGGGCGCGTTTTCATTTGCGTCATATATTTCAGTTTGACGCGGCGATTGTTCTTTCCCAAAGGTGGGGTGTGCGTGGCGGTCATATCCGCCAGCCAGTCATTCAGCTTGGCTGTCGGAATCCGCTGATTCCAGACTTCATACATCTGGAACGCCGCGTCTAACACCGTCGTTATGCCCTTTTTATGTTCCGCGGAAATCGTCACAATCGGCAAATCGCGGAATTGCGGCATGACTTCGTCGACCCGGAAAGCAACCTCGCGCAGGAGGGGCTCACGATCCTCTTGCGCCACCTGGTCCCACTTATTCAATACCAACACGCAGGCCCTGCCCTCTTCGCCAATCATATCGGCGATTTGCAAATCCTGCTTTTCCATAGGCATGGTCGCGTCCATCATCAACACCACCACATGCGCAAATTGAATCGCGCGGCGCGTGTCGGCAACCGCTAGCTTTTCGACTTTTTCATGAATATTCGCCTTGCGGCGCATGCCTGCGGTATCGACGAGTTTTAGCGGTTGGTCTTTATACAAATAATCCACCGCAATCGCATCACGCGTAATTCCCGCCTCTGGGCCGGTCAGCAGGCGATCTTCGTTGAGAAGGGCGTTGATATAGGTGGATTTACCGACATTAGGGCGACCGCAAATTGCCAATTGCATGATCGGTGGCGTGCTATCTTCGTCTTCCGATTCCTCCGGCGGCTCTCCGACATGTTCGACGATGGCGTCATACAACTCGCCTAAGCCCATGCCATGTTCAGCAGAAAACAGGATCGGTGCGCCCAGACCCAATTCATAGGCTTCGCGTGCCCCTTCCTGCGCTTTTTTCACATCGGCTTTGTTGGCGAGCAAGACGACAGGCTTGCCGCTGCGCCGTACGATTTCGGCAAAATGCGCATCTGGCGGCGTAATCCCTGCCGTCGCGTCGAAGACAAGCAGCACCAGATCGGCATCGGTAATGGCTGCCAGAGTTTGCTTGGTCATACGATCGGCCAAACTATCTTTTTCCGCCTGCTCCAGCCCGGCAGTATCTAAAATCGTAAACTCCAGCGGGCCAATTGACCCGTCGCCCGGACGGCGGTCACGCGTCACCCCCGGCTGATTGTCGACCAGCGCATGGCGCGTGCCCGTCAGGCGGTTAAACAGGGTCGATTTGCCGACATTCGGTCGGCCCAGTATCGCAATTGTCGGCTTCATTATTCGTACCGCGTTAAAGTTGCGTCGGCATTTAGCAGATAAAGTGCGCCTTGGGCGATAACTGGCGTGGTGCGTACCCCGTCATCGACGTCGATTGCCTGCACCTGCACGCCGGTATTGAGGTCAAACACACGGATTTCACCAATATCATTGGCTAGCAGCACCGCCCCGTTGACCACCAGTGGCGCGGTATAATAAGGACGCGTTTCCTCTTCCGCACGCGCCAGATCGGTCACCCATTTGATGGCTTTGTCGCGGCGATTCACGGCCACTAGCTTGGCGTCCGATGTCAGTACTATAAGATAATCTTCCGCAATCCACGGGGTTTGATATCCGGCAATTTCCATATCCCATATTCCTCGGCCCGTTGTCAGTCGGTTGGCGACCATCAGGCCGTTATTGCTCAATGCATAGACAATCCCATCGCGTATCAGCGGCGTCGCGTCAATCCCGCTTAAATTCGAGCTGGCGCTGGTATGCCGTGACACGCTTAGTGTATCCGACCAAAGCACATAGCCATCTTCCGCGCGCAACGCGACCAATTCGCCCGACGTATAGCCCGCTATCACGAAGCCATTCTGATACGCAGGCGTCATACTGCCGAGATAGAGCGCATTTTCGCGAATCCCGCGATGCGTCCAGATCAGCTTTCCGCTCTCCTGATCATAGGCCAGAAGCTTGTTTTCAATCGTTATCGCAAAAACCAGCGTATCCCCCGGTGTCGCCGGTGCGCGGAAAGGCACGTCGGGATGCTTATGCCATAACACCTCGCCAGTCAGGGCATTGAGCGCCGCAATATCGCCATAACCTGAAGTGACAAATAATTTGCCATTCTGCAGTGATAATCCTCCGCCCGCGGTTTCCGGCTCGTCTTCGCGCACCAGCTCGCTGGAACGCCAGACCACTTCGTCGATTTCTTTTAGGCGATGCGCGCTGATATAGCCGCGCGAATCCATCGCATAGAGCAGCTCGCCTTCGATCACCGGTTGCGGCACTACCGGGGTTTCCCAGTCATTGCCCTCGCCGACGCTTGCGCTTTCACGCTCCTGCAAACTACGTACCGCCAGTTGATCGGCGCCGATGGTTTGCAATGCGGTTTCATACAAAAAATCGCGGTTTAACTGCGGTGCGGGAAGCTTTAGCGTTTCTTCTTCTAAAAGCGGGTCAGGCTGCAATTGATTGGTGTAATCCAACACCGCAATCCGCTCGCCGGGTAACTTTACTTCCTGCGCATCTTCATTGCCCAGCCAATCGGGCACGTCGCAGGCAGCGAGCGCCAAAAGCAGGCCAAGTGCCAAAAAACGCACGGCGCTTATTCATCCCCCCGCTGCGATGCCAGATAATCCTGCAGCGGTTCAAGACGGTTTTGCTGAATCACGCTGGAAGCTTCGGGCAATGTGACGTCTTTTTCGCCCGCTTGCAGCGCTTCGGCAGCGACCATTTCATCGATATACGGTTTCATCGCCCCGTCATTACTGGCACAATCCGGCACTTCCTGAGGACGCTGGGCAACCAGCTGACTACAGGCCAGTTGCGCCAGGACACTATCGCGTGATGCGACATGCTCCAATGCGGGCAGCGCAACCTCTGGATCTTGAAGAACCGCTGCAACTTCAACCAATTTTAGCGCGGCAAGGGTTGCCAATGGGTGCGTGCTATCGGCCACCGGGGCCAGCAATTCCTGCGCTTCTTTGGCACTCGCCTCATCGCGCGCATCTAACAGGCGATTGGCTTTCCATAAGGCATCGCTATAGGCGCTGGATTGGGCATTCTGCTCATTTTTCCAATATAAAAACGCCGCCGCCAGCACGACTACCAAACCAATCAGCACCGCAATCGTTTTGCCGTAACTCGTCCAAAAATCCTGCATGCGTTGATCGCGCAATGCCTGATCGACTTCGCGCATCAATCCATCATCTTGTGCCATTGTTTACTCCCATTCAATCGTGCCCGGAGGCTTGCTCGTAATGTCGTATACCACGCGGTTAATGCCATTAACACGGTTAATAATCCGCGTGGCCACCTCGCCCAAAAAGTCGTGTTCGAACGGATAATAATCCGCCGTCATCCCATCCGTTGAGGTCACGGCGCGCAATGCGCAGGTAAAATCATAGGTGCGGCCATCGCCCATTACGCCGACCGTACGTACCGGTAGCAAGACCGCAAAAGCCTGCCAAATCTGGTCGTATAACCCCGCCTCGCGGATGGCTTCGATGAAAATCGCATCGGCTTTACGCAATAACTCCAGCTTTTCCCGCGAAATTTCGCCGGGCACGCGTATGCCCAAGCCCGGACCCGGGAAAGGATGACGGCTGATCATGCTTTCTTCCATGCCAAGCTCCAGCCCTAAGGCGCGTACTTCGTCCTTAAATAATGCGCGCACCGGCTCAATCAGCTTGAGATTCATGCGTTCCGGCAGACCGCCAACATTATGATGCGACTTGATGGTAACGCTCGGACCGCCATGGAAGGAGATCGATTCAATCACATCCGGATATAAGGTGCCTTGCGCCAGAAAATCCGCGCCACCAATTTTTTCCGCTTCTTCTTCAAAGACTTCAATAAAAGTTTCGCCAATAATTTTTCGTTTACGCTCTGGGTCGCTCACGCCTACCAGTTTGGTCAAAAACCGTTCGGAAGCATTAACCTGCGTGACAGGGACGCCCAGCTTACCGGTCAGATCAGCATAGACACGCTCGGCTTCATTCAGGCGCAGCAACCCATTATCCACGAAAATACAATATAACTGGTCACCAATCGCCTGATGCAACAACGTGGCGACGACGGAGGAATCGACCCCACCACTGACTGCACAGAGCACTTTGCCATCGCCGACTTCGGCCCGGATATGCGCCATTTCTTCTTTACGAAACGCTGCCATGTTCCAATCTGCCGCACATTCGCAAATCGTGATCGCAAAATTCTTAAGAAAAGCCGCGCCCAGCACGGTATGCATGACTTCCGGGTGGAATTGCACGCCATATAATTGACGCGTGTCGTCGCAAATCGCGGCAAAACTTGAGGTATCCGTGGTCGCGGTCACCCGAAAACCCTCTGGCACCGCGGTGACTTTGTCGCCATGGCTCATCCAGACCTGACTGACCTCTCCCGGCGCAACCGCCCCCGAGAACAAGGGGTTGTCGGCTTCGATTTTTAATTGCGCGCGCCCAAATTCCCGATGATCGGAGGCTTCCACCCGCCCGCCTAGCTTGCTGCACATCAATTGTTGGCCATAACATATTCCAAGCACAGGAATTCCCAGCTCAAAAATAGCCGGGTCGACATCCGGAGAATCTTGCGTGCCAACCGAGGCGGGTCCACCGGATAAGATGATGCCTTTCGGCTGAAATGCCATGATCGTCTCCAGTGGGGTAATGCAAGGCTTAACCTCGCAGAATACCTGCGCTTCGCGCACGCGCCGTGCGATCAATTGCGTGAATTGGGAACCAAAATCGAGTATCAATATTTTGTCGTGCGACATGCTGCCTTATGCCCGCTTTGTGGTAATTATGTCAAAGAGATTCCATAACCTTGTCATAAAACTGTAACCTCTTTATTAAGAAATTTAACTTGCTCCGGCAATTCAGGCATATTAGGAAGCAGTCAAAGTTAGGCAAGGTAATATGAAATACATTACGATCATTTTAGCGTTGGTTCTCGCTTTGGGCGCCGCGTTTCTCGTAAGTCAGTTTATGGGAGGTGATGATGCGCCTCCTCCTGTAGCGACTCAGCAACCCGCACAACCTGTAGCGATGCAGCAAGCGCCGGAAACCCAAGTGGTGGACGTCTATGTGGCCGCTCGCCAGATTCCGATCGGTACGCAAATCACCGAAGAAATGCTGACTACGCAACCTTGGCCTGAGCATTTACAAGTTCCCGGCTTCGTTACCGGACCGGAAGAAGGACGTAAATTGGTAGGGATGATCACCCGCGCCCAGTTTGAGCGCGATGAACCGATCGTTCAAAGTAAGCTGGTTAATCCGGAAGACCCTAACTTCTTAGCCAATGCGCTGCCTGCGGGCAAACGTATGGTTACCATCGAAACCGATGTGGTTTCTGCCGTAGGCGGCTTTGTGTTCCCGGGCGACCGCGTGGACCTGCTGTTTACGTATGATGTCGATCTGGAAGAATTAAGCGAAGATGATGATTATGAGGGCATGACCAGCATCAACGCCACAGAAACATTGATTTATAATATCCGCGTGCTTGCGACCGATCAGCAAGCAACCGCTGGCATCAATCCCGATACAGGGATTGTGGTGCCGCAGTCGGTTTCGCTGGAAGTATCGCCGGAGGATGCGCAGAAAATTCGCTTGGCCGAAGAATTGGGCACGATTTCCCTGAGCTTGCGCTCTATCAAGGATAAGGACTCCACAGACACGATTCCGGTAGTTGATGAAACCATCATTTCGGTGGAAGATTGGGCGGCGCGTGCAGGCCAAAAAGCTGGAGATAAGGCTGACGGCGGTCAAAGCGATGATGAAATGGGTGTACGCGTGATCCGCGGCACCGAAGTAGAAGTAATAGGTGGTGAAGAATGAGCGTAACCCAAGCCGTTTCTCAATGTGTCTCGCGTTTAATGGCTGTGGTGGCCATTGCTGTGGTGGTCACGCTAAGTGCCCCGCAAGCGCAAGCCGGAGATGAAAAATTTTATGTGCCTGTCGATCGGTCGGAAGTCATTAACTCCCCGGTCGCGTTAGGTGAAGTCATCGTCGCGAATCCGGAAGTGGCGGATATTTACGTGCATGGTGAAGACCGGGTCTCAATCATCGGACGCACACTCGGTCAAACGTCCATCCGCTTATTCGACCGTAATAACAAGCTGGTACGTGAACTCGATGTCTTCGTAACTTACGATCTGCCTGCGATTCGTAAAGCCATCAGCCAGTTCCTGCCTTATGAGCGGATCGGCGTGGAAATGGTCAATACACGTGTTGCTTTAACCGGCGAAGTATCAAGCGCACAAAACGCCAATTCGGCCATTGAAATTGCTAGCCAGTTTATTATCCCCTCAACCGCTCCTAGCGATTCAGTATCGGATAATCAAACCCAACGCACTCAGCAGGATTCAGTGATGAATCTGATGCGTATCAGCTCGGCCCAACAGGTGATGCTGCGTATCCGTATCGGTGAAATCAAACGTGGGGCGCTGAAACAATTAGGCTCAACGCTTGATGTTGTAAAAAACAGTGGCGACCTGCCGTTCCAGCTATTCTCTGGCAGTGCTACGCGTAACGTCGCCTCGAAGTTTATTTCGGGCACATATAATAATGGATCGCAAAATAGCGTTTCTGCAGCCTTAGATGCATTGCAGGAAGATAGCCTGTTCAAAGTCTTAGCTGAGCCGAATCTGGTCGCATTATCCGGCGAAGAAGCAGAGTTCCTGGCGGGTGGCGAAGTGCCGATTCCGGTCGCTGGTGAAGAAGGCGAAATCACCGTTGATTACCGCGCATTCGGTGTGTCGCTGCGCTTTACGCCTTATGTACTGTCTAAAAACCGCATTCGTATTCTCGTACAGCCGGAAGTTTCGCAACGTAACGATTCCGAAAGCCTGAATATCGGTAATGGTATTACAGTGCCGTCATTCGACGTCCGTCGTGCCAGCACTACCGTTGAGCTTGCGCCGGGTGAAAGCTTTATGATTGCTGGTTTGCTGCAGGATACCATTGATTCGACTATCTCTGGTGTGCCGGGTGTCAGCGAAGTGCCGATCCTTGGTGCTTTGTTCCGCAGCACGAATTTTGAACGTGAAGAAACCGAACTGGTCTTGGCTGTAACGCCTTACCTCGTCGATCCGTTAAAATCGGCGGATGTGCGCTTGCCGACGGATGATTTCCGCCCGGCCAGCTACATGGAATCTTTCTTATACGGTGCATTAGGTACCATTCGTAACGGCGAACGTCGTATCTCTCAAACTCCGACCTTAGAGGGCCCGATCGGGTTTATGGTAGACTAGATGACTTTTGTAAAACATGTAGTGTTGGTGGCCGCTCTGGCCGCATTGCAAGCGTGCTCGATTCTGCCGCCGCAGACCTTTACCGGTCATGGCGATCCGGAAAGCCTGCTCGATGTCTCGACGGAAGTCGTCAATCTGAGCGTGCATGACCAAACTGCCGTAGACAGCCTTTCGCAATTTGTCGAGAAAGACCAACCAAGCCGCGCAGAACTCTATTGCCCAGCGCAAGCGGAGGTCTGCGAGCAAACCATGTCGATGCTCGACGTGTATGGCGTTCCGTATGAAAGCTTCCAGTCGAGCGAATATATGGTCGCCTTGGTCTATGAACGTGTCCTGACCCGCGATTGTGAAAACCGTTTTATCGATAACACGATTAACCCGTACAACATGCATTCGCCTACATTTGGCTGTAGTATGGCCGTCAACATGGCGCAAATGGTGACCGACAAGAAGCAATTCGTTCGTCCTGACCTGTTAGGCCCGATGGATGCCGTCAAAGGCGTGCAAATCTATCGTAATTACCTAGAGCCGCCAGCGTTGCCAGAACCCGAAGGTCTAGATGGCGAATCGTTAGTACAAGATATTGAGCTGCAGTAATTGACCGTGAATGCAAAGGAAACGCCAGTATTTGTCATTGCTACGGATGAGTCGGAACGGGAATATGCCGACCGCCTAGCCAACCTGCTCGGCTACGATTACGGCCATTTCTTTATCGGTGACGGTCTACAGGCTGCCGATCATATTCGCGCCAACCAATTACCCGTCAGCTATATCTTCATGCTGATCGGCGATCGCAAAGACAGCATTATTCAAGAGCTGGCGCGTTTAGCGGAAGAATGTGTGCAGGGCACGCAGATTGTGCTGGCTGGCGAAATTAATGATATCGGTTTCTATCGCAAGATCATCGATTTGGGCGTCAATGAATATTTTGCGATGCCAATTGACATCCGCGAAGTCAGCATCGCTTTGGCCGGAAGTGGCAATGCCCCATCTAACAACGTAAACAGCACCGTAATCGCATGCATGAGCGCTGCCGCGGGAGATGGTTCTTCCACTGTCGCGTTAAATACTGCCTATTGCCTAGCTAAATCTCATAACGCGCGCACGGTGGTGGTCGATATGGATTACCAATTCGGCATGGTGGCGAAAAATCTTGATCTAAGTTCACCCTACGGCATCAAAGAACTCTTCGATCATCCCGATCGCGATATCGATAGCGTGCTGGTCGACCGGATGGTGATTGGCTACAGCAATAACCTCGACATTATTGCCGCACCGAATGATTTGAAATTCTACCCCAATATTAAATCCGAGCTGATTCGCGATCTCATCACGACGTTACAAAAATCCTATCAGTTCGTGATACTTGATCTACCGCATATCTGGTCGCCTTGGGTGGCTGGGGCGCTGAATCAATCCGATGCTATTGTGCTTGTAGCGCAGCTCTGGCTAAAATCGGTCGCGCATGCCGCGCGCTTACTGAATATCTGGCGCGAAACCGGCATCAATCCGGATCAGGTCATGGTGACCATCAACCGCAGTGGTGCGAAATATAAAGAAGGCGTTACGGTAAAAGACTTCGAACGCGTATGCCATAAACGGGTGAACTTCTATCTCCCTAACGATATCCGAAGTGTGGTGAATGCAGAAAACCAAGGCAAAACCATCCCTGAACTCGGGAAATCGCGTCTGGCAGAAGACATTATGGCCATTGCCAATGAGCTGCGCGACTTCAAAGAAGACATGGCCCAGCGAAAAAATAATCTAAAATTAACATTTTCTTCAGATTTATAGGCGAAGATCGGCATTATGTTTGGATCAAAAAAATCGTCAGATACTCCCCAGGGCGAAGGCCAGAGCTCACAGCTGCCTGCGACCATCGATCAACCGAATCAGTTAGAAGCGCAGCGCGAGAAAGAGGTCATCACCTCTGAAAGCGCCATTCCGTTTTTAAAAACGACTAATAAAACCGGCCCCGCAAATGTCGCGACTTACACAGACAAGTCTTTAGAGACGCAGGATTTCATTACGGCGAAAGCCGAACTTCTGGCAAAACTGGTCGAACAAATTGATTTCGTCACGCTCAATCAGCTGAAGCGCGATAAGCAGCGTCAAAAAGTTAGCGAACTCGTCGACAAATATCTTGGCGACCTAATCACCCCGCTGAACGCGAAGCAAATCAGCGTGATTAAAGACCAGCTACTTGATGATATTTTCGGCTTCGGACCTATGGAGCCGCTGTTAAATGATCCGGATATTTCGGACATCATGATTAACGGGCCAGAAGATGTCTTTATCGAGCGCGCCGGTAAAATCCTACCCACTGATGTCAAATTCGCCGATGAACGGCAATTGCTCACCATTATTCAGCGCATTGTCGCCCGAGTGGGTCGCCGTATCGACGAATCCTCTCCCATGGTCGACGCGCGCATGCCGGATGGTTCCCGCTTTAATGCCATCATCCCACCGCTATCCTTAAATGGTAGCTTGGTGTCGATTCGTAAATTTAAAAAGAACAAGATGCCGCTGAGTCAATATGTCGAATATGGCTCGATGACAGATGCGATGTATCGCTTTTTGTTCCTGTGCAGTAATATCCGCCTGAACATGATCGTCTCTGGCGGTACCGGTAGTGGTAAAACTACCCTGCTCAATGCCCTTTCCGGCGGGATTGATGACGATGAGCGGATTATTACCATTGAAGATGCCGCCGAATTGCAATTGCAACAGCCGCACGTGCTGCGTTTAGAAACGCGCCCCGCTTCTACGGAAGGCAAAGGCGAAGTTAACCAGCGCCAACTCGTGAAAAATGCCCTGCGGATGCGCCCAGACCGGATTATTCTCGGCGAAATTCGTGGTGACGAGGTCATCGACGTATTGTCGGCAATGAATACCGGCCACGATGGATCGATGGCAACTATCCACGCCAATAATCCGAAAGATTGTCTGGCGCGTTTGGAGAATCTGGTCGGGATGTCCGGCGTGCAAATCACATCGAAGTCGCTGCGTCAGCAGATTGCCAGCGCCGTTCAGCTCATTGTACAAGTCGAGCGGATGAAAGACGGTGGCCGCCGTATTGTGGCGATTGAAGAGATTGTCGGCATGGAAGGCGATGTGATCACAACACAAACATTGTTTAGCTACAAAGCCTCCGGCTTAGACGCAAATGGCAAAATTAAAGGCGAATTTGTGTGTCACGGCATACGCCCAAAAATGATGGCGCGCGCCGAATATTACGGCAAAGAAAAAGAAGTGCTGGCCTGTTTTCAGGTTGGCATGAACGGATAAGGATGGCTGCGTAAATGGAACTGCTTTTTGTTACGATTGGTGTCTTCATCCTCGCCTATTTTGGCTTTGTGGCCTTTTTCCCGAAGCTGGATGATTCGAATAAAAAAGAACGTACGCAACAGGCCTTAAAAGATATTTTCGATCAAACCCACGCGGGCGATGCCGAAAACGATGTGGCAATTCAACGCGGTGAATATATCGAACAGTCCGGCTTGATCGGTTCAGTTTACTCTATTCCGCCTTTTAAAGGGCTATATACGCATATTTTGCAAGCCGGTTACATGCATCAAGCCGGAACGATCTTTTTCCTGCTTATTGGTGCGATGATTCTGGTTCCTGCTTTCATGATCATGCAAGGAATGAACGCTTTACTGGCAATTATCGCGGGGCCAGTGCTCGCTTACTTCGTTTTTTACAAATATTTCAAAGGTAAAATTCGCAAACGCAACATGAAGTTTATTAATCTATTCCCTGACGTACTTGATATGTGCGTGCGCAGTCTTCGTTCGGGTTTTCCGATTTCGGCCGCCATGCGCATGGTGGCAGAGAATATGGATCCCCCAGTCAAAGGCGAATTCCAGCAAGTGGTGCAGGAAATGGAAGCTGGGCGTAGCGTAGTAGAAGCGCTGGAGCGTATGTCACGCCGCGTGAATGAGCCAGATGTGAACTTCTTCATCGTCGTTTTAAAAGTCCAACAGGAAACCGGCGGCAATTTAGCGGAAGTCATCTCAAACCTGTCGAAAATTATTCGTCAGCGCAAGCAATTGCGGCTGAAAGTAATCGCGTTGACCTCTGAAGGGCGCACGACATCTTACATTCTAGGCTCACTGCCAGTAGTTATTTTTGGCGCGCTTTATTTCATTCAGCGCGATTATCTGGCTCCTTTATGGGAAACGTGGACCGGTAATATTATTTTGGGCATCTCGATCGGTCTGGTCGTTTCGTGTCTGTATATTGTAAACAAAATGGTGCAGATCGAGGTGTAGCCCAATGACGCAATTCGCTCTTACCGCCCTGATCGCTGTCATCGTCTTTACGGTGGTGATTTACATTATGCATAGTTCACGCCGCAAGCAGCAGTCGGAAGATTTGGCCGATCGCATCAGTTCCGGCAGCAGTTTTGCCATGGACGATAGCGAGGCGCTGCACAGTTTAGAGCGTCAGCCGACCGACACAATGATGGGGCTAGCACGCATTTTGCCGCTGACTGGCGTCAATGTCAGCCGCGCCACAAAGGATTTAAAACCGCAGTTTGAGCGTGCCGGACTCGACCCCGTCAATGGGCCGATCATTTATCTTTTCTGTCAGCGTATCTTGTCGATTGTGTTTATCCTCATTGCCATTGCTATGTTCTCGACCGATGCAGAGGGCACCGACAAATTATTACATTACCTGATTGGCGGCCTGGTCATTATCATCGGGCTATTCGGTCCAAAACTCTACCTCACCAACTGCACGCAAAAACGGCAAAAAGAGTTGAAGAAATCCTTTCCCGATGCGCTCGATCTATTGCTGATTTGCGTGGAATCCGGTTTGGCGATGGACGCTGCCCTAAACCGCGTATGTGCAGAACTTGGCGCCACGCACCCCACGATTACCGAAGAGTTAAACCGCACGCGCCTTGAGCTGGCATTGCTAGGCGACCGTACGCAAGCGCTGATGAATATGGGCGACCGCACCGATATGGTAGCCTTCCGCTCTTTAGCCACTGCTTTGATTCAAACCGAGAAATTCGGCACCTCGCTCGCCGATACGCTGCGCGTGATGTCGGATGATTTCCGCCAAACGCGGATTTTAGAAGCCGAAAACCGTGCCGCACGGATTCCGGCTTTAATGACCATCCCGCTCATTTGTTTCCTGCTCCCGTCATTTATTCTCATCATTATCGGTCCGGTGATTGTGGGTGTGGTCGAGCGCGGAAGCTTCTTCCAAGGTTAACGTCAGCTTGTAACCGCCATTTTCTGCGCCATATAGCAGTAATATGGGCAAGCGATTAGATATTGTAAGCGAGTATCAGCCGCAGGGCGATCAACCTCAGGCCATTGAAAAACTCGTAGCGGGTCTGGAAGCTGAGAAGCGCGATCAGGTCCTGCTAGGCGTTACCGGCTCCGGTAAAACCTTCACCATGGCTAATGTCATTCAGGAATTGCAACGCCCGGCGATGGTGCTGGCGCATAATAAAACCCTCGCGGCGCAGCTTTACTCAGAGTTCAAAAGCTTCTTCCCGAATAATGCGGTGGAATATTTCGTTTCCTATTACGATTACTATCAACCGGAAGCCTATGTCGCGCGGACCGACACTTTTATTGAGAAAGACTCCTCCATTAATGAACAAATCGACCGCCTGCGCCACTCGGCTACCCGAGCCTTATTAGAGCGTAAGGATGTCATCGTCGTCGCCTCCGTCTCGTGTATTTACGGTATTGGTTCTGCCGAAACCTATTCGCAAATGACGCTGAAGCTAAAAGCGGGCGAAACCGTATCCCGCGAGGAGTTGATTCGTCAGTTGATTGACCTGCTTTATAAGCGCAATGATATAGGCTTTACCCGTGGCACCTTCCGTGCTCGCGGTGATACGTTGGATTTATTCCCGGCCCACTTGGAAGACCGCGCCTGGCGTTTTTCCTTCTTCGGGGACGAACTTGAGACCATTAGCGAGTTTGACCCATTGACCGGCGAACGCACCGGCCAGTTCGATGAAGTCTCAGTCTATGCGAATAGCCACTATGTCACCCCAAAGCCGACACTTGATAAGGCGATCAAAAGCATCAAAGCCGAGCTAAAAGAGCGGCTCGCCTGGTATGAAAAACATGGCCAATTGCTGGAAGCGCAGCGGTTAGAGCAACGCACGACCTTCGATTTGGAAATGCTGCAGGAAACAGGGACATGTAAGGGTATTGAGAATTATTCCCGCCATCTCGCCGGGTCGAAACCTGGAGAGCCGCCCCCCACGCTATTTTCCTATCTGCCGAAGGATGCGATTCTCTTCGTTGATGAGAGCCATGTGATGCTGCCGCAGGTGCGCGGCATGTATAATGGCGACAAAGCGCGCAAGTCAGTGCTGGCGGAATATGGCTTCCGCCTGCCTTCTTGTATGGATAACCGCCCGCTTAAATTTGAAGAATGGGACCGTTTCCGCCCCCAAACCATCCACGTATCGGCCACGCCAAATCAGCTGGAAATCGATTGGGCTGGCGGCGAATGGGTCGAGCAGATCATCCGCCCAACCGGATTGGTCGATCCGCCCACCATCATCCGCCCGGTCGAGGGGCAGGTCGACGACTTGATCCACGAGTGCGGCGAATGTAAAAAGAAAGACCAGCGCGTGCTGGTGACGACGCTGACCAAGAAAATGGCAGAGCAACTCTGCGAATATCTTGAAGAAACCGGCATCAAAAGCCGTTATCTGCATTCGGACATTGATACGCTGGAGCGTGTGGAGATTATTCGCGATCTGCGGCTTGGCGAATATGATGTGCTGGTCGGCGTCAACCTGCTGCGTGAGGGGCTAGATATCCCCGAATGCGGCCTGATGGCGATTCTCGATGCCGATAAAGAAGGGTTCTTACGGTCACGCACCTCGCTGATTCAGACCATTGGTCGCGCCGCACGGAACGCCGATAGCCGCGTGATTCTCTACGCCGATAAAATGACCGACTCGCTCACCGCTGCGCTCGAAGAAACCGACCGTCGCCGCGCCATTCAGATGGCCTATAACGAAGAACATGGCATCACCCCGCAAACCATCCGCAAACGCATTGGTGACGACCTGAAACGCGAGGATAAAGAAGAAGCCAAAGCCCGCAAGCGTGGCGATGTGACGTCGGTTCCCAAAGGCAAAGACCCCGAAGCGCATCTGGCCGACCTACGTCAGCAAATGCTTGAGGCGGCGGCGAATCTCGAATTCGAAGAAGCTGCTCGCCTGCGTGATGCAATCACCAAATTGCAAAAAGCGGCATAAAGGTGCATTGCAAAATCGATTCTTATCGCAGTAAGTTTTAAAAAGATTGCAAGTTCTTGATGTTCGGCTAGCCTGCCAGGCATGAGATGGATTGCACTGCTCGCATTGCTATGGTCGTCTGCCTATGCGGCGGAGACGATGTCGATTGCGACGGGATCGCCCGCGGGGTTATATTATCCGTTTGGCGGCGGGCTCGCGTCGATCTGGTCGAAGGCGCGGCCGGACATCAATATCAAAGCGGAAGTCACCGGCGCGTCGGTCGTGAATATTATTCAAGTGGCCAAAGGCGAATCGGAGCTCGGCATCTCTCAAGGTGATGCATTGCGCGAAGCCATTAATGGCGAGGGCAAATATCCTTACCCCATGCCGGTGCGTGCCCTGTTTGCGCTTTATCCCAATATTGTGCACGCCATCGCATTGGAAGATGCGGGCATTGCGTCGATTGATGATTTTAAGGGCAAGCGCGTGTCCGTCGGGGCACCGGGATCGGGCACCGCGATTACCTCTCTGCGCCTGTTAGAAACGCTGGGCCTCACCACGGATATGTATGACGTACAATATCTCAGCTATACCGAAACCACCGATGGCTTAAAAAACGGCACGTTGGATGCTGGGTTTTTGGTGGGCGGACTTGGACTGGCTGCCGTGGTTGAACTGGCCCTAACCCGCGATATGATGTTAATCCCTTTCAGCGATGAAGAAATGCAGAAAATCAGCGCGCAATGGCCGGCCTATACGCCATTCGATGTGCCGACGAATAGCTATCAGGGCGTTAAAGAGCCGGTGCAGACGGTTTCGCTTTGGAACTTCCTCATCGTCCATAAAGACATGCCGGACGATGAAGCCGTATGGCTCACCACCAAAGCGTTGCTAAATCAGAAATTTCTGATGGGGGTGACTAAATCTGCGCGGTTTATGACCCCGGATAACAGCCTGAAATATGGTCAGGGCATCCTACATCCAGCGGCCGAGCGCCTGTTCAATGCCCCCTTCCCTCGCCCTAAAAGCACGGGAGCGGACGCCACCCCCGCAAAGGGAATGGGTGAGGGTTTATGAACGCTGAAACCAACGTGATGAGTGGGCAAGGCATAGCGCACTCTGCCGAGCGCTTGTTTAGGGAGACCTCGCATGGCGACGCATAATGCAGACATAGTGGCGCAACATCCGCTGGAACGCCCGGTGATGTGGCTGCTCTTCACCATCGCCACCGCCTTATCCATCTTCCAGCTCTGGCAAGGTGTCAGCGCGGATATGAGCGCGACCTATTTCCGCCCCATTCATCTAAGTTGGATTTTGGTGCTGGTGTTTTTAAAATATCCGAGCATCAAAAGCATCGATTCGCCGCTCTATATTCCCGGTCGTATTGTTGACTTTGGGTTATCGGTTTTTTGCATCTGGGCCGGGTGGTTGGTCGTCGATTTCGATTATACTGGCATTGATCATCTATTGAACGGCTTACATCAGTTTGATTATTGGGCGGGTGTTGGACTGCTTTTCCTCACTATCGAAGCCACACGCCGTAGCGTCGGCTGGGAAATGGCAATCATCGGCCTGATCTTCATGCTCTATGTCTTATTCGGCAATCTGCTCCCTGACGCTATTGCCAATCGCGGTTTCTCGATGGAGCGCATCGTCCGGTTTCAGGTCTTTACCAGCGAAGGTCTGTATGGCGCGCCTCTGGGCATTGCGGCGACTGCCGTGTTTATGTTTGTCTTGTTCGGCGCCTTTCTGGAAGCGACCGGGGTCGGCAAATTCCTGATCGATATTTCCTATGCCGCGGCGGGCAAATATCGCGGCGGCCCTGCTAAGGCATGCGTACTGGCATCGGCGGGCATGGGTTCCATTTCCGGCTCGGCGATTGCCAATGCGGTGGCTGTCGGCGCGCTGACCATCCCGATGATGAAAAAATTAGGCTATAAGCCCGAACAGGCAGCGGGGATCGAAGCCTCCGCCTCAACGGGCGGGCAGATCATGCCGCCGATTATGGGGGCGGGCGCGTTCATCATGGCGGATCTGACCAATACGCCTTACCGCGACATTGTGCTGATTTCGATCGTTCCAGCGATCCTCTATTTCGTGTCGGTCATGCTCTACGTGCATTTGATGGCGTGCAAACTCGGGCTAAAAGGCATCGACGAAAAACCTAACCTAAAACAGATTTTTGCCGATGGCTTTCACTTCCTGCTACCGCTGGGGCTGGTCATTGGTCTGTTGATGCTTAATTATTCGCCGACGCTCGTTGGCGCTATCGGCTCCGGGGCAATGATTCTCGCCTGCATGCTGCGCCCACACAGCCGCATCGGCGTGCGCGATATTCTCAATGGTTTGAAGTGCGGTGCCTTGATGATGCTGCCGATTTCCGCCGCCTGTGCGACGGCGGGTATTATTGTCGGTGTCATCGGCCAGACCGGGCTAGGGCTGCAATTTACTGAATTCGTGCTGTCGCTTGCGGACGGGCAATTGTGGCTCGCGCTAGCACTCGTGGCATGCGCCGCGTTGATTCTCGGTATGGGCCTGCCCGTTACAGCGGCCTATATCATTCTGGCGGTGATGGCTGCGCCCGCTTTGGAAGAATTGGGCATTGCCCTGCTCGCCGGGCATATGGCAATTTTCTGGCTCTCGCAGACGTCGAATGTGACCCCGCCCGTAGCGCTCGCTGCCTTTGCCGCTGCGGGTGTCGCCAACGCGCATCCGCAAAAGTCTGCGGTCGAAGCGCTAAAGCTTTCCAATGCGTTCTTCCTTGTGCCGCTGTTGATGGTCTATTCCGACCTGCTCTTTATCGGCGATGTGACGATGACTGGCTTCATTATCGCCAGCCTGACCAGCCTTGCCATGGTGTGCAGTCTGGCTTTTGCGATCGAGAATTATGCCTTCACCTATCTCACCGTCGCGCAGCGGCTGTTATTCGCCGCCGTGGTGCCGTTGGTGTTATATGAAGACACAACCACCAGCGTCATCGCCTTCGCACTCTGGCTGGTCGGCATGGCCTGGAACCGGCAAACCGAAAAGCGTGAAATGGTGCGGACCGCCTGATTTCTCGCGCCTGCGGCATATGTGCCACGCTTTAAATTCTGGGTTTTAGTCCTACCCTATGCTATAACTAGCCTGCGTTTGCGCGAAGGAGAAGGACGATGCCCAATCAACAAACCGATATCTTTGGATTCAATCCTAATAATCGGCCCATGCCTGCCGGCACTACCATCCCGATGACCTGTTACGACCCGTACGGTATCGACGAAGTGATGATGAGCTATTTCGAAAATTCGCAGCTTTATACGCTTCATGAAATGCAGGCCGCGAGCCTGACCCCGATTCGTATGATGGCCAATGCGACCAAGCATTGGTTTACCAATCCGCTTAGTCCTATTTCGTATACCGACTATGGCCGTCATATGGCCGCAGCGGGCGAGCTGGTCGAGCGGATGACGATGCGCTATCCCAAGCCCGATTTCGGCATTAATTCGGTGCTGATGAATGGTAAGCCGACCAATGTGTTTCTCGAAAATGTGATCGAAAAACCCTTCTGTAACCTGCTGCATTTTGTGCGCGATGGCGACCAGATTGTCGAAGGCCTTAATGACACGAAAGTGTTAGTCGTCGCCCCCATGTCCGGCCACCATGCAACACTGTTACGTGGTACGGTCGAAGCGCTGATTCCGCATCACGATGTGTTCATCACCGACTGGACCGATGCGCGGGAAGTGCCCTTAGGCGCCGGCGCGTTCGACCTGAATGACTATATCGATTATTTGATCGAGTTTTTGGAAAAACTAGGGCCCGAAACCAACACGGTCGCCGTCTGCCAACCGTCCGTGCCTTTGATGGCTGCGGTCGCGGTCATGTCGAAACGGAAGAACAATACCGCCCCCCGGACGATGACGTTAATGGGTGGCCCGGTCGATACGCGTAAAGCGCCTACCGAAGTGAATCGCCTGGCGAAAGAGCGCGCGATTCATTGGTTCGAAAGCAATGTGATCTCGCGCGTGCCGTTTAACTATCCGGGTTTCATGCGCCGCGTGTATCCCGGCTTTTTGCAACTGACCGGCTTTATGTCGATGAATATGGATCGCCATATCGATGCGCATGTCGGCTTGTTCAAACACCTCGTGCAAGGCGATGGCGAGGGTGCTACTGCGACGCGTAAGTTTTATAATGAATATTTATCGGTGGCCGATTTACCGGCGGAATTTTATTTGCAAACCGTTGTCGAAGTCTTCCAGAAGCATAGCCTGCCGAAAGGCGAACTCATTCACCGGGGCGAGCTAGTTGACCCAACTGCGATCACCAAAACGGCGATATTATGTATTGAAGGCGAAAAAGACGACATCTCCGGCTTAGGTCAAACCAAAGCCGCGCTCGATATTACGACCAAGCTTCCCGACAAGTTAAAAAAATACCACATGCAGATGAATGTCGGGCATTACGGTATCTTCAACGGTCGCCGCTGGCGCGAGCAAATCCGACCGGTCATCACCGATTGGATTCGCGAACATCAGTAAGCCTTGACGTGGGCGCCGGCTTTCTATACATGTCTCGGCAATTTGCCAATTAGGAAGTGAGTTTTGACGAAAGCGGATACCATCCCCGAACCCTACACGGCTGCCTTGATTCTAGCCGACGGCACACGTTTTTACGGCCATGGCCTCGGCGCGAAAGGCACCACATTTGGAGAAATTTGTTTTAACACGGCAATGACCGGTTATCAGGAAATCCTGACCGACCCGTCTTACGCCGGGCAAGTGGTCACCTTCACCTCGCCGCATATCGGCAATGTCGGCTGCAACGACGAGGACATGGAATCACGTGAATCCTTCGTGGCTGGCCTCATCATTCGTGAATTACCAACCGAACCGTCGAATTTCCGCAGCGCAGGATCGCTAGACGACTGGTTGGATTCGCGCGGGATTACCGGTATCGCCGGAATCGATACGCGCGCCCTCACCCGTCATATCCGCCTGCATGGCGCCAGCAATATCGCCATCGCCTATCCGGAAACCACGCAGAATCTGGATGCATTGGAAGCGGAGTTGAAGGCGCATCCCTCCATGGCCGGGCTGGATCTCGCCAAGAATGTCTCCACGAAAGAAGCCTATAGCTGGAAACAAACCACGTGGGAATTAGGCACCGGTTACCGCGATTTGGGCCAGGCCAAACACAAAGTCGCCGTGATCGATTACGGCGAGAAATACAATATTCTGCGCCTGCTTGCTGCCGAAGGCTGCGAATTGATGGTCTATCCGGCGGATGTCGACGCGAAAACCGTGCTAGACGCCAATCCGGACGGCATTTTCCTCTCCAATGGCCCGGGCGACCCCGCCGCCACCGGTCAATATGCGATTCCGGCCATCAAAGAATGGATGGCATCCGGCATTCCGATCTTCGGTATTTGTTTAGGGCATCAGTTACTGTCGATCGCCATGGGCGGCCAGACGGAAAAGATGTTCCAAGGCCATCGCGGTGCGAATCATCCGGTGCAGTGCCTAGATGATAAAACCATTGCGATCACCAGCCAGAATCATGGTTTCGCGACCAAGCATAACAGCCTGCCAGAATCGGCCGAAGTCACGCATCTCTCGCTCTTCGATGGCACGATTCAGGGCGTGCGTTTAAAAGACAAACCGGTCTTTGGCGTGCAGTTCCACCCGGAAGGCTCTCCCGGCCCGCATGATTCGCATAACATGTTCGCACAATTTGTGGAGGCGATGAATGCCTAAACGTACCGATATTGAATCCATTCTTATCATCGGCGCTGGCCCTATTGTCATTGGTCAAGCCTGCGAATTCGACTATTCCGGCACGCAGGCTGTGAAAACCCTGCGCGCGGAAGGCTATCGCGTGGTGCTTGTGAATTCCAACCCGGCCACCATCATGACCGACCCAGAACTGGCCGATGCGACCTATATCGAGCCGATAACTGCGGATGTCGTGGCAAATATCATCGCCAAAGAAAAGCCCGATGCGCTACTGCCGACGATGGGCGGCCAAACAGCACTCAACTGCGCGCGTGAATTGGCGGAAAGCGGCGTACTCGACAAACACGGCGTCGAATTAATCGGCGCCAATCTGGATGCGATCAACAAAGCCGAAAACCGCGACTTGTTCAACAAAGCCATGCTGCGCATTGGTCTGGATGTACCTCGCAACGCCATCGCGCATAGTATGGATGAGGCGCGCAAAGCGCTGGAACATATTGGTCTTCCCGCGATTATTCGCCCTTCCTTCACCCTTGGCGGCGCTGGCGGCGGGATTGCCTATAACAAAGACGAGTTTGAGCAGATCGTCGCTTCCGGTCTCGATGCCTCACCAACCACCGAAGTCTTGATCGATGAATCGGTGCTGGGCTGGAAAGAATATGAAATGGAAGTCGTCCGCGACCATGCGGATAACTGTATTATTGTTTGTTCGATTGAGAATATCGACCCGATGGGCGTGCATACCGGCGACTCGATTACCGTCGCGCCTGCACTGACGCTGACCGATAAAGAATACCAGTTGATGCGTAACGCGTCGATCAAAGTGCTACGCGAAATTGGCGTAGACACCGGCGGCTCAAATGTGCAGTTCGCAGTGAACCCTGAAGACGGGCGCATGGTGGTGATTGAGATGAATCCGCGCGTGTCGCGTTCATCGGCACTGGCCTCAAAAGCAACCGGCTTCCCGATTGCCAAGGTCGCAGCAAAACTGTCAGTCGGCTACACGCTCGATGAAATCCTCAACGATGTGACGCAAGCCACGCCTGCGTCTTTCGAGCCGAGTATCGATTACATCGTGACCAAAATTCCACGCTTCACGTTTGAAAAATTCCCTTCGACCGAAGCCATCTTATCGACCTCAATGAAATCGGTCGGCGAATCGATGGCGATGGGCCGTTGTTTCGCAGAAAGCCTGCAGAAAGCGCTGCGTTCGCTGGAAACGGGCCTTAATGGTCTGGATGAGATTGAGATTCCGAAATACGATCCCGAAAAACCGGATCGTGAAATGCTTCTCGCCGGCATCAGCAAACCGACGCCGGACCGCTTGCTGCGGATTGCGCAAACCCTGCGCTACGGGCTGGATGTAAAAACGATTTGCGCAATCACCAAATATGATCCGTGGTTTATCCGCCAGCTGGAACAGATCGTGAACGAAGAAAAGCAGATCCGTGAAAAAGGACTGCCGAGCACGAAAATCGGCCTGCTGCGCGTTAAGAAATTAGGGTTCTCCGATGCACGGCTAGCGCAATTGACAGGTTTAAAAGTCGATGCGGTGACGGCATGGCGCACGAATCTCGATGTGCATCCAGTGTTCAAACGCGTCGACACCTGCGCGGGCGAATTCGAAGCGCTGACTCCCTATATGTATTCCTGCTACGAAGGCGATGGCATTAATCCGGCGGAATGTGAATCCAAACCTTCATCGAAGCAGAAAATTGTTATTCTGGGCGGCGGGCCCAACCGGATCGGTCAGGGCATTGAATTCGATTATTGCTGCGTACACGCGGCCTATGCGCTTAAAGAAGCCGGGTATGAAACCATCATGATCAACTGCAATCCGGAAACCGTGTCGACCGATTACGACACCTCGGATCGCTTGTATTTTGAGCCGCTCACAGCAGAAGATGTGATCGAAATCATCCGCAGAGAACAGCAGAATGGCTATGTTCGCGGCGTGATCGTGCAGTTCGGCGGGCAAACACCGTTGAAACTCGCGAAGTCACTGGAAGCGGCGGGTATCCCGATTATCGGGACGCGGGTTGACGCCATCGATCTGGCCGAAGACCGCGAGCGTTTCCAGCGTCTGTTATTCGATCTGGAGTTGAAGCAGCCGGAAAATTACATTTGCCACACCCCGGAAGAAGTCCTCGAATATGCGGAGCAGATTGGCTACCCGGTGGTAGTGCGTCCGTCTTATGTGCTTGGTGGCCGGGCGATGCAGATCGTGCACGACTCCGAAACACTGCGCTCGTATGTCAACGAAGTCGCCTCCATGTTCGGCGATGGACCGATTCTGATCGACAGCTATCTCAGCGGGGCGATTGAGGTCGATGTCGATGCGCTGAGCGATGGCGAAAAAGTCTTCGTCGCGGGCATCATGGAGCATATCGAAGAAGCGGGCATCCACTCCGGCGATTCGGCCTGTACTTTGCCACCCTATTCCCTGTCAACCGATGTGTTACGGCGGATTGAAGAACAAACCGTGGCGCTGGCCAAAGCGTTGCAGGTACGCGGGCTAATGAATGTACAATTCGCAGTGAAAGATAACGATATCTATATCCTTGAAGTCAACCCACGGGCGAGCCGCACAGTACCCTTCGTGGCCAAAGCGACGGGCATGCCGGTGGCTAAATATGCCGCGCGGGTGATGGCGGGTGAAACCCTCGCCGATCTCGGGCTAAAAGGCAAAACACAAGAGCCGCTAAACCATATGGCGGTAAAAGAAGCCGTCTTCCCGTTTGCGCGCTTCCCCGGTGTTGATGTATTGTTGGGCCCGGAAATGAAATCAACGGGCGAGAGCATGGGATTGGATGCGGAATTCCCGCTCGCCTATGCCAAAGCGCAACTCGCCGCGGGCACGCGTTTGCCGCTTAAAGGCAACGTCTTCATCTCCGTGCGCGACGGCGACAAAGCCACCGCGATTGAACTGGCGCGCAAATTAAGCGACTTAGGGTTTAACCTTATCGCCACTGCGGGGACGGCTGCTTCACTGCAGGCAAAAAACATCAAAACCCAGCGCATCAATAAAGTGCACGAGGGTCGCCCGCATATTGTCGACAAAATCAAAGACGGCGAAATCGCCTTGATCATCAATACGACCGAAGGCGCCGCCGCGATTGCCGATAGCTATTCGATCCGCCGTAACGCGCTGATGAATAAGGTGGTCTATTCAACTACCATGCCCGGTGCACGGGCGGTCATCCGCGCCATCGCTGCCATGCAGCAGGCAAAAGAAGGGCTTGCAGTCAAGGCGTTGCAGGACTACTTCTAAGATGAAAGGGACGCAATTCGTTGTGTCCTTCTTGTTATCTAGGAGTAAAGAATGGACCGTATCCCTCTAACCAAAACCGGCTATCAACGGTTAGAAACCGAGCTGAAGAAACTGAAAAATAAGGAACGCCCCGAAGTGGTGCAGGCGATTGCCGAAGCACGCGAGCATGGCGACCTGTCGGAAAATGCGGAATATCATGCCGCACGCGAGAAGCAGAGCTTTATCGAAGGGCGCATTCTGGAACTGGAAGCCGTCATCGGGCAGGCCGAAGTCTATGATCCATCCGAAATGTCGGGGACGACTGTCAAATTCGGCGCAACCGTTAAACTGGTCGATGAAGACACGGAAGAAGAAGTCACTTATCAGGTCGTCGGCGAATATGAAGCCGATCTGGAAGCCGGACGCATTTCTGTGACGGCGCCGATTGCCCGTGCCTTAATCGGCAAGCAGGCCGGTGACAATGCCGAGGTGCATACGCCCAAAGGCGAACGGTATTATGAAATCTTAGAGGTTAGCTATCAGTAATGCATATTCTGGCGCTGACGGATAATCGCGCCGGGCATACCTCGCATACGCTGGGCCTGGCCGAAGCCTTGCGCCTGAAAACACGGGGGGTGGTTCAGCAAGTGCCGCTGGCCTATGGGCCTCTCGCCAAATTGCCCGCCCCGTGGGTGGGTGCCTATGCCTATGACAGCATCAGTCGCGCGCGATTGCGGGAAGGAACGCCGGATCTGGTGGTCGCAACCGGCCGTCGTTTACGCAATGCGCTACTGGCCATTAAGCGCCGCCATCCGTCCTGTCAGACCGTCCACTGCTTCGGCAACCCTGCGCCGGGTATTACGGTGAGCTTGCGCCCCGATCATGACGACACCCTGATCGGCGACATTTCTCCTTTACGCTTCCGCGGCGCATTGCATCGGCTGAGCACTGCTTCTCTGGAAGCGGCCTTGCCCCATTTCGAACAGACCTATGACACCCTGCCCGCCCCGCGCATTGGCGTGCTTCTTGGCGGCCATAGCAGACGCCGCCAGTGTCAGCCTTCAGATATTCACCATATTCTCGATCTTGCGGAGCTGCTGCATGGCGGTAAAGGATCGCTGATCATCGCACCCAGTCGCCGCACGCCCAAACATGCCGACCGCTGGGCAGCGGAGCGCATTACCTGCCCATACGCCTTTTGGGATGGCGAAGGGGAAAACCCTTACCTCGCGATGCTAGCCGGGTGCGACGCGCTGGTAGTCTCTGGCGATTCCATTTCCATGATGAGCGAAGCCTGCTTCACCGGCAAACCGGTCTTCATTGACACGCGATTTTCTACGTCTACCCCGAAACATCGCCGTGTTGCCGCCCAACTCATTGCGGATGGCTATGCCGCGCCTTTAACGGGGGATAGCCTGCTCGACTTTCATCCCACCGGCCGGTTAGACGAAATGCAACGCCTGATGCCCGAACTCTGCCTTGCACTCGGGCTATGATGCGTTACATTGTGAGGAAGGAGGCCGCCATGCGCTACATTTTATCCCTTTTCACCTTTTTATTACTGCCATCACTAGCGTTCGCAGGTTCGACGGCCTCGTATAAAGCCGATATGGGCAAAATGCACGATGCGATGCACATGCAGTATTCCGCGCAACCGGATACGGATTTTGCGCGCGGCATGATTCCTCACCATCAAGGCGCAGTCGATATGGCGCGGACGGTATTGCAATATGGGGAAGACGACACTATTGCGTATCTGGCCAATGCGATTATCGTTAGTCAGGTCGAAGAAATTGGTATTATGAACCGTTGGTTAAACCGCCGTGGCTATCCAGAACCTACGAGCGATGTTCCTGCGGAGAGTACCCGTCAATTCCATGCCGATATGCGTAAAATGCATCACGCGATGAATATTGAGTATACCGGCAATGCCGATCTGGATTTTGTGTGCGGCATGATTCCGCATCACCAAGGGGCCATCGACATGGCCGCTGTCGAAGTGTCAGAAGGGCGCAAGCCTGAAATGCTGGCGCTTGCCCCTCGGATTATTCTGCAACAGCAAGCGGATATTGCGCTGATGCGCCGCTGGCTGAACCGTACCAATCAGCATTGTGCCCTGCAATCCGACATGATGCATCATTCAGGAGAACACCATGGCTGAAACCCATCACACTAAAACTCTCATCATTGGCTCCGGTTCTGCCGGATGTAGCGCGGCAATCTATACTGCGCGCGCCGGGCTGGACCCGATCATGGTGCATGGTATGCAACCCGGCGGGCAGTTGACCATCACTACCGATGTTGAAAATTATCCCGGTTTTGCCGAATCGATCCAAGGCCCCTGGCTGATGGAGCAAATGGAAAAACAAGCCGAGCATGTCGGCACCCGCATCCATCACGATGTCATCATGGAAGTGGATTTATCCAAACGGCCGTTTGTTGCCAAAGGCGATTCCGGCGATACCTATATCGGCGAAACGCTGATTATCGCGACGGGGGCCTCGGCACGCTGGTTAGGGCTAGAGAGCGAATATAAATACCAGAATTTCGGCATTTCCGCCTGCGCCACCTGTGACGGGTTTTTCTTTAAAAATAAAGAAGTGGTCGTCATCGGCGGCGGCAATAGCGCGGTCGAAGAAGCGCTGTTTTTGGCGAACCTCGCATCGAAAGTAACCTTGATTCACCGTCGCGACGAGTTACGCGCTGAAAAGGTAATGCAAAACCGCCTCTTCAAGCATGAAAAGATTGAGGTCATTTGGGATCATGTGGTTGAAGAATTTTTGGGTGAAGACAATCCGCCAAACTTAACCGGCGTCCGTATCAAACACGTCAAAACCGGGGAAACGCGCGAATTGAAAACCGATGGCGCTTTCGTCGCGATCGGGCATGTGCCGAATACCGATCTGTTTAAACCGCTCGAGAGGGATAGCGATGGCTATCTTATCACGGCTGGCGATAGCACGCGCACCAACATCGCAGGCGTGTTTGCCGCAGGCGATGTGCAGGACAAAATCTACCGTCAGGCAATCACCGCGGCAGGAACCGGTTGTATGGCCGCATTAGAAGCGGAAAAATTCCTCGCTGAGCAAGAAGATGAAGCGAGCGCTGCCGCTTAGTATCTAGCGCTTAGCTATTGCACCTAATGCATAACTCCGCTAAGGGGCATGTATGGATTGGGACAAACTTCGTATTTTTTATGCCGTCGCGCAGGCGAAAAGCCTGACCCGCGCCGGCGAAGCGTTAGCGCTGAGTCAATCCGCCGTCAGCCGCCAGATAAGCGCGTTGGAAGAGCGGATGAAGGTGACCCTGTTCCATCGCCATGCGCGCGGGTTATTGCTGACTGAACAAGGCGAGATGCTCTATAAAACCGTCAGCGAAATGGTCGCCAAGCTGAACCAGACGGAAACGCAGATCGTCGAAAGCAGCGAAAAACCCAAAGGCCCATTTAAAATCACCGCGCCGGTCGCGATCGGAACCATTTGGCTCGCGCCGATTCTAAAAGAATTCATGGAGCTGTATCCCGATATTGAGGTCACCCTGATTGTCGAAGACAAAGAACTCGATCTCGCGATGCGTGAAGCGGATGTGGCGCTGCGCATGTATCCGTCGAAACACCCGGATCTGGTGCAACGGAAACTCTTGAATCTCAGTAATTCAATTTACGCCTCGAACGATTACCTGCGCGATTTTGGCGTGCCAGGCAGTTTGGCTGATCTGAAAAAACACCGGCTAATTACCTATCCGTCTTATCTGCCGCCGCCCTTCCCGGGCGTGAATTGGCTCTTTGATATCCCGGAAATCAAGCGGATGAAGCTCGAGCCGTATGTGCAGATGAATAGTCTGAACGCGATCCGCCGCGCGGTAAAAGTCGGTATGGGAATTGCCGCACTGCCGGATTATATGTTGCATCGTTCGCGCCATATCTCACGCGTGCTTCCCGACCTTCCCGCGCAAAAAACGGAAGCCTATTATGTGTACCCGGTTGAGCTAAAACATTCGCGCCGCGTTGCGGTATTCCGGCAATTTATTGAACGTAAAATTCAGGAATTCGACTTCGGCTATGCCTATAACCAATTGGAAAACGAAGATCCAGACGCGGTGTAAGCGATGTGTAGATAAAAAACCACATCTGTTGCAAAAAAACCCTTTACTTTATTTTAACCCTTCCCTATATACACGGCAACCGACATCGTGTCGGTTACTGAGCTAGTTGAGCTCAGCCGTTTTCAGATTCTTTTAGAGTCGAGAGCGGGTAGCCTCCCTGTTATGCTTTGCCGTCCGTCACTTCGGTGACGGCGGCTCTTTTTTAGGTGTTGCTCCTGTATAGCGCAGGAATTCCGTCCCCTTTGCGCGCCTACTGGCGCTCGCATGGGACCTGAGCTATCGCAGCTCATGGCTGGGTCGGCGTACTGGCCTACCTTCGTCTTTAAGTTAGTTTAGCGATAGCGTCAGCAATGCGAGAGCAGGCTTCTTCCAGCGCGGCGTCGGACGTAGCATAAGAGATGCGGAAATACCCTTCCGCGCCAAATGCGCTGCCAGGAACTACGGCGCAGAGCGCATCTTCCAATAGGTAAGCTGCGACATCGAGATCGTTCTCAATCTTTTTACCCGCGGGAGTGGTTTTGCCTACTAGCGCTGCGCAGGACGGAAAGACATAAAACGCGCCTTCTGGCGTTTTACATGTAATGCCATCGATCGCATTCAGTTTCGATACGACCAGATCGCGGCGGCGTTTGAACGCCACGCGCCAGTCATCTAAGAAATCCAGCGAACCTTGCAGTGCTGCCAAGGCCGCTTCCTGCGAGATCGAGCAGGCATTGGAGGTTGAATGCGACTGCAGCGCTCCGATTTGCTTCATCAGAGCCAGCGGCCCCGCACCATATCCCACGCGCCAACCTGTCATTGAATACGCTTTGGAAAACCCATTCACCGTCAGCACACGATCCATCAGTTTCGGCTCTACTTCGCCGAGGGTCGCAAATTCAAACCCGTCATAGACCAGATATTCATAGATATCGTCACAGATGACCATCACCTGCTCATGTTTCAGCAGCACATCGGCCAGCGCGCGCAGGTCGGCTTTGCTATATCCGGCACCCGTCGGGTTGGACGGTGAATTCAGGATCAGCCACTTCGTCTTCGGCGTGATCGCTGCTTCCAATGCGTAGGGCTGTAGCTTGAACGTGTCCCCAGTATCGACAATCACGGGCGTGCCTTCACCAATCAGCACCATGTCGGGATAGGATACCCAATAAGGCGTCGGAATAATCACTTCATCACCAGGGTTCAGCGTCGCGACCAGCGCGTTAAAAATCACCTGTTTGGCGCCATTACCCACCACGATTTGATTTGGTTCGTAATCGAGGCCATTATCTTTTTTCAACTTGCCGCAGATCGCTTTGCGTAGCTCTGGCGTGCCGGTAGCAGCAGTGTATTTGGTTTTTCCCTTATCCAGCGCGGCTTTGGCAGCGTCTTTGATGAAATCCGGCGTGTCGAAATCTGGCTCGCCCGCAGCTAGCCCGATGACATCATGGCCCGCGGCTTTCATCTCCTGCGCTTTCGCCGTCACTGCCATCGTCGGGGATGGTTTCACTGCCAGTAGTCGATTCGCGATCAGGTTCGGGTGCATGCTCTTCCTCACTTTTTTCGGCACCATACGGCATGCGTTGAATTTCGACAATGGCTAACTCATCTTTTGGGAAGGGCAGATCGCCGGATTGTGGATGATAGGCGGGCGGTATTTCCAGTTTGCGCACTTCATATTCCTTGATGCCCAGCAACCCACGATCAATCCCATGGCCAAGCGCATTTTGGCCAACCGCGATTTCTTGCGCCTGATCATTTTCCGTACGCGCCAAAAGCTCCTCGCCTTTCGTATTCAACAGGCGCCATGTCACGGGGATCGTTTCGCCGCAACGTGCAGGATTTCCGAGCCCTTCGCGCAATAAGGTCATGGCAAACGGATACGGACTATCGTTAAAAGGCGTCACCGAAAGGATAGAAATTTGTGCCCGGTGTGGGGGCACTTCCAGATCATCAATCTCCGGATCAAAGAGGCGGACGCCGATATCGACTTCATATACGCTTCCTTGCTTTAACCCATAGGTCATACTGTCCCATAGAATCGGCCCGCTACCTACGGTATAGGCGATAGGATTGTCGGGCCATTCGGGATCAGGCGCGGCGGAAGAGGCTTCTAGCAGAGTCGCCTCTATCTCCATCTTTTGACCGCAGACTGCCGGATCGCCGACACCCTCTTTGATCACATGCCGGGTCACGGTTTTATTGTAATCGGGATTATAGACTTTCTCCCACGGCTCAGTATTTGTTACTTCGGTTAGTGCAGGATAATTACTGATATCGATCGGGCTGCCGGTATCTTCTGCCGATTCTTTCCATGCACGCGTGGCAGCGAATAGCACTAGCAACACCATGCCGATGCGCAACCATCCGGGAGTGGGCGGCTGCTCGCGTTTTTTGAAACCAAACATGGCTCCACTATAGCGTATATTACGGGTTTTGGTCTCGTTATTTATACATTGAAGCGGAAATGGAAGATATCGCCGTCTTTCACATCGTATTCTTTGCCTTCAAGCCGCAATTTCCCCGCTTCTTTAGCCCCTTGCTCACCTTTATGCGCGACATAATCCGCAAAAGCGATGGTTTCGGCACGAATAAAGCCTTTTTCGAAGTCGGTATGGATTACACCTGCCGCTTGTGGCGCTTTGGCATTGGCATGCACGGTCCAGGCACGCGCTTCTTTCGGCCCGGCAGTAAAGAATGTAATGAGATTGAGCAAGCCATAGCCTTCGCTAATGATCCGCGCGAGGCCGGTTTCTTCCAGCCCGAGATCTTTCAGGAACTCTGCTTTTTCTTCCGGCTCCAGCCCCGCCAGTTCCGATTCGATTTTAGCAGAGACCACCACCACCGGGTGGTTGGGAAATGCCTCCGCGACTTGTTGGGAAAATGCGTTGCCTGTCGCCGCTTCGTCTTCAGCGACATTGCAGACATACATCAGCGGTTTTGACGTAATCAACTGCAGCATCGTGACGCGCTTAGCCTCTTCTTCATCGGTCGGCGTATAAACGCGTGCAGATTGGCCTTCTTCCAGCAAGGGCAAAATCTTGTCGATCAGCGCCAATATGGCCACCGCCTCTTTATCCTGACCCCGTGCTCTGCGTTGCAAGCCATCCTTGCGCTTGGTCAGCGACTCCATATCGGCGAGCACCAGTTCGGTTTCGATGATTTCTGCATCGCGCAGCGGGTCTACGCCGCCTTCGACATGGGTGATATCGTCATCTTCGAAACACCGCAGCACATGTGCAATTGCATCCACTTCGCGGATGTGACTGAGGAATTGATTGCCTAAGCCCTCGCCTTTGCTCGCGCCGCGCACCAGACCTGCAATGTCGACAAATTCCAGCGATGTCGGCAGGATTTCCTTGGATTGCGCCAGTTCCGCAATCGCGGTCAACCGATAATCTGGCACCGCCACGCGGCCCGTATTCGGTTCAATGGTGCAAAAGGGATAATTTGCCGCTTCTGCTGCCACCTGACTGAGTAGCGCATTAAACAATGTCGATTTGCCCACATTCGGTAAGCCGACAATCCCGCAATTAAATCCCATTTCTTATTCCTTTCGTAATGCCAGCTTGGTCATAAAGGCCTCATGGCCGTCTTGCAACCAAATCGGTAGATCGCGCACAATATCGTCCACGCGGTATGCGACCTCCTGCTGCTCGCTTTTCGCGAAATCGGAAAGAACGTAGGGGCTGACCTGATCTTTATGGCCGGGATGATCAATACCAAAGCGCAAGCGCCAATAGTCTTTACCCAGATGCCGATCGATATCGCGCAGGCCGTTATGGCCTCCATGGCCGCCGCCTAGTTTCACGCGGATTTTGGCGAGTGGCAGATCCAACTCGTCATGCAGCACCCACACCTGATCGGGCGCAATTTGGAAAAAACGCGCGGTCTCACCGACAGCCTGACCGGATTTATTCATGAAGGTTTGCGGCTTGCACAATAACACTGGCTTTCCTGCGATCAATCCCTTGCTAAGAAGCGCATTGAATTTGCTGGTCCATGCCGGAAAGCCGTAGGCCGCATGAAGCGCGTCGCAAAGAATGAAACCGATATTGTGACGATGGCCCGCATAAGACGGGCCCGGATTGCCTAGTCCGGCAATCAGATGCATCGGGCTTATTCAGCCTTTTTAGCTTCGCCTTCGCCTGCAGCCGTAGCATCGCCTGCTGCATCATCCGCATCCTGCTTCTTACCGCGGCCAGTGATGGTCGCAATGGTGAAGTCGCGGTCGCTAATGGCCGGGCGGACACCCTCAGGCAGCTCGATATGGCTGATATGGATTGAATCGCCGATATCGACGTTCGAAATATCCAATTGGATGGCTTTGGGAATATTGTTTGGCTTACACACCAGTTCCAGCTCGTGACGTACGACGTTTAGCGCACCACCACGACGCAGGCCCTTACTGCGCTCGCGACCTGAAATCTTCACCGGAATCAACACATGAATTTCCGATTTATCCGTTACATGCACAAAATCGACATGCAATACTTTATCGCTGACCGGGTGCAGCTGGATGTCTTTCGGCAAGGCCATAAAGCTTTCGCTACCAGCATCAATTTTAATCAGACTAGAGAAAAAACCGCCGCGGGTATAATGGGTGGTCACTGCGTTGGCATCGATAGCCACGCTGACTGCATCTTTATCTTCACCGTAAATGACGGCCGGAACCTTGCCTTCACGGCGCAGCGCGCGGGCGCTACCGGTACCAGAATTATCGCGTTTGCTTGCTTCGAACGTAATCGCTGCTTCCATGGCTTTTCTCACTTTTTTGCTTTAAGAGCGCGTTACTTAGCGGGAGCACGCGACTTAGTCAAGCAGGAACCTAATCAAAAAGCGATGAAACGGAGGTTTCCTGGCTAATCCTTAGGATCGCTTCGCCCAGTAACGGAGCCACCGACATCACGCGGATGCGTTTGGCGGCTTTCACCGCATCGGTCACCGCAATAGTGTCGGTAATTACTAGCGAATCGAGCACGGAATTCTCAACGCGCTCAATCGCTTTGCCGGATAACACGCCATGCGTAATATAGGCCGAAACCGAAACCGCACCCTTATCTTTCAGCGCTGCGGCGGCATTGCATAATGTTCCCGCGGAATCCGCGATATCGTCGAATAAGATACATTCACGGCCAGAGACATCCCCAATGACATGCATGACTTCGGATTCGCCCGGCTGATCGCGGCGTTTGTCGACGATGGCCAGTTGCGAGCCAATTTTGGTCGCCAGCGACCGCGCACGTACCACGCCGCCGACGTCCGGCGAGACAATCATAATATTCGATGGGTCGCTATAATGTTCTTTAATGTCATTGACGATCACCGGTCGCGCGAACAAATGATCGAGCGGGATATCGAAAAAGCCCTGAATCTGTCCGGCATGTAAGTCGATGGTCAAAATACGATCTACCCCAGCAGAGGTCAGGATATTCGCCACCAGCTTCGCTGAAATCGGCGTACGCGGACCAGGCTTGCGGTCTTGCCGTGCGTATCCGAAATAAGGCATCACGGCAGTAATCCGCCGCGCCGAGGCGCGTTTCAGCGCGTCAATACAGATCAACAATTCCATGATATGGTCATTGGCCGGATAGGACGTCGACTGCAGAATAAACACGTCTTCGCCGCGTACATTCTCATGAATTTCGACAAAAATTTCATTATCCGCGAAGCGGCGAACGCTGGCTTCCGTCAGCGGACATTCCAGATAATCCGAGACGGCCTGCGCCAGTTCGGGATTACTATTACAGGCAAGGATTTTCATGGGGCCGATCCATAACTCTCCAATAGCATTTCGACAAGTAAATTCCGGCAAGCGCTGGTCTTTTATCGCGTGAGCGCTTACATTTCGCTTATGACCAGTCCCCTGCAAGGCACCGCGGCAATCAAAGCGGCGTTAAAGGATATTCCCAATAAGCCGGGGGTGTATCGCATGATGAATGCAGAGGGCGATATTCTCTATGTCGGCAAAGCGAAGCATTTAAAAAACCGCGTCAGTTCCTATGCGCAGGCACGGCAGGCGACGTATCGCATCATGAAGATGATCGAACAGGTCAGCCGGGTCGAGGTTACCGAAGCCGCCAACGAAGCCGAAGCGCTACTGATGGAAGCGAGCCTGATTAAGCGCCACAGTCCGCGCTATAATATTCTGCTCAAAGACGACAAAAGCTTTCCCTATATTTTTATCGATGGCGAGCATGACTTCCCGCGCATTCGCAAACATCGCGGCGCGCAAACTGCAAAGGGGCAATATTTCGGTCCTTTTGCCAGTGTCGGTGCGGTGAATGAATCCTTGGCGATCCTGCAAAAGGCTTTTTTGCTGCGCCCGTGTAGTGATTCGGTGCTCGCCAATCGCTCCCGTCCCTGCCTGCAATATCAAATCAAACGCTGCTCTGCTCCCTGCGTCGGCTATATCAGCAAACAAGCCTATGCCGACAGTTTGGAAGAGGCGGTACAATTTCTAAAAGGCAAAAGCCGCGACGTACAAGAGCGCTTTGCGCAATTGATGCAGCAACACAGCGACGCGATGGAATTTGAACAGGCCGCCGCTTATCGTGACCGCATTCACGCGCTGACACGTGTACAGCAGGAACAAGGGCTGTACGCCGCGGGCATGCAGGATGCCGATGTGATTGCGCTGCAATTCACGCCTGCCGGGTCGGGCATCCAGGTGTTATTTTTCCGCGGCGGCAACCATTTTGGCAGCCAGATGTTTTACCCTAAACATGGGGATGACGAAACCGCGGAAGCCGTTATGGCCGGATTTCTAGGGCAATTTTACCAAACGCATACCCCGCCCGGGGAAATTCTGGTCAATCAGATGCCGGAAGAGGCGAGCTTGCTGACCGAGGCATTGGGAATGCGTGCCGAGCGCAGAGTCTCGCTGCATTTGCCCATCCGCGGCGACAAAAAGCAACTGGTCGAGCAAGCCTCAGCCAATGCCAACGCCGCGCTTGAGCGTCATTTGAACGCAAGAATGAGCGAGAAACGTCAGCTGGAAACACTAGGCAAGGTCTTTGGCCTCGACGACGTGCCGCAGCGCATCGAAGTCTATGATAATAGCCACATCATGGGCACCAACGCGCTCGGCGCGATGATTGTTGCGACGCCTGAAGGCTTTGACAAAAAATCCTATCGCAAATTCAACATCAAGGACGTGACTACCGAACCCGGCGACGATTATGCGATGATGCGCGAAGTGTTTCGCCGCCGCTTCGCGCGCCTGCAAAAAGAAGATCCCGACCGCACCCAAGGCCAATGGCCAGATATCGTACTGATCGATGGTGGGTTGGGACAGCTTTCCGCCGTTACGCAAGTTTTCGAAGATTTAGGCGTCACGGATTTGTGTTACGTTGCCATCGCCAAAGGCCCGCAGCGCAATGCGGGGCGGGAACAGTTTTTTATGCCAAACATGCAGCCGTTTACTCTGCCCCCAGGCGATCCGGCGCTGCATTACCTGCAACGCTTGCGAGACGAGGCGCATCGCTTTGCCATCGGCTCGCATCGGCAGAAACGCAGCAAATCGCTGACCCATTCGGCACTCGATGACATTCCGGGCATCGGCTCTACACGCAAACGTGCGCTTTTACATCATTTCGGGTCAAAAAAAGGTGTTGAACGCGCTTCTTTAGCCGAATTGAAAAAGGTTCCCGGCATCAGCCAGGCGGTTGCCGAGCAAATTTATGGCTGGTTTCATGGATAGTGATTGCCAGAAGCCGAAATTCCGGGTTGAGTAGCATCCTATGAAGCCCGTCATCCCTAATCTACTTACCTTTAGCCGCTTTGCCTGCGTGCCATTGCTGCTGATCGTCTGGTATGCGGTGCCTGACATCACATGGTTACCCCTGGTATTAATGGTCTATGCCTGTGTGACCGACTTTTTCGATGGCTATCTGGCACGCAGATGGAAGGCGCAGTCAGAGCTTGGGCGTATGCTTGACCCGAATGCCGATAAGCTGTTGATCGCCACCGCGCTGGCGTTACTGACCGCCAACGGTCTCGCCCATCCGGCAGCGGTGGCATTGATCTTATGCCGTGAATTATTCATCTCCGCTTTGCGCGAATTTATGGCAGATCGCAATGTGACCGTTCATGTCACGCAACTGGCTAAATGGAAAACGACCGTGCAGATGACCGCTATTCTGATCTTGCTCGCGGTTCCGGTCTTGCCTGAATGGCCATTGGCGGTCATTGGCGACCGCATGTTATGGCTGGCCACTGCGCTGACCTTAATCACCGGATGGAATTACTGGACCGGCGCAAAACGCCATTTTCAGTCTTAACGATTGACCAACGCGCTATAATCCGCCTGCACCTGTTTCGTTACTTGTCCTATCTCGAACTCTTTCGCATCGATAGACGCGATCGGAGTAATTTCCGCCGCCGTTCCCGTCAAGAAGGCTTCAGTAGCCTGCGCGATTTCTTCCGGTTTAATATGACGTTCGATCACCTCAATCCCGCGGTCTTTTAACAGGCCAATCACCGTGCGGCGGGTAATGCCGTCCAAGAAACAATCCGGCGTTGGGGTGTGAATCTTGCCGTCGATCAGAAAGAAAATATTGGCACCCGTCGCTTCGGCCACGAAGCCGCGCCAATCGAGCATCAGTGCATCGTGATAGCCCTCACGCTCAACGGCGTGCTTGCTCATGGTGCAAATCATATAGAGCCCGGCAGCCTTACTCGCGCAAGGAGCTGTCTCGGGTGACGGGCGACGCCAGGGCGAGGTTTTCATTTTGATGCCCTCAGATTTTACGCCTGAGGCTTTATACATATTCGGCCAATCCCAACAGGCGATAGCGGCATGGATGGTGTTATGCTGCGCTGAGATCGCCATCATTTCCGATCCGCGCCAGGCTATGCGGCGCACATACCCATTCACCACGCCTTGTTTGGCAATCAATTCGTTGACCGCCGCATTCATGACTTCGGCGCTATAAGGAATTTCAAAACCGACCAATTCGGCGGAGCGGTGTAGACGCTCGCCATGCTCTTCCAGCTTAAACACTTTACCGTTATAGACGCGCTCACCTTCAAAAACCGAACTGCCATAATGCAAACCGTGGCTTAACACATGCAGTTTCGCCTCGCGCCACGGCACAAACTCGCCGTTTTTCCAGATATAGCCGTCGCGATCGTCGAAGGGAATGATTTCCATATTTGCATCCTGAACTTAGTTAGGAGTTTAGTTATACCGTGAATTGAAGCCGAGACAAGTTCGGCATGACAGATTATTTTTTCAGCATGATCGCCGAAACCTGCCGACCATAATCGCTCTCTCGCCGGTGCGTGGCGCGGCGAAAACTATAAAACTGATCTTCGTTGCTATAGGTATCCATCCCGATTTCATCGAGTTTTTTCAGCCCGGCCTTAGCCAGACGCGCGGCGATATATCCCGGTAAATCGAACCGGAAATGGCTAAGCTGCGTGGGGCTGGAGACGAAGAAACGTTCGCGGTCCTCTTTCGGGAAACGGCTATGAAATACGGCATCGACCTCGTAGCTGCGCTGGCGAATGGTAGGCCCCACCGCCGCGATGATCTGGCTACGTTTAGCGCCAAGGGCGACCATTACGTCGATCGTCGCTTCCAGCACCCCCCCGACAGCGCCTTTCCAGCCAGCATGTGCCGCTCCAATAATGCCTGCATTCGGATCAGCGAAAAGCACCGGCCCACAATCGGCCGTTAAAATGCCGAGCGCGATTCCTGGCCGTGTCGTGACCATGGCATCCGCTTCAAAACGTTCGGTCCCGGTTTCCACCTGCACCACGGTTTTGCCATGCACCTGATGCTGGGTTACCAGTTTGCCCCCCATATGCTCGGCGACGCGGTTGCGGTTTTCCGCAACCGATTCCGAATCGTCATCGGATCCGTTCCCGCAATTCAGCGACGCGTATACCCCCTCGCTCACCCCACCTTCACGAGTGTAGAAACCATGCGCGATGCCCGCGCATTCACTCAGCGCGTTCGAGAGGATCCGCATGAAAACCTGCCGGGGTGAGAGAATGATCGGCGGTGATGCCGAGCACTTTAAAGAGGCTGCCCATCTGGTTCGGGTCGATCAGACGTTTGGCGCCTTCGATCAATTCAGCGCCCTCCTCTTCGCTGGCATCTTGCAGCAATGCACCAATGCGCGCTTCGGCGCCGAGGCGCACGAGAAACGCCCCCTGATCCACCGGACCATGCACGGCACAGCCATGGCTTTCTGCCACTTCGCGCAAGGTCGCAAAATCGACATGGGCGGTCAAATCCGCGTTACCCGGGTCTTTAAGCACATGGTGAAATGCGTGATTTTTCACTGCTTGCAACGTGTCCTGATGTGCCTGCCCCAGATAACCGTAATCAATGGTCAAAATCGCGCCGCCAAATTCGGCAATATGGTCGCAAAGCCGACCCAATATCTCTTTGCTCGCCTGCGAGCTTTCGATGATTGTGCCGACGGGAATATCGCTATCGCTACGGGCCAGGCTTAAGCCCTGTTGCTTTAGCTCAAAACACAGCTGGTTGCTTTCACGGTCGATGCCAATGCAACGCTCTTTCATGCCTTCGGCGGTTTGCACATATTGCCGGATCGGTAGCGCATCGAAGAATTCATTAGCGATAATCAGGCACGGCTCTTCCGGCAGATGGTCGATGGTTTCTTCCCATTCGATGCGGTCATGGGCGTTTTGCAGGGTATAAAATTGCGCCGTCTGTAGCACCGGGCTGGTTTCGATCATTTGCACAGTCAGGTGATTGTGAAATTCGGGAATGTTCCGCGTTGCGCGCAGCGCATCCTGCATTAACGTGCCGCGTCCCGGTCCCAGTTCCACCAGCGAAGCGGGTCCACCGCCGGATTGTATCCAAAGATCGGCGCACCAGATGCCGATCAGCTCGCCAAAGATCTGACAGATTTCCGGGGCGGTAATAAAATCACCCCGAGTGCCGAAAGGATCCTGCTTGATGTAATAGCCGAATTGCGGGTGACTAAGGCATAATTGCATATAGTCCGATACGCTGATCGGTCCCTGCTCGCGAATGCGGTCTTTGATAATGGTTTCGAGTGTCATGCGGCAGATGTAGGTCGTTTACGCGTGGCATGCCAGACCAAAAATAGTCCGATGGCGATCATCGGCAGGCACAGTATCTGGCCCATGGTGATGCCTGGAATAATAAAACCGAGATGCGCGTCCGGCTCACGGAACAACTCGACAAAGGCGCGCGAGAGGCCATAGCCAATCAGGAATAAACCTGAAAGCATGCCCAATTGGTAACGGATGCCGGTATGCAGCCGCAGCAGGTTCAATACTGCGAAAAGCAGCAATCCTTCCAGTGCCGCTTCGTAGAGCTGGCTTGGATGGCGCGGCAAGGGGCCGCCATCGGGGAACACCATCGCCCAAGGCACGTCTGGCGCAATGCGTCCGAATAATTCGCCATTGATGAAATTGGCCAGCCGCCCGAAAAACAACCCGATCGGCGCGATACAGGCGATTTGGTCCATCAGCTCAAGATACGAAATCTTTTGTCGCCGCGCGAAAATGTAAAAGGCGAGAATCAACCCCAGCAACCCACCGTGAAACGACATGCCGCCCTCCCAGATGGCAAGAATCTCACCGGGATTGGCCAGAAAATAGGCTGGCTTATAAAACAGCACATAGCCCAAACGCCCACCTAGCAAAATCCCGCCGATGGCCCACGCCATCAAATCGTCGCTATGCTTATCGCTGATCAAGGCTGGCGTGCGCGCTCGGTTGATGCGTTTCAGCATCCACGCACCCAGCACTACCCCTGCCAAATAAGCCAGCGAATACCAGCGAATGGCGATCGGGCCAAGCTGCACTGCCACCGGATCGATTTGGGGGTAGGTTAACGCAAGCAGGCTAAACATTAAAAATACGGATCAGCCTGATTCAGATGCTGCTGCACATAATCGGTGATGCCTTCTTCGAGCGAATGGAAGGGATGCTTATATCCCGCTTCCCGTAGCCGGTTCATTTTGGCTTCGGTGAGATATTGGTATTTTTCTTTAATCTCTTCCGGCATGTCGACGAAGCTGATTTTCGGCTCGCGCTTCAGCGCGGTAAAGACGGCCTTGGCCAAATCTTCAAATGTCCGCGCCTCGCCAGTGCCTAAATTAAATAGGCCGCTTTTTTCGGGATGCTCAAGAAACCAGCGCATCACTTTCGTGCAGTCTTTCACATAAACGAAGTCGCGCTTTTGCCCGCCATCTGGATAGTTTTTATTGTAGGATTTGAACAATTTCACCGGACGCCCCGCGGCAGCATGCGGGAAAATCTGCGCGGCGACGCTTTTTTGCCCGCCTTTGTGATATTCATTCGGCCCATAGACATTAAAAAATTTCAGCCCCACCCATTGCGGCGGAACTTTATCGCCGCGACGCACGGAGTTGCTGACATATTGGTCGAATAATAATTTGCTCCACCCATAGGCATTCATCGGGCGCAGGCTGGTTAGATAATTGGCATCGACTTCATCGTTAAATCCCTGCTCGCCATTACCATAAGTCGCCGCCGAAGACGCATAAATGAAAGGTTTTTCATTTTGCGCGCACCAGTTCCATAATTGTTTAGAGAAGTTGAAGTTATTTTCTAAGATCAGATCAACATCGGTTTCCGTGGTCGACGAAATCGCCCCGAGATGCACGACTGCTTTGATATTTTCCACCTGACTTTCCAGCCAGAAAAACGAGTCTTCCGGGGAGATAATCTCAAAAATCTGGTGTTTGCTTAAGTTACGCCACTTCTCTGTCGACCCAAACCGATCGCATACCACGGCGCGATAATCTTCTTTATCTGCGATTTCATTGGCCAATACCGAACCGATAAAGCCAGCACCGCCTGTGACGAGAACCCGTTGCATTTCATACCTCCGCTTCCTACATTAGGTGTAAGGCATAATGCGCCGAACAACAAGCGGCAATGGAGCAGAGCTATGGACAAGGGATCGACCTTTTTTGACGACTTAAGCAAACTGGCAACGGGTGCGGCGGGCTCGTTTCGGGAAATGGGCCGAGAAATGGAAAAAACTGTACGTCATCAGGTAGATGCGTTTTTAGAACGCAGCAATCTTGTTACTCGGGAAGAATTTGAAGTTGTGCGCGCCATGGCCGAGAAAGCCCGCGCGGAAAACGAACAGTTGCGCATCGAACTGGAAGCGCTGAAAAACAAGGCGTCTTAAGCCATATTTAGCGATTTTTACTAAGCGAATAATCTATATCTTGTGGTTTTTTCCCCCGACCCCATAGAAATCCTTTTGAGCAGATGCACAAAATATGGTGTAATGCGTTTGCCGGAGCTTCCGGCTAACCGTCATATCAGGGAGGCCTTATGACCACTCTTCATTCCCACGAAAACCAAGAATATAATCCGTTAGATGTCGCTGAAGCATTGTTCGAATCCCGTGATTGGCTATTCGATCGTCCGTTTGAAGAAGAATTAATTGCCGATATCGCCGGCGCCTGGTGCCATTATCGCGTATGGTGTGCCTGGCAACCGGATCTGGAAGTGATGAGCTTCTCCTGTTCGTTCGATAGCAAAGTGCCGGATCATTCGATCGCGAAACTCTATCCGCTCCTAGGATCAATCAATGAGAAGATGTGGCTGGGCCATTTCGATATCTGTAGCGAAGAAAAGCTGATCACCTTCCGCCACGCATTATTGCTACGCGGCGGCAAAGGCGCCACACCGGAGCAGATTGAAGACCTGATCGATATCGCTATCCATGAATGTGACCGTTTTTACCCAGCGTTCCAATCGGTGATCTGGGGCAATGAACAATTTAATCAGGCGCTAGAAATTGCGTTGATGGACACTGTAGGAGAAGCTTAGACCTGTGTTAGACACCCAACACCCCCTTCTCGTGATCGGCGGCGGCAACATGGCGCAGGCGATGATTTCCGGCTGGCTAAATTCCGGCTTTATCACTGCTGAAGCGCTCTGCGTTGTCGACCGCCATCCCGAATGCATCGAAGCAATGCAAAAGCAATGGGGGTTTGCGGTAGCCGATGCAATGGATGCGTTCAAAGATCGCGCCTTTGCGATGGTGATGCTTGCCGTGAAACCGCAGATCGTGTCGCAGGTATTACCAGAATTGACGGAGCATTTTGCATCCGCCAATCCGCTTATCACCAGCGTTGCTGCCGGGGTGCCTATAGCGGTTTATGAAAAGGGCAGCTGGCCCGATGCGGCTGTCTGCCGGATCATGCCAAACACACCCGCCGCGGTTGGTGAAGGCATGAGCATGGCAGCATATAATGCGCACTGCACGGAAGCACACAAATCACTCGTGCAATCGGCATGCGAATCCTTTGGCGCTTACACGCAAGTTGACGAAGACGATCTTCACACCGGCACCGCCGTTGCGGGTAGCGGTCCTGCTTATATTTTCTACCTGATGGAGCAGCTGATTTCCTGTGCCATGAGCGAAGGGTTAGATGAAGCGCAAGCCCGATTACTCGTCACCCAAACGGTGAAAGGCGCTGCCAGTTTTGCCCAAGCGTCTGACCTGCCTATTTCGCAGTTGCGAAAGAATGTAACAAGCCCAAATGGCACCACGCAAGCCGGGCTTGAACAACTTATGTGTGCCGATCTGGAACAGATATTACAGCGCACCATTCGTGCCGCAAAGACACGGTCGGAAGAACTCGCCGCCTGATTTTTGTGCGGCGCACAAAAACGCTTGACCCACCCTTCTTTTTTTGACATATTGCAATGCAACACGAAAGTGTCTTTTTAAAATTTTGGAAGGAGTCCTGATCATGCAAAACCAAAACCCATTTGCGCAATTCACGCAAAACAATCCGTTCGCGCAATTTGTGCAGAACAATCCTTTCGCTGAGCAGATGAAAAGCTATAGCGAATTTAAATCACCGAATTTCGATGTGAACCAAATGTTCTCATTTAGCCGTCGCAATGCGGAAGCTTTTTCTGCCGCTTCAAGCGTCATGGTGGAAAGCATGCAAAATGTGTCGCGCAACCAAGCTGAAAACTTCCGCACCAATGTGGAAGAAATGCTGAAAACTGCCAAAGAAATGATGGGCAGCGGTTCACCGGAAATCAACACGACGCGCCAAGCCGAGTTGGCAAAATCACTGTTTGAAGCGTCTTTCAAAAACATGCGCGAAGCATCGGAAGCGATGACCAAGTCCGTGTTCGAAGCATCAGACGTGTTGAACAAACGCGCTGCTGAAAGCCTGGATGAGATCAGCACGATGTCTAAAGCCGCGTAACGCGATTTCTACCTGGATTCTAAGGGGAGCTTTTTAGCTCCCCTTTTTTATTCTACCTGCTGTAATTCGATGGGCAGGTTGATGCTCACTTGCAGCCCACCTTTTTTCAGGTTACGCAGCTCAATCGTTCCCCCATGCGCTTGCACCGCATCGCGCGCGATACTCAGGCCCAAACCTGCGCCTCCGGTATCCTGATTACGCGACACATCTAGCCGGGTAAAAGGCTGGAAAATTTCTTCCATTTTTTCTTCCGGCACGCCTGGGCCTTCATCACTCACGCTGATAACGATATATTTCCCGTCACGCCGCGTGGTTATATCGGCTTTGCCGCCATAACGTAGCGCATTATCGATCAGATTATGCAGGGCCCGGGCCATCTGGTTACGGCGTATCGGCAGTTGCGCCTCGCTTTTTCCTTCAAAGGTCACCGGCTCTTCTTGCCGCTGATAGCGCTCAACCATCCGCGCGATAAACGCATCGATGTCTTCGACCTCAGCTGTTTCGCCAGACGCTCCGCGCGCGAAATCAAGATATTCATTGATCATGCGCTCCATCACGCCAATATCGTATGCCAGCGCCTCGGCCGCTTCCCCTTCCGGCATCATGGCAAGTTGCAGCTTCATGCGTGTCAGCGGCGTGCGCAAATCATGGCTAATGCCCGCCAGCATTTGCGTACGGGTGGTGACCTGCCGCTGTATCCGATTGCGCATCACCATAAAGGCGCGCCCGGCCTGCCGCACTTCCGCCGCCCCGCGCGGACGAAAGTCGGGAATATCATGGCCTAATCCAAACTTTTCTGCCGCTTCTGCCAGATTGCGAATCGGGCGAATCTGATTGCGAAGAAACAGTACCGCGATGGTCAGCAGAATCAGAGCCGATCCCACCATCCATAGCAGGAAGATATAGGTCGTAGAACTAACCAAACGTTTCTTATCGACCTCTACCACCAGCACGGTGTCAGGGGTCAGCACTGCAATTTCGATATCCTCGCGCGCGTCCAGCTGACGGATGGAAAATGGCACGTCTAATTTGCGTGCCAGCAATGCGTAGAGTTCCGGATATTGCGCCTGCCCAATGCCGTCACTAAAGACCCGACTTCTATCCTGATGGATGCCAAAACCCATCCACTCCCCGGCTTCTTCAATCTCGCGATACGGTTTGCCCGCCTGCGCCATTTCACTGAGCAAGCGCACCTGCCCTGCGAGCGTGTTGGACATATTGCGGACAATGCTGTCCCAATGCCGTTCGTAAAACATGTAGATCGCGACCAGTTGTACCAGGATCGTGGGTAACACCAGAATCAGCAAAGCGCGCCCGAATAACGTATAGGGAAGCCAGCGTTTGCGCATCAGTTGACCCGTAATACATAGCCCGCGCCGCGCACGGTTTGTATGAAGCGTGGTTTCGGGCTATCCGGTTCCAGTTTTTTGCGCAAGCGATTGATTTGCACATCAATGCTGCGGTCCTGATCGTCGCCACCCGACAAGGCCGCGCGCGAGACGGGTTCCCCCGGCTGCTTCGCCAATAAATTAAGGAAATGGCGCTCGCTGTCGGTCAGATGCACGGGCTGATCTTCCTGCCATAACTCGCCCTGATTGACATCATACCGATAAGGCCCAAACATAATTTCCGACCGGCGCGGTGCAGCGCTGCGCAACAAATTATTTAACCGCAACACCAGCTCTTTTGGCTCAAAGGGCTTACTGAGATAATCGCGCGCCCCCGCTTCCAATCCTTCGATGCGCGCATCGGATTCTCCCATGGCTGTCAGCAATAGGATCGGCGCCTGTTTATCCGCGATCGCTTGCGTTAAGCTTAAACCATCTTCTCCGGGCATCATACGATCGACCACCAGTGCATCGAATTGCAGTAAAGAGAGTTTAGTGCGCGCCACCTGGGCATCTTCAGCGGTAACCACAAAAAACCCCTGTTTCGACAAATAATCCTGTAACAATTTACGCAAGCGCGCATCGTCATCGACCACCAGAATATGCTTTTCATTCATCGGCGTAATTTCCCTGCCTGTTTCAGTAGCAGATAAAATGCACCGCCGCCACCATGCTGCGGCCTGGCCTGATCGATGGATAACACCCATGGCCGCAAATCCGGCTCATTAACCCAACGCGGCAGCAGGTTGCGTAACCGCCCTTCCTGATATTTGCCCTTGCCTGTAATCACCAACACCATGCGCGCGCCTTGCTTGCTTTGCGCGTGAATGAATTCTTTAAAGAACACGTAAGCCTCCTCGGCATTCAGGCCATGCAGATCGATTCCGGCATCAATTGGGTGATGCCCGCGACGGACCCGGCGTTTGCGCGCAGTGTCGATATTGGCATATTCACCCGGTATCAAAGGGTCTAGCGCAGGTACAGCGCGCGGTTGCTGGCGCAGTGTTTTGTCGCGTGCGACTTCCGCCGTAAACGCATCCAAATCGAGTTTCGGGCGTTTCTGGCCAACGGCTTCTTGCCAGTGTTGCAACTCTTCAGCCGTTAGCTCACGTTCCCCCTTCATGGCAATAACAGCGTCCACACTCCCGGAGATTGTTGGTGGCCAGCCAGTCGCGCCGCCACCTCGCCCGTGCCAAAAAAGATGTCTCCGCGCAACGGGCCTTTGATCGCTGTGCCGGTATCCTGCGCGACCATTAATTGCGCGAAGCGGCGACCATCATGTAGCTGCGTTTCTATAAACACCGGCAATCCGAGTGGAAAAAAGGCCGGATCGACGGCTAGCGACTGTCCCGGTGTCAGCGGTACATTTTGCGCCCCTTTCGGCATTTCGTCTGCCGCTTCCCGCGTGAAGAACACGTAAGACGCATTTTCCTGCATCAATGCCTGCGATTGATCGGGATGCCGTTCCAGCCAATCCCGAATCGCCTGCATAGACATGTCTTCCTTGGCTACCTCGCCCCGCGCGATTAAGATTCGCCCGATGGGGGTATAGGGCTGCTCGCTCTTCGCTGCAAATTGCAATTTCCGTCGCGTCCCATCTGGCAAACGGATAAAACCGGACCCCTGAATCTGTAAAAAGAAACGGTCAATCGGGCTTTGCAACCACGCTAAAATCGGTGCTTTTCCTGCGAGCGCGCCTGCGTCAATCGCCTTACGCGAAAGGTGTTTATAGGGAACTGTCGGCACCCCATAGACGGGAACCGTATGCTGCGCGTCTTTCTGTAAAGCCGCCGAAAAATCCGGAATGAAATAGCCCGTCAGCAAGCCCGGCTCCTCCGCTGTCATCTGATAAAACCGGAATTCATTTTCAAAAAACCGCTTCGCATCCGTGGTTGTTTTCGCCTTGGTACACGCGGATTGCCAGCGGGCTTGCGGTACATAGGGTTGCAAATGGGGGGGTATGGTTTTACTGGCAATACAAGAGCGCTTAAAGGCGTTAAGGGCTGCCGCATGATTTGTTGACGCCCAATCCGCAGGCAACTTCGCTGGCGTTAGGGTTACCGCTTGTGCGGGTAAGGCACACAAAAACAATAGCCCAAAGACGACCCCGCGCAGCCCCAGCCGCGCCGGGTTTACATGTCGACGATGGTCCAATTCGGATTGCGCGACTTTAAGTTGCGCTCAAACTGCCATTCGTCTGAGACATCCTCAACGAGTGAGGCATCCCCTTCAATGATTTTCCCTTGTTTGTCTTTTACCACATGAATCTGCTCGGTCAGAAACGCAACGGTAATACGCATTGTGCTGCCTTGGGTCGTCACATCGCGCAAATCAGCTTCTTTAATGGCGACCAACGTGGTTAGCGTTTTGGTATCGCTCGCCTCGGCCTTTTTCAGATCATCATCAAACGATGCATAGAGGTCTTTGTTCAACAGCATTTTAAGCGTATCGCGGTCGCCTTCGTTATAGGCTTGCAATACCATCTCCAGCGCCTGCTTCGCGCCTTGCAGGAAACTATCGAGCGTGAAAGATGGGTCGACGGCTTTTGCCTCTTCCAGCTCTGTACGCAATTTCGTATCTTCGACTTTTTTCAGGCTCTCGTCTTCTGGTAGAATAATTTCTACCTCATCCGCCTGTGGCATATCATACAGCTGCACCACTTTCTCGCGTGAGGACGGATGCCGCGTGCCATTGGCTTTCGGCGTAACGTCATGCCCGCGCTTTTCCCCGAGCATGCTGCGATAACGCAGAATGATAAAAGCGGCTATCGCCGCGATGACGATGATATCGCCATATGCAAATCCGTCTGACATAAGGTCCTACTTTAGTTTTTACCGGCTTCGACGGATTGCGAATTGATTTCACAGCCCGAATCTATTACATCGCAGCATATAAGAGAATTAGCCGTTGAATCAAGGCAAAGGAGCATGAGTATGAATGATCAGGCCACGCAACCGCAGATGCTTTCACTGCGCGGACAATATATTAAGGACATTTCTTTTGAGAATCCGCGGGCGCCGCAAAGCCTGCTGAACCTGAAAGAGCCGCCGGCGATTGAGATTAATGTCGATCTGAGCGCGCAGCGCCTGCAGGATAATATGTTCGAATTGACCATGCATATCGGGGCGCGGGCTAGTCAGGATAAAACGACTGTGTTCCTAACCGATCTCGCTTATGGCGGCATTTTTGACGTTCCCGGCGATGAGAATACCGATTTTGAGCGACTGGTATTAGTGGATTGCGCCTATATGCTGTTCCCTTTCGCGCGCCGTATTGTGGCAGAAATCACGCGCGATGGTGGGTTCCCCCCGTTACAGATTGAACCGGTCAATTTCGCCGGACTTTATGAACAAAATAAAGGCAATATTCAGCGCGCTGCCCCACAAGCTGCGGCGGAGTAATCCTCAGCCAAGCTTCGCCCAAATTGGGTCGTTCAACTGTTCTAAAAATTGCAGATGGGCTTTAATCTCTTCCGGGCTAACCTCGAAATGCCGTTCGGGCAAATCATAGGCATGCGGCATGGCGGTCGTTTCTTTTTCCGCTCGGACCTCGGCCTGTAGCGCCAATCCCGATTGCCGCCCACCGCGCAATTCCAGATAAACGTCCGCTAGTAACTCCGCATCTAGCAGTGCGCCGTGCTTGGTCCGTGCGCTCAAATCAATCCCGAAACGTCGGCATAAGGCATCCAAATTGGCTGGCTGCCCGGGGAATGCCGCGCGCGCCATCTGCACCGTATCCACCGCTTGCGCCATCGACAATTTGCGTTTGCCAAGCCACTCCAGCTCAGCATTCAGAAATTTCATATCAAACGCTGCATTGTGAATGACCAGCGGATCTGAACCGATGAATTCCAGAAAACTATCGGCGATATCTTTGAATAAAGGCTTGTCGGATAGGAAGGCAGAAGACAATCCATGAATCCGCTCCGCTTCTTCCGGCATGTCCCGCTCGGGATTCAGATAAATATGAAAATGGTTGCCGGTGCGGATATGGTTCTGCATCTCCACCGCGCCGATTTCGACCACCCGATGCCCGCTATAGGGGTCTAGCCCAGTGGTTTCCGTATCTAACGCTATCTCACGCATTCGTTTTCTTTCGGCTGTCTTGTTACCCTAACCGATGCTTGTAAGCACCCGTTTCACTTCGCGTATGGTAACGCCTTTTCCCTGATGGGTGGGTATGACAAAATCGCTTCTGTGGATGCGCAGCGCATGGCCCATTTGTTTAGATAGGATACCGGAGAGTTTTTTCTCACTCATGCCCGGTCTCCGCATGGCGCGTTGCCATTGAATAAAGGTGGGGCAATAGGTGGTGATGGTATAATCGCATAACGCATCGGCGCCGGTTTCAAATAAAAGCGGGATATCGAGCAGAATTAACCGGCGGTGATTGCGACGTTGTTGGCGAATGAACGCATGCTCCTTCGCCCGCACTGCCGGATGTAACATATTTTCCAACTGACGAAGCGCTGCCGCATCCTGAAAGACCCGCGCGCCTAATAGTTTTCGGTCGATGTGATTATTCTTCACCGCCTCTGGAAACGCGTCGGATACTTCGTAAAAACATTCGTGCTGCAGCAAATGATGCACGGTTAGATCGGCATCGAATATCGGCACGTTGTGGCGGGCAAACATCCGGCTAACGGTGGTTTTTCCTGTGGCGATGCCACCGGTCAATCCTAAGATGATCACAGCGATGCTTCCAGCAAAGAAAGCACGTCCTCATCCACGTGCGGCCGCGCACCGAACCATAGCTCAAACCCGGGCACCCCTTGATGAGCCAGCATGCCAACACCGGTGACAATCGGATTGCCGCGTGCGTCTGCTGCTTTTAGTAGACCGGTCATCAGCGGTTTATAAACAATGTCGGTGACGAGCGCGTCTTTCGGCAAAGCATCCAGCGCAAAGGGCCATGGCGCATCGTCCCCCATGCCCAAACTGGACGTGTTCACTAACAAAGTCGTTTCTGCCATTGCCGCTTCGGTTTCCGCCCAGTCCAGTGTTTCACATGGAACACCAAAATGTTCGGCGAGTGCATCGGCACGGGAACGGGTACGATTGGCAATCAGGATTTTTTGGAATCCCTCCTGTTGCAACGCATAAATAATTGCGCGCGAAGCGCCACCTGCCCCAATAACCAGCGCCTGCTGTTTAAACCGTGATAAATCGTGGTGATGGTATTTCAGATTCTGTAAAAATCCTTCGGCATCGGTATTGGTCGCGTAGATCGTCTCGTCCGAGTTAAACTGCAACGTGTTGACTGCACCGATGGCTTTCGCGGTTTCACTGATATCCTGCACCAATGCCATTGCTGCTTCTTTATGTGGAATCGTCAAATTACATCCCACAAATCCTAGCTTCGGCATGGCAAGCAACACATCTTTCAAATCGTCCGGTTTGATTTCCATGGGAAGATACATGCCAGGTATACCCATGGTCTGTAGCCAGTAATTATGCATGGGCGGAGAAAGTGATTGTTTGATCGGATAGCCGAGTACTGCGGCTGTGGGTAGTTGCATCATTGGCTTAAGCGCTCCAACTGTTTACGCCGGTAGTTGATAATCAGTGCCGCGGTTTCTTCCACCGAGCGGCGCGTCACATCGATCATCGGCCACCCCTGTTTGCGATATACTTTTTTCGACGCGTCGATTTCCGCCTGCACTTCTTCGCTGTCGACATAATTCGAATCCTGCTGGTCTAACGAAAGCAATCGGCTTTTGCGAATTTGCAGTAAGCGATCCAGACTGATGGTAAGACCCACGATCAAAGGTGGGCGCCGAAGGTCATGAAGTTGAAAGAGTTTTTCCGGTAATTCGATGCCGCCGACGAATGGAATATTAGCGGCCTTATAACCGCGGTTCGCCAGATAAATACAGGTCGGCGATTTTGATGTGCGCGACACACCGACCACGATAATATCGGCCGATTCCAATTCCCAATGGCCCTGCCCATCATCATGCGCCAGCGTGTAATCGATCGCGGCCACGCGTTCATAATAATCATCGCCCAGCTCATGTTGCTGTCCGGGTTTTTGTGAGGCTTCCATATTCAGATAGGCGGATATCTCACGGATCACTGGCCCTAAAATGGGGATGCAGGGCAAGCGGCGTTCATTACAGCCGCGGCGCAATGCTTCGCGCAGGTCCGGGTTGACTAACGTATACATCACGACGCCCGGATTGGCATCGAGCGATTGCAGCACTTTTTCCAACTGGCCTTTGGTGCGCACCAGCGTCCAGATATGTTCCTGCACTTCGACCTGATCAAATTGCGCCATCGCCGCGCGCGATACGCTGGAAACCGTTTCTCCGGTAGAATCCGAAACGAGGTGCAAATGAAAATCTTCCATGCCCTCAACTTAACCGGGCTTGTGTATAAAGGCGAGTATAGATCAACGCATAAACCTGTGCTTGGAACTGTGTGCAGATTATTTGTCGCTTTTATGTGTATATCCTACGGTCTTTCCCCGGGCGTTATCCCCATTAGCGCATGCGTTTTTCTCACACAGGCATAACTTCCATCCACCCCTTTATGGAATTTTTATATTTTTCTCTTTTCGCTTTATATTCCAGTTTGCTTGGTCCCAGCTCCTCATATTTTGGATAGCAGTTATACGTAATGTTTTCCACGCGGATAGTTTCGTGGATAACCTGATAGCAAACGCTCATCCCCATAATTCCTCCCCCCAATAAACAACAAAATCTTTTCTATTATCTTTATTATTATTTTGGGTTAAGCCTTCGAACCATGTCAGACATTCTGCTTTCCAACCTTCGAGGTAACCCTACCGATCGCATCCCTTTCTGGTTCATGCGCCAAGCCGGGAGATACCTGCCGGAATACCAGAAAGTGCGTCAGAATTTTACGAATTTCCTGGAATTTTGCTACACTCCGGAAGCGGCGTGTGAAGTAACCCTCCAGCCATTGCGGCGCTACGATATGGATGCTGCGATTCTGTTTTGCGATATTCTGGTGATTCCCGATGCCTTGGGTCAGCCGGTCACTTTTGTCAAAGGCGAAGGACCGAAGTTGGAAGCACTCACGGACGAGAAAGCCATCAGCGAATTGACGCCAGAACGCATACGAGAACATCTGGCACCGGTTCAGGAAAGCATTCGATTGATCCGTCAGGCGTTACCGGAAAATAAAACACTGATCGGCTTTTCCGGCGCGCCATGGACGCTGGCCTGTTACATGTTGGAAGGCGGCGGCAGCAAAGAATTCGGAGCAGCGCGTAGTTTGTTGCATCGTGAGCCCGAAACCTATCAGCGGTTAAGCCGCATTTTGGAAACTGCAATTACCGATTATCTGTGCATGCAGGCTGAAGCCGGTGCGCAGGTTGTCAAACTCTTTGACAGCTGGGCTGGGGTGCTCGATTGTGAAGGATTCGATCAAGCGGTGGTTGCGCCAACCCAGCGCATCACCTCCGCCTTTAAAGCCAAACATCCCAATGTGCCTGTGATTGCATTTGCGCGTGGGGCGGGTGCCAAACTCGCTCAATATGCAAAGCAAATCGGTGCCGATTGCGTGGCTTTTGATCAAACGCACCCTCTGAGCATGGCATTGGAAACCGGAATCTGTATTCAGGGAAATCTGGATAATTATGTATTGCAAAGCAGCGCAGAGGCAGCCGTCGCCCAAACCAAGCATATTTTGAGCGGCGCAGGTAAGGCACCGTTTATTTTTAATCTCGGGCATGGTGTGCTACAACATACTCCGCCGGAACATGTCGCCGCCGTGGCGGAAACCATTCGCGGATACAGGAGATAATATGGAACCCTACCTCATTGCCAAATCCCTTCACCTCATTGCTGTGATCAGCTGGATGGCGGGCATGCTGTATCTACCGCGTCTGTATGTCTATCACGCAAATGTGCCCGTTGGCAGCGAGCGTGATCAGATGTTGCAGGTGATGGAATATAAATTACTGCGCTTCATCATGACCCCGGCGATGATTGTGACCTGGGGATTGGGCATCTGGCTCATCAGTATTTTAGGTATGGATACGCTAAAGAGCGCCGGCTGGCTGCATGCGAAAATCACGTTGGTTCTTTTACTGACAGCATCGCATGGCATGATGGCAGGGATGCGTAAAAAATTTGCTGCTGGGGCAAATACCCGCAGCAGCAAATTCTATCGTTGGTTCAATGAGCTTCCGACCTTACTGATGATCGGAATTGTCATTCTGGTAGTGCTAAAACCGTTCTGACCGTTAAATGGTCGACAGGTCTAGCGCCAGATCTTCGTAAGTGGTGCTAAAGTTACCCAGTTTATTTGCATGCTCATGAATGAAGAAATTGGATTCACTCAGCGAGGTTACATTTGTCAAAGTAACGCTACCATGATCGCCAAAGTCCAAGACGGCATTGCCGGATTCAATGCGGTAAATTTGCGTATAATCCAAGGATGACAAAATTGCAGGATCGATAAAGAGGATATCCCCACCATCTCCCGCCGTGAAATCTTCGATCACGTCATCGCCGTTTAATTGTGTAAAGACAAAGGTATCGCGGCCACTTCCGCCATACATCACATCATCGCCAAGCGTACCATATAGATAATCAGCGCCGCCAGAGCCATAGAGCGTATCATTGCCCAGCCCGCCGACCAGATGATCATCGCCGTCGGTGAGATCGGTGGCATCGCTGCCGCCATAAATAACATCGTCACCGCCATTGCCGACGATCACATCGTTTCCGGCATCGCCGTAAATCGTGTCGGCCTCGTCATCAGCATGGGCGATGCCGCCCCCGCCCGCTAACAGATCATTACCTTCGCCGCCGTGAATCACGTCTTCGCCGCGACCGCCGTAAATGTCATCATTGTTGCCGGTACTGGCAGTTTGCTCATCCCCGTAAATCACATCATTGCCTGCGTTACCTAAAATGACATCCTTACCTAATCCGCCAACTAACGTATCATTACCATCCGAAAAATCAGCGATGCCGGTACCGCCAAATAAGACATCATGGCCTTCTCCTCCGGTAAGAGCCTGATCGCCGCTACCCCCTTGAAGGGTAACACCTGCCGCCAGCGATCCGGAAGAAAGCACGTAAAAGCTTTTGGTGCCTGCCACGTAATAGATGGAAGTCGGACCCGACAATTCTCCGGCATTATTCAGACTATCGATAGAATTATTAATGGTCGTGTTATGATTTGCCTGGAACATCTCGTTAGGTTCAAAGCGTAGAATGTCTTCACCATAGGTAAAGTCGTCGATGACAATATCTTCAAAGCCGATGATGAAGGTATCGGCACCCGCGCCGCCATGTACGACATCGGCGACGTTCCCTTCGATCGTATCGTTCCCATCACCGCCATCCAGATAATCACCTTCAACGGTGCGCTTAAAATTAGTGTATTCAGCCGCGCCTGAAATACCGTCGCGCAGATAGATGAAATTACTGATATCGTCGTTCCCGGCACCGCCATAGACGGAATCGGCACCCGCGCCCCCCGAAAGCGTATCATTTCCAGCTTCGCCGTACAGAATATCATTACCGAAGGTGCCGTAAATCTTGTCATCACCGCCACCCGCGTGAATCGTGTCGTTTAAGAGTGAATCGCGAATACGGTCGTCAAAATCTCCGGTCGTCAAATCCATCCCCGCTTTTGAAGCGCCGGACAGATCCGTAACAGAATCAATAATAACGGTGACATTTTTTCCTTCAAATGTGTAGGTGCCCACGTCTACGGTCTCATACACTTTAGTGAGACCCCCATCGATCAGCAGCACATCTTTGCCAATTTCAAAATTTTCAATATGCACGACATGTGCCGGTGCATTCGGAAAAACGAATAAAGGAATCGAATCAACATCATACACGTCATGGCCCTCGCCGCCGGAGAGTGTCACCGCGCCACTATTTACACTACTAGCACTCGTAGTCAGATAATCGTTACCTGCGTTACCCTGTAATACGACGCCTTTACTATTGGTATTGAAATGGATTAACGCATCATCCCCTTCATTACCTGAATAAGTGAAAACTTCCTGCGGGTCATTAGGATCGGTTCTTGCTGTAATATAATCGTCATTATCAATGGTAATCCATGCGGTGAACGTATCGTCAAATGCTAAGTATGGTGAAGTTGTGGACATAGAAAGCTCCCTGTAAATATTTTGAGCAGCGTAACATATTTAGTAAATATAACCAAAAATTAATCTTAGTATTGGCAATAATCTGATATAAATGTGTTAAAAAATTAACTCAAATTTTAGCTATCCTGACGGTTGCCCACTTTCGGAGGCTGCTTGACTTCATAAAGTTTCTCCTTTAGATAGGGGATACACATCACATCCCCATTTCCAATTAAACCATTCTGGACATCCTCATGCGCTTAAAAGAACTTAAGGCCAAAAAACCTGATGAATTATTGAAACTAGCTGAAGAGCAGGAAATCGAAAATGCCTCTTCGATGCTGAAGCAGGAAATGATTTTTGCGATCCTTAAGGCGTTCGCTGAAAATGGTCAGGAGATCATTGGCGAAGGCGTGTTGGAAGTGCTGCAGGATGGATTTGGATTCCTGCGCTCGCCGGAAGCGAACTACCTTGCCGGGCCAGACGATATTTACGTCTCTCCAAACCAAATCAAGAAATTCGGTCTTCGTACCGGCGATACGGTAGAAGGCGAAGTGCGCGGTCCGAAAGACAGCGAACGCTATTTCGCGCTGAACAAAGTCACGCAGATTAATTTTACCGAGCCGGACAAGGCCCGCCATAAAGTCGCTTTCGACAATTTGACGCCGCTTTATCCCGAACGTCGCATCAAAATGGAACATGCCGATCCAACCAAATCAAAAGATTTGAGCGCGCGGGTCATCGACCTAGTGTGTCCGCAAGGCCACGGTCAGCGGACGCTGGTAGTCGCACCGCCGCGTACTGGTAAAACCGTCATGCTGCAAAATATCGCGCATTCGATTACGGCCAATCATCCCGATGCAGTCCTCATCGTACTGCTGATTGACGAACGCCCTGAGGAAGTGACCGACATGGCGCGCTCGGTGAAAGGCGAAGTGGTATCCTCCACCTTTGACGAACCGGCAACCCGCCACGTGCAACTGGCGGAGATGGTCATCGAAAAAGCCAAACGCTTGGTCGAATCCAAAAAAGATGTGATTATTCTTCTCGACTCCATCACGCGTCTGGCGCGTGCTTACAACACCGTTGTGCCTTCTTCGGGCAAAGTCTTGACCGGTGGTGTCGATGCGAATGCACTCCAACGTCCGAAACGTTTCTTCGGTGCGGCGCGGAATATTGAAAATGGCGGGTCATTGACCATTATTGGGACGGCACTGGTCGAAACCGGGTCGCGCATGGACGAGGTGATTTTCGAGGAATTCAAAGGGACCGGTAACTCCGAGATTATTCTGGATCGCAAACTGTCCGATAAACGTATCTATCCGGCGATCGACATCACCAAGTCGGGTACGCGTAAAGAAGACATGCTTTATGGCGAAGGCGAATATACCAAGGTGATGGTGCTGCGCCGTATCCTCAACCCGATGGGGACGATGGACGCCATGGAATTCCTGCTCGATAAAATGAAAGACACCAAGTCGAACGACGAGTTTTTCGAGCGGATGAACAGTTAATTCCCGATGACGGCTTGCCTTTGACGGCCTCGTCAATTACATCTGTCGCGAATGATTCAATAGGGTAAGGAGCAACCATGAATATCCATGAATATCAGGCTAAAGAAGTCTTGAAAAAATACGGAGTGGCCGTGCCAGCAGGGGCGGTTGCCTTCACGCCGGATGAGGCGGAAAAAGCAGCGCAAAAGCTGCAGACCAAATTATGGGTGGTGAAAGCACAGATTCACGCGGGCGGTCGCGGTAAAGCGGGCGGCGTGAAGCTGGCAAAATCGCTGGACGAAGTGAAGCAGCTGGCGAAAGAAATGCTCGGCATGACGCTGGTCACGCATCAGACGGGCCCGGAAGGGAAAGAAGTTAAGCGTGTCTACATCGAAGAAGGTTCAGACATTGCGAATGAACTCTATCTGTCGATGGTGATTGACCGCGCGAGCAGCCGCATCACCTTTATGGCGAGCCAGGAAGGCGGCATGGATATTGAAGAAGTCGCTGAAAAAACCCCGGAAAAAATCATTACGATTGATGTCGATCCGGCATGTGGCCTGCAACCGTTTCATACCCGCGTGCTGGCGAAAGGCTTGGGCATTGGCAAAGAATTGAGCAAGGATTTCGCGAAATTCATTTCTGGTATTTACACGGCCTTTGTAGAGACGGATGCATCTCAAGTGGAAATCAACCCGTTGGTCATCACCAAAGACAACAAGCTGATCGCGCTGGATGCGAAATTCAATTTCGACGAAAACGCGTTGTATCGTCACCCGGAAATCGTCGAGTTGCGCGACGAAGACGAAGAAGACCCGTTAGAGCTGCAAGCCAGCAAATTCGGCCTCGCTTACATCAAAATGGATGGCAATATCGGCTGTATGGTGAATGGCGCAGGTCTGGCGATGTCGACGATGGACATCATTAAACTTTACGGCGGTGAGCCAGCCAACTTCCTGGATGTGGGTGGCGGTGCCAATAAAGAAAAAGTGACCGAGGCCTTTAAGCTGATTCTGTCTGATCCGAATGTTGAAGGTATTCTGGTTAACATTTTCGGTGGCATCATGCGCTGCGATATTATCGCGGAAGGCGTGATCGGCGCGGCGAAAGAAGTCAACCTGTCGGTGCCGCTGGTCGTGCGACTGGCCGGAACCAACGTCGAACTGGGTAAGAAAATGCTGGCCAATTCCGGTCTGGATATCATTCCGGCGGATGATCTGGCCGATGCCGCAGATAAAATTGTTTCAGCAGTCAAAGGGAAGGCAGCAGCGTAATGAGTATTTTGATCGATAAAAACACCAAAGTCATTTGTCAGGGCTTTACTGGCCGCGAAGGCACCTATCACTCGGAACAAGCGGTAGCTTACGGCACGAAAATGGTCGGTGGCGTCACCCCCGGTAAGGGCGGCACGACGCATATCGACCTGCCTGTTTTCGATACGGTCGCCGAAGCGAAACACAAAACGGAAGCCAATGCGTCGGTGATTTACGTACCGCCGCCATTTGCGGCGGATGCGATTCTCGAAGCGATCGATGCACAAATCGAACTGGTAATCTGTATTACCGAAGGCATTCCCGTGCTCGACATGGT
>DDZS01000029.1:0-1066 GCA_002346425.1 Alphaproteobacteria bacterium UBA3002
TCGCGCAGCGCCTTATTTTTCATCGGGTCCCACAGATAGATATCGTCGGTGATCAGCTGCATCAAATCCTTGTCCGACGAGACGATGATGACTTCCATTCCCTGCGCCGCCGCCTTTTTCGCGTAGCAGGCGATCAAATCATCTGCTTCAAACCCGGCCGATTCGATGCGCGGTACATTCATCGCATCCGTCGCTTCGCGCACCAGCGCAAATTGCGGGACTAAATCTTCCGGCGGCTCGCTGCGATTCGCCTTATATTGATCATACATATCATTGCGAAAGGTGTGCCGCCCGGCATCGAAAATCACCGCGCGATAATCGGCATGCAGCTGGTCGGACAGCTTCAGCAGCATGTTGCAATAGCCCATCACCGCGCCCACCGGCATGCCGTCACTGCGCGTCAGCGGCGGCAAAGCATGATAGGCCCGGAAAATATAACCGGACCCATCGATCAACATCAGGCGGGGTTTATCAGACATGGCTAAGAGGTAGTGCGTCGCCCATCAAGAGTCGAGGGGAAAAAGAAAGGCGGGGACAGCCAAGGGCCGTCCCCATCAGTATTGTGCAACGTCATGCCACGGCGCGCTGAGCGGCCGTGACCATCGCCATGTAGTCCGGGTCGAACTTGTGCGGCTGGCCGTCGCGCCAGCGCAGTTCGGCCGGACGATCGCGCGAGGGGATCGTCAGCTGAAACGGAATGACCGTTCCTTTTTTCGCCTTGAGCGCCTCGAACACTTCGTTGAGCGCCGTTTCGGCCCCATCGCGCGGATCCGATCCGAACTCGACGTAAACCGTATTGTCACCGACGGGAATGACGGTAACCGGGGACCAGCCGATGGTAGCGACGGCGTTTGCGTTGCTGATTGCAGTCAGGGACATGGTGTAATCCTTCCCAAAACAGATAAAAATCTAAAGAATCCAAGGATTCAGTGAAGCAACCAGTCTACTCCATTGCTGCACTGCATTGTATGACAATTTGGTGAAACCCTTGATTACCGTCATCCCGTGCTTGTCACGGGATCTGGTGCCACACGCTACGACGGAACCGGACCCCGTCATGCGACGG
>DDZS01000029.1:1365-10508 GCA_002346425.1 Alphaproteobacteria bacterium UBA3002
CCCCGTCATGCGACGGGGTGACAGCTTTTCTATACGATGAAGCGCAGACAGTACGTCTGCGCCTGCCAAGAGCCAGCGAGAGCTGCAAAGCGGAGCGTTTGCAGGAGGCAAACCGGAGCGCAAGTCTGGAGGCGAAGCCGGAAGACAGAATATCTCAGGCCCCACACGCCGGCCTTTGGATTGCCGGGTCAAGCCCGGCAATGACGACGTTAAGGTTCGAAGAAGCGCACACAGCACGTGTGCGCCAGCCCTGAGCCGCCGGTAGGCGCAGCCAAAGTGTTTTCAGCAGAAAACACGGCGGCCAAGTCTGGAGCGAAGCGGAAGACAGAACAACTAAAGCCCCACACTCCGGCCTTTGGATTACCACGCCAACCCGGCGATGACGCTTCCACCCCTATTCCAGCAACCGCCGGACGCGCCGGGTGCGGTCGTCCCAGATGCGGCGCAAGGGGTCAAGTTTCTCGATCAGTTCCGCCATCGGCGGCAGGTTGGTATATTTGCGCGTGCGCAAAACATCCTCCACCGCCAGCTCGCCCACATAGGTCGGATAGTCCGCCAGCAGCGCGGCATAATCCTCGCGCAGGCCCGGCGTGTCCGGCGCTTTGTAATGCCGCCATAGCTTGCTCACCTGCGTCTCAACGGCTGCGGCATCTGGTAAGCGCATCACGCGCTGCAACGCCCTATCCGCCCGCACCAGCTGCGCCCGCGTCGCCTCCGACACCGGCGGTGCATTGGCAATAAACCATTTAAAATCCTGCACGACCGACAGGATCGGTTCCACCGCCTTTTCTACTTCACGTTTTTCTTCTCTAGTCAGTTGGTTTATGGATCTTGGTTTATGGTTTATGGTTGGTTGAACATCTGTGGGAACATCCGTTGAAGGCGCTTTCCGTTTTTCCAATGCCTTAGCGCGACTAATTTTTCCCGCCTGCGAATTTTTTTCTATTTTTTCTTCTACATGCGCGAAGGTTTTTTCCAATTTTGGCTGCCGCCATGTGCCTTCAGACAGGTCGAAATACCGTGTCAGTTCCGGTCGCACATAGCGTCGCCACCGCAATAGCGACACCCGCGCCAGCTTCGCTAGCAGCACATCATCATCAGGAAACGGCACGCCATTATTTCGCCAGGTTAGCGTCAGAATCAGGAGGTAAGCCCCAATCTGCTCGCCATTTAAGTTGGTTGTATCACAGAGAAACGCATCCGTATAAAACGGCATAATCGGTGCTTTGGCCATCCGCCTATCCTGCCACGGCGCCGGCAAATCCCGGAAGGGAGCTTTTTAATACTTCCTTAACCCCTTTTTGTTACCTTAGCGCCATGGTTCAGGAACATGCTATGGAAAACACCACCCCTCACCCCCCATGCAGCGGCTGGAAAACCCCGCCCGCTTTTCGCCGCCCAGTGCGCACCGAACCCACCGCGCCGCGCAGCCTCCGCTTCTGCCCCCCGACGGCCAAACACGCCTTCTCCCTCGTCGAACTCTCGATCGTCCTCGTTATCCTCGGCCTGCTCACCGGCGGGATTCTGACCGGCCAATCCCTGATTCGTGCGGCGGAGTTGCGCAGTGTGGTGACGGAGCTACAAAAATATCAGACGGCCGTGCGCAGCTTTCAGGATAAATATTTCGCCCTACCCGGCGATATGCGCAACGCGAGCAGCTTTTGGGGAACGATGACCAACTGCGGCGCCGCATCGCCATCTGGCACCGGCACGCAAACCTGCAACGGCAATGGTGACGGCATTATGAACAACCCTCCTGTTTCTTCCCAGACAGGCGAAGTGTTTGCTTTCTGGCAGCATTTGGCTAATGCGGGCTTGATTGAAGGTACGTATACGGGAATATCAGGTCCCGGCGGCGGCGGTGATGTCGTCATTGCAACCAATGTTCCGGCTTCAAAATTAGGCAATAGCGGATGGTCGATCTGGGACTGGGGCGATCTCTCTGCCGGCTCCACCACCACGTTATTTGCAGCCAATTACAGAAATATGTTGCTGTTTGGTGAGAAAGGCCCAGGGATAACGGAAAAAGAAAATATGACCCCGGAAGAAGCGTGGAATATTGACACTAAAATCGATGATGGGTTGCCCGCCCGGGGGAAAGCAAAAATCCGCGACCGCAGAGACTGTGCCCTCGCTTCCAATGGCGCGCCCCTTACCACATCAAGCGCCGATTCCCTCAAGCTGGATGCAAAATACAACCTCTCACTAAACGCAACCGAATGCTCGTTTGTGTTCCACGCGCTAATGTAGGGAGATAGTAACAGCATGCAAAGTCTCACCCTCAGCCTCGTCGAACCAAGCCGCATAGCAGCGCAGTCCTCGGGTTTAACCCGTGGATCTCATGCTGGTTTCTCCCTCGTCGAGTTAAGCATCGTCCTCGTCATCCTCGGCCTCCTCACCGGCGGCATCCTCACCGGCCAATCGCTGATTCGTGCGGCGGAGTTGCGCGCTGTAACGACAGAGTTCCAGCGCTATCAGACGGCGCTGCAAAGTTTCCGCGATAAGTATTTCGCGCTGCCTGGCGATATGCGCAACGCGACGGCGTTTTGGGGCAGTATGACTAATTGCGGCGCAGCTTCTCCCTCAGGCACTGGCACCCAAACCTGCAACGGCGATGGAAATGGCATCATCAATTCTGGCGCAGCGTTGCAGACATCAGAGATTTATGGCTTCTGGCAACATCTGGCCAATGCAGGCCTGATTGAAGGCAGTTACTCCGGTATCAGCGGCGCGACATCCAGCCTTAATTCGGTCATTAATCAAAATGTTCCCGGATCCAAGGTTAGCAATGCCGGGTGGTTTCCTTATTATCTGGGTCAATCCTCTGGCTCTACTTCGCAATATGCGATGGATTATGGCAACGCATTTACGTACGGGGCCGATGATCCCACCATGCAAACCTATCTGCCCATACTAACGCCCGCAGAATTATGGGGCATAGATACAAAAATCGATGATGGAAAACCAGCCATGGGTAAACTGATTGCGCGCTTCTGGAATAATGCCTGTTCTGCCGCAGATAACGGATCGCATTCAAACACGAATCTGGTGGCCAGCTATAAGCTTAGCGCCAGCACCATTGAGTGTTCGATTATCTTCCGTCAGCTATTTTAAATGTTACGGTATGCTGATTGCAATGCGGGTAACCGCCCCGGCTTAACGTTAAATTAAGAAATATGCGCTAGGATTAAGCTATGAACCATCGCGCACCACGCCGTCACGCCTTCTCGCTCGTCGAACTCTCCATCGTCCTCGTGATTCTAGGACTCCTTACCGGCGGGATTCTGACCGGCCAATCGCTGATTCGTGCGGCGGAGTTGCGGAGTGTGACCGCCCAGCTCAGCAGTTTTCAGACCGCGGTCTATAATTTCCGCGACAAATATTTTGCGCTCCCGGGGGACTTCCCAAAGGCACATCAATTCTGGGGTTCGGCAGGCGGCTCCGGCGTCCTAGGCGATGGCTGCCAAAGCGCCACCGGCACCGGTACCCAAACCTGTAGCGGCAATGGCGATGGCAATATTATCATTGGCGGTGTCAACCAATATTCCGAACTGTTCACCTTCTGGCAACACCTGGCGAATGCCGGGCTAATCGAAGGCAGCTATACCGGGAAAAGCGGTACGGCGGGCACGGCGGATCATAATTTCGGTGAGAATGCTCCCGTATCCAAACTCAGCAATATCGGCTGGGGCGCCAGCTGGGTCAATAACGATATCCCTTCGCCATTAGGCCCCGTTTGGAAACTCAACTACAATAACTGGATGACCATTGGCGGCGATGATGGCGTCTGGGCCGATGCCACGCCGGGCACCATGCTGGCCGAAGAAGTCTGGAATATCGATACCAAGATGGATGATGGCATACCCGGAACCGGCAAAATTCACCTTTACGGTGTCAATGCCTGCACGGACACAGGAGATAACACGTTATATAAAACCTCGAAATATAAATTAGATTACACCACCAAAAACTGCTCCATCACCTTCGACTATCTCGGAAAAGGCAATTAACCGATGCGCCACGCTTTCTCACTCGTTGAACTCTCCATCGTCCTCGTCATCCTCGGCCTCCTCACCGGCGGCATCCTCACCGGCCAATCCCTCATCCGCGCGGCGGAGTTGCGGAGTGTGACCACAGAGTTTCAGCGTTATCAAACCGCTGCGTTATCCTTCCGCGATAAATATTTCGCAATGCCCGGCGACATGCCCAATGCCACGGCGTTCTGGGGCACGGCGGCCACCTGTCCCGGCGTGCGCGCCACAGCGGCTGCAGGCGTGTGCAACGGCAATGGTGATGGCGTGCTACGTAACGACTCCCCACAATCACATGAGGTATTTGGCGCTTGGGAACATCTGGGCAGTGCGGGGTTAGTGGAAGGCACCTATACCGGCAATACGTATGATACAGGAACTGCCACCTCAAACGCATCGATGATCGGCACCAATATTCCGGCAAGCCGCATGGGCAATGCTGGATGGAGCTTTTACCATTTCACCCCCCGCCCTATTTCAGATACTGGCTATTTCGACGGCCCTTACGGCTATTTCTTCTTTTTCGGTGCAACCACAGGCACTAATGTGTCATATAATCCGGTTTTAACACCGGAAGAAGCATGGAACATTGACACGAAAATCGATGATGGCATGCCCGCTACCGGCAAAGTGCTCAGCTTGGAAAGTCAAGCTGGCAACTGCAGCGATCTGGCCGCATCCTCCACGGTGTCCCTCACCGCATCAAAATATCTCCTCACCAATACCGGTAGCGTATGTTCGCTGATGATGCGGATGGGTATTTAACCATGAGAAATAACGCCTTCTCCCTCGTCGAACTGTCCATCGTCCTCGTTATCCTCGGCCTCCTCACCGGCGGCATCCTCACCGGCCAATCCCTGATTCGTGCGGCAGAATTGCGGAGTGCGACAACGGAGATGAGCAAATACCTTACCGTGGTGCATACGTTTCGCGATAAATATTTCGCCCTGCCCGGCGACATGAGTAACGCGACGAAATTTTGGGGCAGCATGACCAATTGCGGCGCGGCCAACCCCTCTGGCAGCGGCACCCAGACCTGTGACGGCACCGGCAACGGCACCTTAAGCGGCGCAGCCGCCGCCGGGCAAACCGCCGAAGTCTTCACCTTTTGGCAACATCTGGCCAATGCCGGATTGATTGAGGGAACCTATACCGGCATCACCGGCCCATCGGGCACCGTTAATGCCGTCATCGGCACCAATGTGCCCGCCTCGAAACTGCCGACCGCGGGATGGACGGCCTCAACCTATAACCCTGCCAGCGACCCCAATAACTTTGCCTATAATTACGGCAATAGTCTGACCTTAGGCGCCAATAACGGCGCGCTGGATACTTCGGGCAAAATCCTCACCCCCGAAGAGGCATGGAATATCGACACCAAAATCGACGATGGCAGACCCGGCACCGGATCGGTCATCGGCATTCACATTACCACCTGCACCACCGCTGCGAATAATACGGATTTTAATGCACCCTACCGTTTAAACTCCACCAGTAAAGAATGTGCTTTTCGCCTACGGAATGTGTTTTAATCTCCAGTTTCACTAAAATTAAAGCCTATATTAACCGAAAGTTAACACTGGCCATGCTATCCTAATGAGATGAAACACGCATCGACCCCACGCCACGCCTTCTCCCTCGTCGAGTTAAGCATCGTGCTCGTTATTCTGGGCCTGCTCACCGGCGGGATTTTGACTGGCCAGTCGCTGATTCGTGCAGCGGAATTGCGCAGTGTCAGCACGCAATATAGCGCCTTCTCCACAGCTGTGATGAGCTTTCGCGACAAATATTTTGCCCTGCCCGGTGACATGAGAAACGCCACCAGTTTTTGGGGCGCGGCGCATGCTACGCCCGCCACCTGCGCCACCACCGCGGCCACCGGCACCGCGACGTGCAACGGCGACGGCAACGGCATGATCGAAGTCTCCGCTGGCAGCAACGAGAAATTCCGCTTCTGGCAGCACCTGGCCAATGCCGGACTGGTCGAGGGTAATTATACCGGCATCGAAGGCGCCAGCGGTCAGGCGGATTATGCTGTGGCCAATGTCAACGCCCCGGCGGGGAAACTAGGCAACAGCCTGTGGCACACCCGCACAATTTCAAACAATGTGTATGTCTCAGGCCATACCCAATATTTCGACGGTGTCTATGGCAATGTCTATCAATTCGGCGCGCAAACCCTGAACAACGACCCTAGCACCAGTGTGCTCAGCCCGGAAGAAGCGTGGAACATCGACACCAAAATCGACGATGGCAAACCCGCCACCGGCCTGCTCGTCCCCCGTACCCGCGCCACCTGCACCAACGCCACCGCGGCGGTCGCCGATTCGGATAATTTCGATTCGATTTATAACCTGACGAACACCTCTGCCGCCTGCGTGCTGGTGTTCCGCAAAATCTATTAAGAATCTGTGCGCACACGCGTGAAGAAAACGACCACATTTATTCGTAAAAAAATAAACTAATTGTTAACTATTCTATGGGTATAATGAATGAAATAAAGTAAAAACGGGAGATGATGATGAAACCTAAAATGACTGTAATCTACTGTATGAGCGCGCTCGCGCTTGCGGTGCTGACTGTAAGCTATGCGCAATATAAACCGCTCGATGCGATGCCGTCGCAACAGACCACGGAACGCTTGACACTGGATGATGCCTTCGCCCATGTGAATGGCCCGACTTCAGTGTCTGCCTATGCGTATCAGGGCGCTTCTGTCGCGCAGTAATCGCGCTGCATGCACCTCCGGCAATGACACTAATGAAAAACGAGAAGCGTGGACAGTACGTCCACGCCTGCCAAGAGCCAGCGAAAGCTGCCAGCGAAGCGATTCTAGTAAGAATCGCGGAGCGCAAGTCTGGAGCGTAAGCGAAAGACATTAAAAAAACCTACGATTGCCACACTGAAGGCAACAGGAGTGTGAGACTGTTATGTATACCATTATCGGCGACACAAAAGATGACGCGTTTCAATTAGCCGTGGTCGCGCTCCGCAATGGCGTGCAGATCGACGACGCTTATTGCGCTTATGATGTCGCGGGCGAGCGTTATATTGAGGTTAACCCGCGCAGCGACCGTCAGACCAGCGATCAGGAATTCAAAGAATATGTGATGGCTAGCGGCGAACGCACCAGCGCCAACCGCCTCGCCGCGCTGCAAAGCTCACTCCCTGACGCCGCGAGTTACATGGAGGAAATGGGCCGCCCCTTCAACCTGATGGTGCTGGACCACGGCGTGCCGCCGCTGGATGCCGAGGGGAAAGAAGGCTTCGGCGCGCCGGATACGATTTTGTATCGCGAATTACTGCCGCTGTTACCGCCGGGAACGGAGGGCGTGTTCCTGCCCACCTGTTTTGCGCAATCGGCGTTGGAATATGCCAATCTCGCCCCCGCCGGCACCGCGATTTACCCCGGCGTGAGCGCCACCTCCGTCGCCTATGGCGACCTGCTCGCCGATCAGGTCGGACGGCATCAGGGCACGGATCGCGATCTGGATGCGGCAAGCGCCTTTACCTATCATATGGCCACCGCAGAATTTCATCGCTGGGTCGATCGCAATACCGCGCTCAACGCCAACGATCCCTACTACGCAAAGCAACCCCTGCCCGTGCAGCTCGATCAGATTCTCCCCACCGAAATCGCGATCAGCGGGTTAGGGCAACACGACATCGCCGAGATTTTGGGGCCGGACTATGTTGCGAGCAAAGGCGATGCCACGCATATCCATTTGCCTACCTTGCTGGCGCAGATGGACGGAGAAACCCTGGTGCACGCCGCGGAAGATCTGGCCGCCGAGTTGCAACGCTATCCAACCATCAGCCTGACCGCGCTGCCGCAGGATGATTCGCGCGTGGCGGAAATGTATAGCCCGGAGTTTCTTACCTCCCTCGCCGAGGCGCATAGCGCAGGCGTCGAACAGGATATCGACAAGCAGGGCATGCTGTATGCCATGGCCTTTACGCATCTGCGCACGTCCGGCCAGCTAGAACAATTGGTCGAACGCGCCAAGGAAAATGGCGCCGCGGTAGAACAATCGCTCAACCATCAAACGGAGCCAGCGCTTTCCGGCAAAGGCCCACGCGTCACGCATGACCCGATGCGTGAGTTATTGAACGACATTGCCCAACGTCCGATGGATGACACCGCCTCGCAATTGGCGCGCGACCTGATGGGTCACGGCGTCACCATGGAAGACGACGCCCCCGCCGCCAGCGGGTCACTGCGCATCGAAGACCTGATCAAAAGCGGAGGCATCACGCATGACACAGACGCCGAGCTTGGCGACGACGGCATGCCCGGCAAAGACGACCGCCTGCCCCCACCCGCCGGTGGCCGCGCCGACAAAGGCGACCGCGTGCTCCAACATTAACATATCTAGAAGAAAGACTTCACCATGGCCACCACTCCCAACACTAGCAATACCCAACCCAATGATGCGACGTTGCAAGACCAGATCACACAAGGTGCCGATGATGCGCAGAGCCAAGGCACCGCCGACCTGCTCAACCAGATCAACGACCGCGAAGCCCTGAATGCCGTCGCCGAGCAACTCCGCGAACAAACCCGCAACATTCAAAACGACGCCCCCGCCAAAAGCGACCGCCTACCCTACCAGCCACCCAGTCGCAGCGGTGGCGTCACGCGTTAGTCCTTTCCGCCATCGCTTTGCGCTGGCTAGTGGTTGCACGCTCGCCTACTGCTCGCTCCGCAACGGCTTCGCAGTCGCTCAGCGTCTCGGCCTACTGGGCTCGTATCCATCGTTATGCACCGCCGGTATAACGACTTTTTACTATCTATATGAAGAAACGCGGACAGTACGTCCCCGCCTGCCAAGAGCCCGCGAGAGCGGCAAAGCAAAGCGATTCCAGTAGGAATCGCGAAGCGCACTAGCGCTGGCGTTGCCGGAGCGGAAATAACTAAGGCCACACACTGCCTTTGGATTGCCGGGTCACGGCAATGACGCGTCCCCTTGTCACCCCGTCGCATGACGGGGTCCGGAGCCATACGCACCGGCAGAACCAGACCCCGTGACACGCACGGGGTGACAACCTTTCTATACGAAGAAACGCGGACAGTACGTCCGCGCCTGCCAAGAGCCGCCGAAAGGCGCAGCC
>DDZS01000069.1:0-41076 GCA_002346425.1 Alphaproteobacteria bacterium UBA3002
CAGTGTCCATCAAGATGGATTCTCGCAAGAGCTGAACGACGCGTGGACCCGCCGCAACGGCTGGGACAGCATGTTTGTGAATGAGCTCTATATCAGCGTGGTGATTGAGGCAGAGAATGCCGACATGCTGAAAAAAGAAAATATTCGCACCGGTCTCTGGGGTCCGAAAGACCGCAAACGGCGCATGGGCTATATCGAAGCAAGCTACGAAGAATTGACGCAGACGACGCGGCAGATGCTACAAATTCTCCAGCCCTACGGCGCGCGCCAGCTCGGTTTGGTGGAACGTAACGGGGTTTATTACGGCGAACATCTAGAATTTTTGGAGAAGCTGATCAACCTGCATGAACGCCCGATGCCGGTCGATAAGGTCGATCTGTCGCAATATCTCACCTCGGGCGAAATCACCTTTGCCTATAACGCGATGGAGGTGCGCTCTCTTGACGAAACGCGGCGTTTCGCGACGGTGATGACGGTCAAAGAATATAAAGAGGCGACGCTGCCGATGATCGACGACATCTTGCATATGCCGATCGAATTTATCGTGACCCAGACGTTCAATTTCGTGCATGGCAAAGCGGCGCTCAATCAATATAAAGAACAGATTTCCTATCTCTATATCAGCGGCGACAAGGAATTGGCGCAGGGGAGCGAATTGCTGCAGATCGTCAAAAGCGATTCGGGTAGCAAAGCCGATTTCGGTGAACAGCAAACCTCACTCTTCATCATCGCCGATTCGCTGGACGAGCTGGAGGAAAACACCAAACGTCTGCAACAGGCTTTCGCGTCCGTGGGTGTGATGACCATCCGCGAAGACTTAAAGTTTGAGGAATGTTATTGGGCGCAACTACCTGGGAATTTTGAATTTCTTAGCCGGTTGAATTACGTATCGACGAATCACATAGCCGGCTTCGCCAATATTCAAAACTACCCCGCGGGTAACGCGGCGGGCACCGAATGGGGGCCGCCGGTGAGTATTTTCCATACCGCCGCGGGCACGCCCTATTTCTACAATTACCATCATGATGGTATTGGGCATACCGCATTGGTCGGACCCTTTGGTTCCGGCAAAACCGTGCTGTTGCATTTCTTGTTGGGTCAGGGGCGCTCAACGCCCTATCGTCTGAGCTATCTCGACCTGACGGGTCGCAGCGCTGCCTTTATGCAAGCCATTGGTGGGCGGGTCATTGCGCCGGGGAAAGACGCGAAACTGAACCCATTTTCATTAAGCGATACAAAGGGTAACCGCGAATTTCTCGCGCTATGGATCGGTATGCTGATCGACCCAACCGGCGCGCAAATCGGGCAGGGGCTGCTCGGTTTCTTAGGCGAAGTAGTGACGCAGCTTTACACCTTGCCGTTGGAACAGCGCAGTCTGGATAAAGTCGTGGAGATGTGCGTGCAGAAAGACCCGCAGCTGGGGCAATATCTGAATAGCTGGCGCACGGACCCACAGAAATCCGGCCTGTTTGCCGCGGGCAGTGAAGACACGCCGCTGAATGATCCGTTAGTGGCGCTCGATTTAAGCGCGATTGCGGAAAATCCCGCTTTATTGGTGCCGGTCGCCAGTTACGCGCTGCACCGTCTGACCACGCAGTTGAAGGGCGACCCGACGGTGATTGTGCTCGACGAAGGCTGGCGCCTGCTCAACAACCCGGCATTTGCCCCGAGGGTGAAACCGTGGCTTGGCTATATCACCAGCAAAAACGGGTTGGTCTTCTTCACCACCGAACATCCCGAGGAAGTGTTGGATTACCCCTTCCACGAAGCGATCCGCAGCGGCATTCGCACGCAGTTTTTCATGCCGGATGAAACCGCAGGCCGCGTCTATCACGAAGCCTTTGGCCTGAATGGCGACGAGATCGATTACCTGCAGGCGATGCAACCCGAAAACCGGCATTTCCTGATGAAACGCGCCGACGATACGGTGGTCACCGCACTCAACCTTTCCGGCATGCATAAGATGCTCGGCATTTTATCTGGCACCGCGCAAGACCCGCAGGCGCAGGTGGAAATGGATGAGGATGATTTCGGCGAAGAGGAAGAAGTCATGTGGGAGAATGAAGCCTGATGCGCCTTTGGCGACAGTTCTGCTTGATGCTGCTGATCTTCGGCGGCGCGTTGCTGTTTGCGCCGCAACCGGCCTCCGCCTTTGAATTGGCGCCCGCCTTTACCTGTAGCGGCGGGACCGCCAGCGGCACCTTCCTGACCACGCAGGACTGCGCTGGCGAATTCGATGAAGAACGCATGTTCAGCTATTTCGTTTGCCAATATGAACAAATCCTCAACGAGTTACTCAGCGAGGTCTATTGCGCGATTCTCGATCAGTCGATTCCGGCGATTTCGGCAGCGTTGACGCTGCTGATATCCCTCGCCGCGGCGTCCTTCCTGATGGGGGTTAGCCCGTTCAACGCGAAAGAACTCATGGTGTTGGCCGCAAAATTTACGCTGGTCTTCGCCTTCGCGATGCAGGCGGATTACATGATCGGCATCGGCTATCAACTCTTCATGACTGGCTCGAAAGAGGGGATTGTCTACGTGCTGCAATACCTTTTCGAAAGCGGCTATACCTATGAGACTGGCGAAGGGTCGAGCGTCACCGTGACCATCTCAACGATCAGCGACGTCTATCATATTTTCGACCAGTTCATCACCAATATCATCACCGATTCCACCAAAGGCCAGATGGACGACGGCAGCGAATGTAAAAACGCGCTGCTGATGCTGATCTTCGTCGTATCCGCCGCGGTGCCGCCCTTAGCGATCATTGCGATTTACTTCGTAGTGCGCGTGGTGTGGATGATCTTGCGGGCAATTTTCGGTTATTGTCAGGGGATTCTCGGCGTGACCTTCCTCGTCACCTTAGCGCCGATCTATGTCAGTTTTGCCCTGTTCCGCGCAACGCGACCCATGTTCGACAAATGGGTGCAATATCTGATTTCCTTCAGCTTTCAGATGGTGATCGTCTTCGGCTTCTTAGGCTTCATGTTCAACAGTTTCGATAAAATGGGTGAGTCACTGTCGGATTACACCAAACTGGTCAAACCGCTGAAAGCCGAACAAGCCCGCCGCCCGTCGATCTTCAACGCGGTCGATACTTGCGGCATCTGCGAGATTCAGCATAACGGGGCCGATAAAGCACCGACGTGTAAAAGCGACAAAGTGATGCCGCTGACCTCGCTGGTGCGCGATGAAGAAGTCTTGAAAGTTGCGAGTTATAAGATTGTCGCGCTGGTCATTCTGTTCATGATCTTCGACATGCTGCTTTCTTTCGTACCCTCAATGGCAGCCTATCTGGCCGGGTCGAAACACGCGGCGACGCTGGGCGGCGGCAGTCTGGCCCCCGGCAGTCATTTCCAGGACAATGTGGCAATGCCGGGCAGTCAGGCGGTGGCCAGCACCTTCCAGTCCGCCGGACAGGAATTCATTCGCTCCGGCAGTACGCCTGAGGGTATCGTCAACGGCTTCGTCGGCGCAATCAAAGGCAGTGACGGGAAAGGCGGCCTGATGGGCAGCGGTGGCGTGGTCGATCATATGATTCGCTCTATCGGCAATCCGGGCGATCCGTTCCGTTTGGAACGTGAAGGCTCTACCAGTGACGCGGCTTCCGGCTTCTTCGATGCGGCCTTCGCCGTGACTGGTGCCGGTGCAGCCGCCGGGCATTTCTTAGGCAAAGGCGGTGGCGGTGGCCACGGCGCAACAGGCAGCGGTACTCGTCATGCTTCCGGCGGCGGTGGTGGTGGCGGCCATGGTGGCGGTGGCACTGGCGGTCCGTCTTACGATGAGATGGTCGATCAGGAAGCGGCCAACGCGCAAGCACGTCAGGAAGCGCGTCAGCAACTGGCCAATATGTCGCGCCTGTCCGAAGGCAGTAAAAACCAGATCATGCGCCAATGGAGCGATAAAAGCGTCACTCAGGTACAACAATTGGCCGCACAGCTGCATAACGCGCTGGGCGCTGCCAATTCACGCGAAGAACTCTCCGGCATGATTCAGGGGCTAGACCTCAGCGACGATGCCGAACGCGACATCATGGACGATTACTTCCCGCGTTAACCTCTGCTTAACTCTTAGGTGCTAGAATTTACGCTGAAAGGAAAAAAATATGCGTCACGCGTTTAGTTTGGTGGAATTATCGATTGTGCTCGTCATTCTTGGGCTATTGACCGGCGGCATTCTGACCGGACAGTCGCTGATCCGCGCGGCGGAGCTACGCAGTGTGGTGACGGAATTTCAGAAATACCAAACCGCAGCCCGCACCTTTCAGCAAAAATACTTCGCACTTCCCGGCGATATGCGCAATGCGACTGACTTCTGGGGCAGTATGACCAATTGCGGCGCCGCCTCGCCCAGCGGTACAGGTACGCAAACCTGTAACGGCGATGGTAACGGACAGATAGAAGGCGGAAGTGTCGCCGGCAGAACAAGTGAGGCGCTTAGTGTCTGGCCGCATCTGGTGAATGCCGGATTGATCGAAGGGACGTATACCGGCATTGCCCTGACTTCGAGCAGTTTAACGCAAGCCGGCGTCAATATTCCTCAATCAAAATTATCACAGGGCGGATGGGGATTAAGCTATTTTGATTTCTCAAGTGGTGATGGCAATAATTTTGCGTATAATTATCGCAACCATTTCGGTTTTGGGGCGCAGGGGACCGGTAACTCGCTGGCGCGCATCATGGCGCCTTCTGAGCTCTGGGGCATCGACACTAAAATCGATGATGGAAAACCCGGCATGGGTAAGGTGATTGCGGTATATTATGGCACCTGTACCACGGCCGCGAATCAGACCGATTTTGCCGCAAGTTATAAACTGACCGATGAAAGCATCGCCTGCGGCATCCGGTTTAAAGATATCTTTTAGCTAAAGGCCGGTTCCTTAACCGGACCGGATATTTTTCCGTTTCCTTTCAAACTGCTATCCGCTACTGCTGAATTACCTGTGGAAGGCTGCGGGCTGCGGCTTGCTTTCAGCGCCGCTAGCGGGCAGGTATAGGTGGCTCGAAGCACGCAGGCTAGGGAGAAGCTTTGTTTAAAAAACAACAAGATAAAGGCGAAAGCAACACCAGAAGCTGGTACAAGGACAAATATGAATTTGTCCGGACCCAGCGTGATTTGTTCGCGCTGATTACACTGGTATCGCTGATTTGTTCGGCAGCGGCGGTGGCGGCCGTCATGTGGCTAACGCCCTATAAATCCGTCGAGCCGTATCTGATTCAGATCGACCAGACCTCCGGCATTGTACAGCGGGTTGACCCGGTCACGCGGGATCAATATACCGCGAATGACGCGATCGACCGTTATTTCATCGCCGCCTATGTGCGCGCCCGCGAAAGCTATATGCCCGCCACCCTGCGCCAGCAATATGACATGGTGCGCGTGATGAGCACCAAGGAAATTTTCTCGCAATACCGCCGCGCGATCAGCGAATCGAATCCGGATTCGCCGCTGGCTTCGATCGGCAATGCCGGTCAGCGCGATCTGCAGTTTAAAAATATCAGTTTCATCTCGCGCAATAACGATTCGTTCCGCGCTGAAAAAGTCGCGCAAGCGCGCATTCAGATGACCGACACCTTTAAAAAGGGCCGCATTGTGCGGACCTATCACTCGATTGTGACCATGACTTTCCAATATGCCAACCTGACCCTCAACCCGGAGGAACGCTATATGAACCCGATCGGTTTTCTGGTGACCAATTATAAAATCGACCGGGAGGTGGTGTAACATGCGATTACTCTTATGTTGCGCGGTCGTCGCGCTTTGGGCGGTCGGTGCCGCGGCGCAGACGGGCACGCCCGTCGTTAGCGACAGCCGCATCAAGACCTTTGTCTATAACGAAAACGACGTCTACAGCCTGCTGACGCATTACGGCTATCAGTCGAATGTCGAATTCGCCAAGGATGAGCGGGTGAAGACCGTCTCCGTCGGTGACCGCGTGGGCTGGCAGATTATTCCGGCTGGGCGTCGCCTGTTCATCAAAGCGATGGAAGAAAACGCGCATACGAATATGACCGTTGTCACCAATGAACGCGCCTATCAGTTTGACCTGAAAAGTTCAGGCCGTCAGCCGCTACAGCCGGATGAGGAGCTGGTGTATGTCGTGCGCTTCTTTTATCCTGAAGCCGAAGACACGCAACCCATGCCGCCGGTTTATAGCGACCAGAGCGCGATGGGCGGCATGATGCAGCAGCCGAGCCAGCCGATGCAGCAAGCGCCGATGCAGCAGCAAATGATGATGGAACCGGCCATGCAGCAACCCATGATGCCGCAGCAAGCACCGATGATGGAGCAAGGGTTAGGCCCTGAGGGGACTGGCCTGAAGCAACCGATGCCGTCTGCCCCCGTCATGCCAGTGGTCAGCGAATCGCAAGCCGCAATGGGCACGCCGCAAGCGGTCAATTACCTCTATACGTTTGAAGGGCATGACGCGTTGGCGCCGGTCAAGATTTACGATAATGGCCGCGATACAACGCTGGAATTCGCGCAACCGGTTAGCGGCGTGAGTGCGCTCTATCTGACACCAGCCAATGAATGGCAGCCGGTCGCGGTGCAACAAACCGATGCGATGGCAGTGCAGGTTCCCGTTGTGGCGCCGCAAATCATTTTCGATGCGCCGCCGCATCGCATCACCGTCTTTAACGAAGCGATGGCACAGGGGGCGCAATGAGCGAAGACGATAAACCTTCGGCACCACCACCACCTCCACCGCCGCCGCCTCCACCCCCACCCCCTCCGCCACCGCCCCCACCGGGTAGTAGTGATGCGGAATATGACGACCCGTTTGCGCGTCCCGTCGAGGATACGGGCAATAAAGGCCAAATGGACCGTGGTCGCCCTTCCGTGGCCGCGTCACCCGGCCGCGTCTTCCTGATTTTCGGGGGATTGCTCGCGCTGATTACCTTTGTGATTTTTCAGCTCTTCGTGTTTGAAAGCAAACCGGAGCCAAAAGTAAGCAACAACCCGGTCGACATCACGCCATCGAATGATGTGACCGCACCCCTTGGCGAATTTGAACCACCACCCCCGCCACCCATTCCCGATGGGGGAGGCTTCGACCCGGCCGATAGCGGAATCACCGCGCCGCCGCTCGACATTCCCGAAGATGGTCCGACCAATGAATTACTGCGCGAGCGGTTGCGTTCCGACATGCTGATCACCAATGGTGGCGGCTTGCTCGGCGGCCTGGGGGGAAGCGATGAATTCGAAGACCCCGCGGATGATCCGAATCTGGCTTTCGCGCGCCGCACCTATCGTTCGACGACCGATGCAGAAAAAGTCGCCGCGACCCATATTGGCGATCTCTATCGCACCATCGCGCAGGGCAAGGTCATCGATGCGGTGTTAGAGACCGCGATCAATACCGATTTACCGGGTGAGATTCGCGCGATTGTGTCACGCGATATTTTCCCCGAAGCCGGGCGTACAAAACTCATTCCCAAAGGCTCGCGTTTGCTGGGGACCTATAACTCCTCGCTGATTTATGGGCAGAAACGCGTCTACGTCGTGTGGACGCGCGTTATCCGCCCAGATGGCATCGATGTCGCGCTGGATTCGCCGCTGATCGACCAGATCGGGCAGGCGGGCGTTGCGGGCAATGTCGATACCAAATTTGGCGAATTGCTGACGCGTGCGGCACTCACCAGCTCGATTGCGATTACCGTAGCGGTGGCCGCGAATGAATTGGCGGGCGATAATGTCGAACAGCGCACCAGCGATAATGGCGAAACGGTTACCACCGGCGATGCGGCGAGCCTTGCCATCGTTGATGCGACCGAACAATTCGGTAGCGTGATGCAAGGCTTCTTACGCCGTTACATCAACGTGTCGCCGACCATCATCGTCGATCAGGGTACGCCGGTGAAAGTCTTCGTGCAGCAGGATCTGATCTTCCCGCCGGAACTGACCGGGCGGCAAATCCTGCCATGACGGATGCGAATGACATCACCCGCGGGGAGATGGAGCGCGCGCGGCTTGTTGCGCTCAACACCTTCCTCGGGCCGCTGAAGCATTATTTCGAAGAAGAAGGCATCGCCGAGATTTCGATCAACCGGCCGGGCGAAATCTGGATCGAGAAATTCGGGGATATGGAACGCCACGAGATGCCCGAATTTACCTATGAGCATCTGAAATCGATGGGCCACCTGATCGCGCAATCGACCAACCAGATGATCTCGGAAGAAAAGCCGCTGCTCGCCGCGACGCTGCCGGATGGCTATCGCGTGCAGGTCGTCTTTCCGCCCGCCGCCGAACCGCGCATCGTCGGCATGTCGATTCGTAAGCAGACGGTCCTTAATCTCGACCTTGCGCAATATGAAGCGATCGGTGCGTTTGAATCGACCGTCGTGCGTCAGGAAGTCGATCCGCATGATGTCGAACTACGCGCGCTGCTCGATCAAGGGGCGATCCGCGAATTCATTTCCAAGGCGATTATTTACAAGAAAAACATCATCGTTTCCGGGGGTACCTCGACCGGTAAAACCACCTTCCTCAATGCGGCGCTGAAAGAAATTCCGGCCAATGAGCGCGTGCTGTCGGTGGAAGATGCGCGCGAATTGAATCTGGAGCATCTGCCCAACCGCCTGCATATGATCGCCAGCCGCGGGAATCAGGGCCGCGCGCAAGTCACCACGCAAGACCTGATCGAAGCCTGCCTGCGCCTGCGTCCCGACCGTATCATCGTCGGCGAATTACGCGGCACCGAAGCCTTCAGTTATCTGCGTGCCATCAACACCGGCCACCCCGGTTCGGTGACCACGCTGCACGCCAACTCCCCCGCACTCGCCGTCGAGCAATTGATCCTTATGATCATGCAATCGAATCTGGGTTTGAAACGCGAAGAAATCAAAGAATATGTCGCAACAATCGTCAACGTCATCATCCAGCTCAAACGCGGCCCCAAAGGCAAACGCTACGTTTCAGAAGTCTACTTCCGCGAAAATATTTTGGATGTGTGAGGGGTAGGGTTAAAGCTTCTTGGCGTAACCGTTCAATCAATAGCCCGAAATCACCAACAGGTTGCAACCGCCGCCGGTGTTTTGCACCAGATAGACGGCGGTGGCCGCGTTATCGGTGCTGGCGCAGTTGGGGCGCGAGCTGTTTTTATGGACGCGGACCATGCCGAGGCCGGGTTTGCCATCATCCACTTTGGTGTCGATGTTCCAGACTTCTTCGGCCTTAAGGTCCACTCCGGTATCGACGCCGCCAGCCCAGCCCAATAACCAGACATTGCCGTAATTTCCATCGAATGCCCAAACGGAACCACTGACATTGCCTTTACCATTCAGCACCCAGCCGACATTCCCGCTAAGCTTCGATTTCGGCATGTTAGTGCCCGCCAGCCCATAGGTATTATCTGACGTGCCGGGCACCCCGGTATAGGTGCCTTCCACCAGCCCCGCCGCGGCAAGATGTTGCCAGGCGCGCCAGGTTTCGTTCCACGAAATCAGGCCATCGCCCGTGCCGTTACACGTGGTGGCGTCACTGCTAGGCGTGGTATAGGTGCCCGGGCAACTGGCCGCGATGCCCCAGAAGGATTGGGCATTGCGCATATCGCCTGGTAGCGCGAAATATTTATCCCGGAAACTCATCATCGCGGTTTGATAGCGCTGAAATTCCGTCGTCACGCTGCGAATTTCCGCCGCGCGGATGAGGGATTGGCCGGTGAGGATGCCGCCGGTCAGCAGTCCCAAAATCACGAGGACGATCGAGAGTTCGACTAAGCTGAAGCCATGACGCATGCTAACCCTATTTATTCCGTTATAAATGTCAAATTACACGTGTTTGACTTATAGCTGACGGCATAGGCAGCGGTATCGCCATTGTCCGTCGTAGAGCATCCCGGGGTAGAGGGCGAAGTAAGCTTTGAGCTACGCACGTTGCCTTTCCCGGGTAATCCATCATCGATTTTTTGATCTACATTCCAGACTTCTTCCGCATAAAGCGGAGAAAAACCGGCATCCGTCTTTCCTAAATTATAAATCACACCCCCAGGACGGCTGAATTGCGTCGTATTACCAGGATGGGCCGTAGCGCCTTCCATCGTCCAGATGCCGGACGTGATTTTGGCGGCAGGCACATTTTTAGCTGCTGTGTTTGTCCATGTGTCGCTGGTGCTGTCGGTTTTTCCGGTGAACGATCCTTCGATGAGCCCGGCATTCGCCAGATGTTGCCAAAAACGATAGCGCTCGCCTTGAATATTATTGCCGCCACCAGTGGAGGTATCTAGCATAGTCATGCTGCCGTTACCATCGCCATTGCAGGTGGCCGTGCCGGTCGCGGCTACCCCGTGGCAATCGGCGCCTAAGCCGTCCCCACTATCTAAAGCGCCCCAGAAGGCGGTGGCGTTGCGCATGTCACCGGGAAGGGCGAAATATTTATCGCGAAACGACATGACTGCCGTTCGGTAGAGATTCATTTGCGTGGTTACTGAGCGAATCTCCGACGCGCGGATGAGGGATTGGCCGGTGAGAATACCGCCGGTGAGGAGGCCGAGGATCACCAGGACGATGGAGAGTTCGACTAAACTAAATCCGTGGCGCATAATAATACTATAGAATAAAAGGGTTAAGGCTTCGTTAAAGCCCTAGCGGTTTTGCCCGTTTTGCGGGGCGAGGTGGTGTTGGGTATTGCGGTAAGGCAGGCTATCGAAGGCGGTGCGGTTCATCAGGCCTTGTGTATCGAACTTGGCGAGGCAGTCGAAAAAGATACCGGGCAAGGTATCGTTATCGGTGATGGGGCTGCTACGGGTGACTTTCTCGAACACGCGCGGGGCTATCCCTTCTTCGGCGAGAAAGGTTGCAGGTTCACATTCCAGTGCTTTGGCGGCGGTCGCGAGATATTCGCCCTTGGTCGCAATGCGGGGCAAGCTCACTCCCGCTGCCCATTGCGGGGCATCGACGCGCGGCAAATCAAGACTGGCGTGATATTGTTCGAGCTTTTCCTGAAAATAATCCGCATCGGCATTCGATTCGCGTAAGACCCGCGCTTCGAGTTTTCCTACACGCTCACATTCTGCAATCATTCGGGCTTGGTTGCCACGATGCAAATTCTGGCCTCTGGTGAAAAGCGCATTATCGTCGCCGCAGAGGGCGGATAGCATCGCATCACGCATGTCAGGACGCGGCAGTTGCGTCCCTGCTTTTGTGGTGCCTAATTCGATTTGGCGAGCTCGTGTGGCACTAAGAGATTTTACTCCGCGCAAATGCGGTGTGGCTTGTGCAAATTCGTTAGGGGTAAGCCCTTTTAATAGACGGCTGACTTGCACGAATTCGGGAAAATGTTCCGTCTCGCGCTGAATCTCACGTAACTCTTCCGTATCCAAGGTGACAAGGCGCTCAGGTTCACCTTGCCAATAACGGGGCGGCATGCCGGGAGAATCAGGCGCGGTAAGCTCGCTGGCTTTTGGTGGACGCAATTTCCGGGCCGCCGCACGGGCGATGGAAGCGTTATAGGCGGGCAGGGGTTGACGCCCGACGCTGTCATAGGCGTCGTACCACGCTTTTTCGACACTGCGAATCAGCGGGGCGGCTTGCGGTTTTAAGTAACATTCCGGGTCTTGCAGCGCGCTTTTGATCGCGGGTTCTAAATGTTCAATCTCGGGGATGGAATAGCCGGCAAGCCAACCCCGCACGGTATCGCGCGGCACGTCGCAGGCAGTGGCAATACGAATTTCGATGCTGGTGGGAGAAATGCCTGTCCGTTCAGCACCCAAACTAAGTGCGATATTCAGCCGCTGCGCAAAGGCGGCCGTTTCAGCATTATGCGCTGTGATTTCCACGGTTACCGCAAGACATTCGCAAAGGCGATATAACAATCCGTCGAATCGATGGTCATATCATATTCGGCCAACATATCGTTAGGTCCGCTGGCGGTGGTGCATCTGTCATACCACATGGTGGTGACTGTGCCTTTGGCCGGGTAGCCATCGTCGATTTTGTTATCGATCGACCACATTTCTTCCGGGGTTACGATGCCTACATTCGGGGGGCGAGTTGGCCAGCGGCGACCAATGAACATGACACCACCATATTGGCGATTAAAATAATTGGTGGCCACCAGTTCACGCTCGATAAACGACCAGAGCGAGCTATCGATCTCCCCCTCGGGAGCATTAGCTTTGCTATGGTCTGAAAAGGCGGTGCCGCTACGTCCGGTATAGTCGCCCGCAATCAGATTCGCTAATGCCAGATGCTGCCAGAACATGAAGCGTTCGCTATACTGGTTGGCGCCTGTCGCTTCGTCGATTTCGCCATTGCCATTGCCGTTACAGGTTTGCTTGACGCTGCCTGCGCCAGTGTAACAGGTGGCGGAAGGGAAGTAATCGGTCGCGTTCGGCATGTCGCCAGGGATCGCGAGATAACTATCGCGAAAGGCATGCGTTGCAGAGACAAATTCATGATATTGCGTGACGACGCTGCGCAATTCAGACGCGCGGATCAGATTTTTACCCACCATGATGCCACCGGTGAGCAAGCCGATAATGACCATGACGATCGACAATTCGATCAGAGAAAAACCCATATGGGTGTTACGAGAGAAATTCATCATGTTAGCGCACCTTTGCTGCATCGCCGAAGCGGTTAACAAAATGCAATGTGCATTCCGGACTGGTCGTGGTGATCTCATATTCCGCGGACCAGTGTGTGGTGCTGGTCGCATTGGTACAGTTATCGATGCTGTTAATCGGCGTGATGAAGCCGGTGGCTGGCATACCGTCATCCAGTTTCTGATCGATCTCCCACGCTTCTTTCGGGGTAAAAATTCGGATATTAGGCCCCCCGGCTTGTCTGCCGCCAATATAGAGCGAGTTCCCATAAATACGATCAAAGGTATTGGAGATACCGGCACCGCGGAATACGGCGCTCCACGCGGAAGATGGGAAATTGCCGCTGGGAGAATTGGCAAGTGTATGATCTTGTTGATTGGCAGGGCCGGTGATGCCGGTGTAGCGTCCCTCAATCAACCCGGCGTTAGATAAATGCTGCCAAAAAGTAAAGCGCTCACCGAACTGAGAAGCGGCGGCAGGAATTTCGATATTAAAATCGCCATCGCCGTTGCAGGTTTCGAAGCGGTTGCCTGCGGTGGTTGGACAGCCTGCAGAGCCCCAATAGTCCGTGGCGTTATACATATCACCCGGCAATTGGCCATATTGTTCGCGGAACAGGTTGGCGGCGGTATCAAAGGTTTTGAATTGGGTCACCACGGAACGTAACCGCGCACTGCGTATCAAATCCTGCCCCAACATAATACCGCCGACGATTAGGCCGATGATGACCAGCACGATCGACATTTCGATCAGCGTAAATGCGTGGCGCGAGGACGGGTTATAAAGGTTCATAAGCTGACTGTAACATAGTGTAAGTTAAAAAAGCTTTAATAGATAATCGAATAATGAAGGGCCAACATCACAGGACGCACCACATTTCGTTCCGCCAACACATCGAAAGACCATGCATTTCGTGTTTATCCATTACCGATTATTTCAGATAATTAAAGACCAATGAGCATTCCATTGTAGTGGACGTCAGCAGGTATTTTGCAATTTTCCAGTTAGCATTATCGGTCTGATCGCTACAGGTGATAGAGGTGCCGTGTACTCTCCCCAGTCCGGGCAGTCCGTCGTCAAACTTCTGATCAAGATTCCACGCTTCTTGCGGCGTCATTGCTTTGGCCTGGCCAGCGTAAATATTATTATCCGCGCCGATGGACATCCAGCTCGAGTAATCTAATGTCCACACATAGCTGATGGTGTCGGGTTCATTATTAATCCAGCTTGATCCCCACCCCATGTTACCGAGTTTAGCCGCAGGTGCATTGATGCCAAAATCATGATCCTGAAGGCTGACGGAACCCGCTTTGCCCGTGTATGTGCCTTCAATCAAACCGGCATTGCTGAGATGTTGCCAGAAGGTGAAAATTTCCGCATAGGTGCCAGCGGCAAAGGGGTTGCTGGCTATGCGGCCATTCCCGTCCCCATTGCAGGTTTGCGTACCAGTACCAGTAGCAGTCTGACACCCATCGCCCAGCGTGCCTGAGCCACCGGCGCTTCCCCAAAAAGTGGTGGCATTGCGCATATCGCCGGGTAGTGCAAAATATTTATCGCGAAAGCTTTGTACCGCCGTATGAAAAGATTGAAATTGCGTGCCTACCGAACGTAACTCCGCCGCGCGAATCAGCGATTGGCCGGTGAGAATGCCGCCGGTTAATAGGCCAAGAATCACGAGGACGATGCTTAATTCGACAAGGGAGAAAGCGAGTTTATGGTGCATAGGCTTAGTTCCAATAAAATAAAAGCATACAGACAGCAGATGCATTGGTTAGATTATATTCTGCTGCCGGAGCAGCCGTATTCGTGACGCAGGCATTAACTCGCTGCCCGCCTTTAATTTTACCTTGGTCGGGCTGCCCATCGTCCATCTTGGTATCGATGTTCCAGGCTTCTTCGGGGGTAAGGATCGTCGGGTCTTGTACCCAAGCGCCAGACCCTAAAAACAACACATTCCCTTCCGATACGCTGCCCCAGTTATAATTGACATAATGCGAGCCGTTACCGATCATGTAGAGCGCTTTCCATCCGGCATTGTTTATTCTGGATCGCGGGGCATTGGTTCCGATGGTATAAGAGCCCGATCCAGTATCAAGTCCCGAATAGGTGCCTTCAATGAGACCGGCATTCGCTAACTGTTGCCAGAATCGGTATTCTTCATACCGGGCAGAGGGGCCAGCCGGAGAGTCAATCATCCCGTTACCGTTGCCGTTACAGGTATTGCTGCTGACCGCGCCCACATCGGTGAGCGGGTTGGCGCATTCACCGCCAGCCCCTGCAGTATTGGCGCTGCCCCAAAAACGGGTGGCATTGCGCATATCGCCCGGCAAGGCCATATATTTATCCTGAAAACTACGAATGGCGGTTTGATAGCGTTGGAATTCGGTCACCACGCTGCGCAATTCCGCCGCACGAATCAGCGATTGCCCGGTAAGGATGCCGCCCGTCAGCAGGCCGAGAATGACCAAGACAATGGAGAGTTCTACTAGAGAGAAAGCATTTGTGTTGCGCATGGCGTCTCTCATCGCATTAACGCCCGGATGGCACAGACGGTACCGCTAGAGTTTAGCTGATAGGTGGACGTCGCAGGATCGGTTCCATTGTGGCAATTGGTCAAATAGGGTTCGGAAATCACCCAGCCGGTGCCCGGTCGTCCATCATCGAGTTTAGTGTCGATGTTCCAGACTTCTTCTGGTGAGAAAGCCGCAGCGCGCGGGGCATCAGGATAGATGGTGCCGATAAAGAATACATTCCCATCAATATGCGTTCCCCAATAAGTGGAGCCACCATAAGCACCCGGTTCGTTATGTCCGACGCCGATACCGACATTCGAGAGTTTCGTGGCGGGAATATTGCTGCCGATAGTAAAATAGGGTGACGAAGCATTTTGCAGGCCGGTATAGGTGCCTTCGATCAATCCAGCGCTTGCCAAATGTTGCCAGAAGCGCGCATTTTCATGGTATTTGTTGGCGCTGTTATTAAAGATTCCGTTGCCATTTCCGTTACACCCGGCAGGCGTCGTATTGGTGTCGGCATTCGTGCAACCGTTGAGAGTTCCCCAAAAATCATAGGCATTGCGCATGTCCCCGGGTAGGGCGAAATATTTATCGCGGAATGTATACACTGCCGTCCGATAGCGGCTGATATCCGTTGCCACGCTGCGCAATTCCGCCGCACGGATGAGCGATTGCCCGGTAAGGATGCCACCCGTCAATAGGCCGAGAATCACAAGCACAATCGACAGTTCGACAAGACTGAAGGCGTGGCGCATTAGGTTCCTTTCATTACTTTTTTTAGCATATGGTATAAACGTAAAGATAAGGTTAACTTTATCTTCAATGCGTTAGATATGATACGGCGCGTGTCGCGGGACACAAAAGAGCGGTTACCAGCTATTGCGAAAGATAATGGAGCACGCTTTACTGGTATCTGTTAGATTATACTTCGCATCCAGTTTTGCAGCATCGGCGGCGCTAGTGGTGATCGCACTTCCGTTGGCGGCGACAGTGCAGTTGGCGCGCATCCGCGGCGTAATCTTTCCTTGCGCGGGCAGTCCGTCATCGAGTTTGGTGTCAATATTCCACATTTCTTCTGGCGATAAGAGATTACCATAGGGATCAACATCCGCGACGATCGCGCCAAAAGTAATCTGGCTTGGATATACGCCATTAAAGACCGAGGTAGCTCCGGAATGTACGGTATTACTGGAATTATACACCGACCACATACTGCTGCCTATTTTACCAAGCGGAGAATTGGTGGTTTCATGGTCATAGCTGTTGGCGCTTCCGGCAATACCAGAATAGGAGCCTTGGATGAGACCGGCATTTGCGAGATGCTGCCAAAACATAAATCGCTCACGATAGGTATTGCCGCTGCCACTGTTTATAATCAGTCCGTCGCCATCGCCATTGCAGGTTTGCGTGCCGGTGCCTGTGGTAGAGGTGTAACACGCGGCGTCGGTTCCGGTGCTTCCACCGGCAAAGCCCCAAAATGCTGTGGCATTGCGCATATCGCCCGGCAGTGCGAAATACCTATCGCGAAAGCTATGGATGGCGGTCTGATAGCGTTGATATTCGGTCACCACGCTGCGCAATTCCGCCGCACGGATGAGCGATTGCCCGGTAAGGATGCCACCCGTGAGCAAGCCAAGAATGACCAGAACGATGGAGAGTTCGACGAGGGAGAAAGCGTGGCGCATAGGCATCCTATTTAAAAAATGTTTCGCAATATTAATGCGCATTGGGCGGTGGTATCGGTTAAGCGGTAGCTGGCGGCTGGGTCGTTAGCGGTAGAGCTGCCATCATCGGCAGATGCGCATAGATTATTCCAGTAAACGGCATGAATCAAGCCACGCGCCGGTTTGCCGTCGTCGACTTTGGTATCGACATTCCATGCTTCCTCAGGCTTCAGTACGGGGCCATGCGTATTGCCCGTGCTGATCTGTTGGCCAAAGCGTAACTGGTTACCGGTACTGTCAGCGTAAAAGCTGGCATTACCCGCGAAGCCCGGCCCGATATAATTCGTAGACCATCCGGCATTGGTCATTTTGCTAGCGGGGACGTTGACACCAATAATCGCGTGATTGTCACCGCCTGCACCGCTGATGCCGGTATAGGTGCCTTCAATCAATCCCGCATTGGCGAGATGCTGCCAGAATGTCATGCTTTCCCCGGTACGGCTTACGATTGCGCCCTCTAAGACGCCATTGCCATTGCCGTTACAGGTTTGCGTCCCGCTACCACTTGGGCTGGCGACACCGCAATTGGTCATGCTTCCCCAAAAGGCGGTGGCGTTCGTCATATCCCCCGGAATGGCGAAATATTGGTCCCGGAAGGTGCCCGCGGCGGTCTGATAGCGCTGAAATTCGGAAACGACACTGCGCAATTCCGCCACACGAATCAGCGATTGGCCGGTGAGAATGCCACCCGTCAATAGGCCAAGAATCACGAGAACAATCGAGAGTTCGACGAGGGAGAAAGCGTCACGCGTGATGTTTGAACGGATTAGCATATCTTTCAGTCTAATCTAAAAAAGTAAACGCGAGGTTAATATTGGCTACAATTGTTTGCAACTATGGGGCGGTAAAGCAGCGGATTGATTCGACTAATGACAAGCGGCGGGGTTGACGCTACACTTCGCGCATGCCTGCTTTATCGGGGACAACCGAATCGATACTCAATAAGTCGCTGCTGCTGGTGGTGGTGCTGGCGACGTTGTTGATTCCGGCATCGCTTGGGTTATTTGTTGGCTATGTGCTCGGCTCGCAGCATATCTCGACGACCAGCGGCCGCCCGCCCGCGCCGGCGAGTAAATATTTCGAGCAATTGATCAACCCGGTGCAGGTGGTCAATAATTACATTAAAATCCACGATTTGACGCTGCAATACACGCAATGGGTCAATCAGGTGCAGCCCTATTACGATCGCAATCAGCTGACAGGGGCGAATCTGCGCGCCTATTCCTTTTACAAGCAAGCCTATGCCAGTATGGAATTTTATTCCAAATTCTACGGTCCGCTGGCTGCGGGGTTGTTCTTGTCGTTAGCGACACTCTTTATGATGCGCGCACCGCTGATGGACTTCCGGCCTTTCCGCAAAAAAGAAACCGTGCATGGCGATGCGAAATGGGCCTCGGAAGAGGAAATTCGCCGCGCCAAATTGCGCGCCAAAAAGGGGCTGCTGCTTGGGCGGACGGGGGCCAAAAACTATCTGATTGCCGATGACTTCCAGCACGTCTTGCTCTTCGCACCAACGGGTTCGGGTAAGGGTGTGGGCTTCGTAATTCCGAACCTGCTCTATTGGGAGGAATCTGTTTTATGTCATGACATTAAGATGGAAAATTACGAGCTGACTTCGGGGTATCGGAAGAATAAAATGGGGCAGGAATGTTTCGTTTGGAACCCGGCAGACCCGAACGGGATTTCGCATTGTTATAACCCGCTCGACTGGCTGTCGGAAAAGCCGGGGCAGCTGGTGGATGACTGTCAGAAAATCTGTAACCTTGTCTTGCCGGAACAGGAATTCTGGCAGAATGAGGCGCGTTCGCTCTTGCTAGGGATCATGCTTTATCTGACGGCGGTGCCCGAAAAGCCGACCAGCTTTGGTGAGATTGTGCGTACCATGCGTTCGGACGATGTCGTCTATAATCTGGCCGTCGTGCTGGATACGATCGGCGGCAAGATTCACCCCGTCGCCTATATGAATATCGCGGCCTTTTTGCAGAAAGCAGACAAAGAACGCTCCGGCGTGGTTTCAACCATGAACTCCGGACTGGAACTATGGGCCAACCCGCTGATCGATACCACGACCGCAACGTCGGATTTCGACCTGCAAACCATGAAGAAAAAACGCCAGACGGTCTATTGCGGCGTGACGCCGGACAATTTGCAACGTCTGGAGCCGCTGCTGAAAGTCTTCTATCAGCAGGCGACCGATTTTATGACGCGCCACATGCCGCGCGATGATGAAAAATACGGAGTCTTGTTCATGATGGATGAGTTTCCCTCGCTCGGGGAAATGCCGCAATTCCAGATCGGTATCGCCTATTTCCGTGGGTATCGCGTGAAGCTGTTTTTGATCGTACAAGATACGCAACAGCTGAAAGGGATTTATGAAGAAGCGGGCATGAACTCCTTCTTATCCAACAGTTATTACCGTGTGACCTTCTCGGCGAACAATATCGAAACCGCCAATATGATTTCGCAACTGGTGGGGAATAAAACCGTCGAGCAGGAATCGCATAACAAACCGAAATTCCTCGACTTCAACCCGGCCGCGCGTACCTTGCACGTGTCTGAAACGCAGCGCGCATTGCTGCTGCCGCAGGAAGTCATCCAACTGCCGCGTGACGAGCAGATTATTCTCGTCGAATCGTTCGCGCCGATTAAGTGCAAAAAGATTTTCTACTTTAAAGATTCGACCTTCACGAAACGCCTGCTCCCGCCGATCGATCTGCCAGAGCAGGAGCCGTATGACCCGCGCAAAAAACCGGGTCTGAAAGCGCCGGACGCCCCGCCACCGCCGGGTGAAGATAAAGCGAGCGCGTAAGGAGTTTTTTCGCTCCGGCTTCGCCTGCGCTAGTGCGCTCCGCGTTTCTTCGTATAGCACAACTGTCACCCCGTCTTTATGACGGGGTCCGGTTCCGTCGGAGCGAGTGGCCCAGACCCCGTGACAGGCACGGGGTGACAAAACCCGTCATTGCCGGGCGTGACCCGGCAATCCAAAAGCCGGAGTGTGGGGCCTTAGTTATTTCCGCTCCGTTTCTTCATTTAGCCCCGTCATTGGGAGCATAGCGAAGCAATCCGGTCTTAATGCGAAGGATTTCGATACCGCGCCGCGTATCACATGTGTTACTGCAACCAAGAACAGAAACGAGTGAGTCATGCGTAGATTACTACTTCCCGCGTTGGCGGTGGTGGCGGGGGTGTTATCTCTGCCGCAGGAAGCAAAAGCCGGCATTAATATCTTTGTCGCGAGCGACCGCGATTATGGTCGCGGCTACGACCATCATCAGCTGAAAAATTATCGTTATTTCGGCGGTAAAAAGAAATATTACCAAGGCTATGGGCCGGTGCGTCATCATCATCCGAAACCGCGCGGGCATGTGCGCGGCTGGTCGGGCTATGGGCCAATCGGGTATCACCCCAGCCAGAATCGCCGCGGCGGCTATTATTGCCCCGATCGTCGGCGTTGGGTCTATCGCTAAGCGTCGCAAATAAAAAGCCCCCGCCGCAAGGGCAGGGGCATGAAGAGGGTGTGTATTTCTTTGGCTACGCGCTGCGTGAAGCGGCGAGGTTTGAATTAGCCGATTTCGGCAAGCCTTTCGGCGCTACTGCTTCGCTAGCATCCGCCACGGCAAAGCTGCCGTCGGTTCCCAGTGATGCTTGACGTCCGCCGGTCGGATCGCCACCGCCACGGCCCGGACTGTCCTGACCGCCACGACCTGGGCTGTCTTCGCCACCGCAACCGCCTTCACAGCCGGTATCGCCCGGTGTGCCGCGGGTCGGTCCAGGATTATCCTGACCACCGCCTCGTGACGGCGTAGACGGATCGCTACCACAGCTCGGATGTTTGTTCCAAGCGCGCGGCGGGCATGGGATGTATGGACCAGCTTCGTTTTTCGGTAAGCCCAGCATCATCAGGCCACGCGAAATCGGATCCTGACCGTAATAGGGATCATCGCTCTCACGTGTGTAAGAGGTAGACGATGCAGCAACCGGACGATTACCACGCGGCGTGCTTGCGGTGCTTTGACGCGAACCCGTTTGTTTGGTGTTTAATGCCGGTGGCGTACACGCCGTACAGATCACGTTCAGATCGGTATTGATCTGGCCGATATCGGTTTGTTTATATTCTTCCGGCAGGTAGAATTTTTCACCGACATACAGCGGCACATCCTGATAGCTCGGGCCGTCTTTACAATGCACGGTTTGGGCTTCTTTGCCGTTATACGCCATCAACTCTTGTTTAGTGGCCGCGAGCTGTTCTGCCGTGGCTGTACCGTATTTGGCTTTGGCCGCGGTTTCGGCGATTTCATCCATTGTCATGTTCGGCTGAATCTCGAATGCCAGACCGTTTGAACGTTTGGCTTCTGCCGTAGCAGCGGCTTCGGCCAGTTGGCTCAAAGTCAGCGTGCTGCGATCCAGTACCACACCGTTGGTCGCTTCAACCATGGCAATCGCTTTCTCGGTTTTGTTACCCAAATAGCCATCAACGCCTTTGGTATCGAACCCGCGTTGGGTCAGAATGGTTTGCGCCGCTTCATTGGCTTCGCTATGCGGCCCAAAGGTCAGCGTATCGTTGCCGTTAGACGCTAGCAGCGGATTAATGACCGCATCTTGTGCTTCTTTCGCGGCTTTTTGTGCTTCTTGTGCTACTTCAGCGGCGCGGGCAGCTTTCATATCAACCGCAGCAACGATTTCGGTGCCCAGTTTATTGACATCAATCGCGTCGATCGCAGCATTCAGTTCCGCGCCTTGCAAGCCTTGCAGGCGAGTATACTCGATCGGATTGGTTTGCTCGTAGAAGGTCACAATCGCAGCCCGTGTAGCCGGGCCAACATTGCCTTTATTCCCTTTGGTTGCATTCGGATCGCCCAGATAGTTGTTCAGGGCATTTTGAATGGCGATGCGGTCTGCAACCGGTGAAGCGCTGATCGGTGAATAGGGCACTTCTTCCACTTCCTGTGCGACCGCAGCGGGCACATCCGCCGTCGGTGCGGCTTCCGCCACTTTCGCAGGAGTAATCACAGTACGTGCCGCAGCACCCGCCGCAGCGGCAGCAGCCATCACTTTATCCGCATTGCGCGCATCGGCGATTTCGATCGGGCGACGCACATTGTCATTGGCAACAGCCGGGGCTTCCGGTGCCTGATCTTCGGCGCGGGCGACGGCTGCGGCTTGTTGTTCCAGTTGGTTCTCTTTATCGAGTTGCGCGGTAGCGGCAACTAATTTGTCCGACAGGGCTTTTTGCACGTCTTCGAAAGACGCGGTGGCCGGGTCGATACCATGTGATTTGATTGCGGCGATACTTTTATCGCCCAGAATACCATCGCGGCCACCGGTAACGGTGTAATCGAGGTTATCCAAATCTTGTGATGGGTCCGCCAAAAGCGCCAGCATGTCCTGGACTGCTTTGCGTTCGACTTCGTTTGCGTTAGTGAAAATACGTGCCATTGAAATGCTCCTTTGCTTGCTTTGCCTTGGCGTCTACAGGGTTATTTATACCATCTTAACGTGGCGTGTGTGTGACGGTTATGTGAAGATTGTATAAAGGTTGCATAAGGAATAGTCAATACATATTAACCAAATATTAACCATTTGGCTTTTGTGTAAGCACCGTCAACCGTCCGGTCTGCCGCGCTCACGCTTAGTAACGCGAGCGTGCGTGCGTTATTTCATGGGGGCAGCCTGTGCGATAAGATGGAACGCGGTCAGTAGGTCGCGCCTGCCACTAGTCAGCGCGAAGCGCTGGCGGAAACATCTTCTAGCTCGCCGCTTTTAACCCGGTTTCTGGCGAAGACGCGCTAGCGTAAGCACGTTTCGGCATGCGCCCGGCGAGGAAAGCCTCGCGGCCCGCTTGAGCGGCGAGCGCCATCGCGCGCGCCATGCGAATAGGGTCTTGCGCTTCGGCAATCGCGGTGTTGAGCAACACGCCGTCGCAGCCGAGTTCCATCGCAATCGCCACGTCGGAGGCAGTGCCGACCCCGGCATCGACCAGGACGGGCACTTGGCTTTGTTCAACGATAAAACGGATGTTCAATGGATTTTGAATGCCAAGGCCCGAGCCAATGGGCGCGGCGAGCGGCATGATCGCGCAGCAGCCAATATCTTCCAACTGGCGCGCAATCAATGGGTCGTCATTGGTATAGGCCATGACGTGAAAGCCTTCGGCGACCAATGTTTTTGCGGCGGCGATGGTTTCGATGACGTCGGGATAGAGCGTTTGTTTATCGCCGATAACTTCGAGCTTAACCAAATCCCATCCACCAATTTCGCGGGCAAGTCGTAGCGTTTGCACGGCGTCGTCGGCGGTATAGCATCCGGCGGTGTTGGGGAGATAGGTATAGTCGTCAGGCGAAATGACATCTTGCAGGCGCTCGCCCTTGCTTTTGTCCAGATTGGTCCGGCGCAACGCCACGGTCACGATTTCCGCGCCCGAGGCTTCAATCGCCGCTTTGGTTTCGGCCAGGTCTTTATATTTGCCAGTGCCAACAAGCAGTCGCGATTGATAGCGTTTACCGGCGAGAAGTAGAGGATCTGTGTTCATGGGCGGAGTGATAGCGGATTGAATCTGCCAAGTCGAGAGGGGAGTCGCATCAACCGCCGCCGATGAATTCGACGATTTCGATATGGTCGCCGGTGCTAAGCGGGGTCTGGTCATGCAGGGTGCGCGGGATGATTTTGCCGTTACGTTCCACGGCGATGCTGCGCAGGTCCAGCTCTAATGTAGCGAGCAGGCCAGCTAGCGTGCTATCGGGTGCGACGGTATGATCTTCGCCGTTCAGGGTAATATGCATAAAAATATATATGGCGGCAGATGTGCGGCGATGCAAGGGGTAGTGGTAGCAGGGTCACCCCTTGTCGCGCATAGGTGGCATCCAGGGGCGCATCCCCAAAAAACCATTGCGCCCGGATTCGCCACACGCGATGATAGGCTATGGCACGCATCGACCTGATCAACGGACCCAATCTGAATATGCTCGGCCAGCGCGAGGCAGATATCTATGGCGGCGCGTCGCTGCAAGATATCGAGGACATGACGCGCGCCGCGGCGACCAAACATGGCCTGCGCATTGAATGTTACCAATCGAATCACGAAGGCGAATTGATCGACCATATTCACCGGCTGCATGGCAAAACGGGTGGGGTGATCATCAATGCCGGTGGCCTGACGCATACGTCGGTCGCGCTGGCGGACGCGCTGCGCATTTTGGACGTGCCGATTGTCGAGCTGCATATCAGCAATATTTACGCGCGCGAAAGCTTCCGCCATACGTCCTATCTCTCGGCGGTGGCGAAAGCGGTGATGTGCGGCTTCGGGACGCAGGGCTATACGCTGGCGGTTGAAGGATTGGTGTCGTTGAGGGCTGCGGTTAAGTGAAACTGATCGCGCATCGCGGCGGCAAAGGGGTGGGCGTGCAACATTCCATCGCCACCATGCAACATGCGCTGAAAATGGGAGCGCAGGGCGTCGCCTTTGATGTCTGGCCGACGCGTGACGGGCATCCGGTGGTGATCCATTCCTCGCGCTTGGAAGATTCGACGGATGCGACCGGCTCGGTCATGGAAATGACGCTCGACCAAACCGTCGAAGTGCATCTGGCGACGGGTGAGAAACTCCCCAAACTGGCCGAAGTGTTGAACACGTTTAACGACGAGCCGCGGGTGATGCTATTCATCGAACTCAAACACCCACAAGTGGCGATGCAAACGGCGGAGCTGGTGAGTTATTACATCAACAATAAAGGCTATTCGAATCACCGCGTGGTGATTATCACGGCGCTGCATCAGCTATTGGTGCAGATTAAGCAACGCTATCCGCTATTGCATCTCGGCGCGATCCTGCGTGATAAACCGGCGGGGCTGGCGGCGGTGATTGAATATGCGCATGCGGTCTATTTGTTGCCGGATATTGACATACTAGATGACGAATTGATGGCCGATGCGCTAAAGCGCGACGCGATGGTGATTCCGTATGTGTGCGACACGCCCGAGCAGCAGCAGAAAGCGCGCGATCTGGGCTGCATCGGCATGATTCTTTCCGATCCCTCCAGCGTGGAAGACAATGCCGGAAAAGGTTAGCGCGCGCGATGTGCTGAACGCCTATGCGTCCGGCTATTTCCCGATGGCCGACGATCGGCATGGCGAAGAGCTGTGGTGGTTTAACCCGAACAAGCGCGGCATTATCCCGCTGGAACAGTTTAACGTGCCGCGGGGCATGAAAAAGGTGCTGCGCGAGGGCGTGTTCGACGTGACGATCGATCAGGATTTTGAGGCGACGATCCGCGCCTGCGCCGATGCACCGCGCGGCGAAGACGGGCATTGGATTTCCGAACGCATCATCGGGCTGTATTGCGAGCTGCATCGCATGGGATTCGCGCATTCGGTGGAGGCGCGGCAAGAGGGTAGGCTGGTCGGTGGGCTCTATGGCGTATCCCTCGGCAACGCGTTTTTCGGCGAGAGCATGTTCAGTCATGTGTCTCAAGCCAGCAAGGTAGCGCTGGTGCATTTGGTCACACGGTTGCGGGCGGCGGGCTATACCTTGCTCGATACGCAATTCGTCAATGATCACCTCAAACAATTCGGCGTCAAAGAAATTGGCAAAGCCGCCTATCTGCGTCGCTTGGATAAAGCGTTGCATGCCGAGCATAACGCATCGCTACACTTTGCCCGGGTCACGCCCGATATAAATTAGCCTATATACGCCCCATATTTTCAGCAAAATCCCGTAAAACTATATGTGGCAATTAAGCCATATCAAGCGGTTGGGTGAATGCACGGCATTTGCATAAAATTGCCGTTTTAACAGTATGTTAATAGGGTGAATGGTATAATAAACGTAATTCATAAATACAGAAGCGATGTCGTATAATCAGCATCGCATTTAACACAATGTTAATAAAGGTTTTTTATCATGCTCGGCCCCCGTTCTTTCACTCAACCTCATACTAAGCGTTGCTCCCCAATCCTCGCCACCTCACGTCACGCATTTACGCTGGTTGAACTCGCCATCGTGTTAGTCATTATTGGCTTGATCACGGGCGGTGTTCTTGTTGGGCAGGATTTAATGCGCGCAGGCGAGATCCGAAATGCGATGAATCAATTCCAGCAATTTAAAGCCGCGGCACATGCTTTCCGTACGGCCTATGGCGGCATTCCCGGCGATATTACCCGTGCCACTTCCTATTGGGGAGGCGCCCCCGCAGTCAATGTGCCAGGCTCCGGCACGCAAACCTGGAATGGCGATGGCGATGGGATGTTGGATTACGGGTCTTTTGCGAGTTACAACGAATGGAGCCTGTTCTGGCAGCATTTGGGCAATGCTAAAATGGTGGGCGGTTCCTTTACGGGAATGAGCGGCCCCAATGCGAATGAAGAAGTGCAGGTGGGCATCAATGCGCCGGGTTCCAAACTTGGGCGCGCGGGGTGGCAGCCCTTCTCCATCGGCAGTGTGCCAGATGGTGACTATTTCGCCGGTAACTATGGCAATGCCATGTTTTTAGGCGATGATATCTCGGATCACATGTTGGAAACATCCGCCTTACGCGCGGAAGCCGCTGCCTCAATCGACGAAAAAATGGATGATGGCAAGCCCGGCAAAGGCATGGTCCGTGCGGCACGAAACTTTAATACCGCATGTCGCACCACAGCGGACGCGGAAACATCGGAATACAATGTCTTAAATGAAAATTACGACTGCATCCTTATCTTCCTGAAAGTCATTTAGCCTATTAACGAAACATTAAGTATTGTTGGTTAGGCTGGTGATACGATGAGCGCTAAAAGACACGCATTTTCACTGGTCGAATTGTCGATTGTTCTGGTCATCCTCGGTCTGCTGACCGGCGGGATTCTGACCGGGCAATCGCTGATCCGTGCCGCTGAGTTGCGCAGTGTCGTAGTAGACTTTCAGAAATATCAAACGGCAATTCGAGGGTTTCAGGGGAAATATTTTTCACTACCCGGCGACATGCGAAATGCTACCAGCTTTTGGGGGGCGCAAACGACGTGCCCCGGAACAAATACCACCGTCACTACGCCCGTTATTCCTACCTGCAATGGAAATGGAAATGGCGAAGTAGGGCGTAGCAATGGATCGGCCAATGCAGATGATGCGGAGGTATTCTTGGTATGGCAACATCTGGCGAATTCCGGGTTGATTGAAGGTAGCTATACCGGTGTCACCGCGCATAGCGATGTTATCACAACACCACCGCGTTTTGCGATGGGGGTTAACATCCCAAATTCTAAATTGACCAACGGTTCTTTTTCGTTTTACCATCGTAATCCGCCAAGCGGAGCCGCAGATTTTCCACGGAATGCAAATCAATTACTCGTTGCAAATCGGGTCGGTTCAACCACCACTGGCGTGATCACAGGTGAAGAAGCTTGGAATCTTGATACCAAAATGGACGACGGGAAGCCCGGGCAAGGGGCAATTATGGGCAGTAGCTTTGCACAAACGCCTGCCTGTTCGACAACGAATGATGCAGCCACATCAGCTTACATTTTAAACAACAGCGCTAAAGATTGTTATCTGTATCTCTTGTTCAAATAATTCACGAAAGAGTTAACTGAATAAAGAGGGAAATAAATTTGGCGAAACATCGCAACTTAGCCATAATTTTAGCGATCTTTAACGAATTCTTAATCCCGCGAATTTATGATAGGGGAATGATAGTTATGGCCACATCTAAGCGACACGCCTTTTCACTGGTCGAACTTTCAATCGTATTAGTGATTCTCGGGCTTCTGACTGGCGGGATTCTGACCGGCCAATCGCTGATCCGCGCGGCGGAATTACGCAGTGTGATTACGGATTTCACGCGCTATCAAACCGCAGTGCGCAGCTTTCGCGATAAATATTTTGCGCTGCCCGGTGACATGCGCAACGCAACGGCGTTTTGGGGTGCGCAGGCAGGCGGAGCGGGCGAAGGCTATAATGCCACTTGCGCCGGGCTAACCCATACGTCTCCGGCGACCGGAACCGTGACCTGCAACGGCGATGGTGATGGCATGGTAGGCACTAATGGCGCCACCGTTGAACGCTATGAACGGTTTCGCTTTTGGCAGCAATTGGCCAATGCTGGTCTGGTTGAAGGCAGCTATACGGGGGTGACGGGTCCTTCGAGTACCTTCCATGCCATACCCGGGCAGAATGTGCCAAAAAGCCGGGTGGGTAATACCGGATTTGATATTCGCCACTATGATGCATCCGGTAGTGATGCGGTGTTTAGTTGGGGTCAATCGAAGAATGGAAACTATTTTTTGTATGGAGCCCCGTTGGATGGTGATTCCGTGATGTCCTCTGCGTTAACCCCGGAAGAGGCCTGGAATGTCGATACCAAGCTGGATGATAGCAAGCCCGGAATGGGAAAACTTTACGCCTCGGCCACCACGACCTGTGCCACGACTACTACGGCCAACACCGCCCTATATAATCTGACCAATAGCAGTGTCGCCTGCCGCTTTGCGATGTTTGCGGATTAAGCATGGCCTCCGAAGCGCTATCGCCGTTGCGTCAGGCAGTATTGCAGCAGGCGCGGGCGCATTTAGCGGCGGATATGACGCCCGAAAAGCAAATTGAAACGCCGCTTACTTCCGGCCGTGTGAAAGAAAATCAATATGGGGACGGCGGCTATTGTTCGGACTTTCATATCTGGAATATCAATACGCTATACCGCGCGCATCAGGTCGCGCCACCTTTTGCGGATGATCTGGGATTTGGCTATGGCACCTATCAATTGGCGGAAGCAGGCAAAGCGTTAGGAGCTGTGCGCCCGGAAGGACTGCTCGCCGCACAGCCAGGCGATATTGTAACGATCGATACTTCAGCACGACAAGAAGCAGAAGGCGTGCCTTATGATGGGCATACCGTGCAGGTGTTAAAGGTGCAGCCGCATCCCACGCAGCCGGATCAGGTAATGGCCACGGTTTTTTCTGCCAATAGTTTTCCCGATAGCCGCGGCATGTTTGACCGAGCATTTCGAAATATAGAAAATGAAACCAACGCCGTGAATCACGTCGTATTCAACCCCAGCACGGGCAAAGCGTTTTTTACCGATCCGCAAGGTTCGCCGACAGACACTTCTCCGGCAATTCCCGCGCGAATATCGGCGGTGATCGACATCGACCGCTTGCCGAATGCGGGCATGGTTAATGCCCGTATGCAATTGCAGCAGGTAGGGATTACACTGCCCGCGCAAGGGTATCTGGATGACGCGATACGCGCACAGGAGGTGAAGGAATTCGATGTAGCATTAAGCGGTGTACGTTTAAGCGCCGTGCAGGAAGTCGCCCAAGGTGATGCCGAAATGCCTAATGATCTGCCCCGCGAGCAGGATAGTCGCCTCCAACGTAAGTGATTTTACCGATCTTTAACGAAATGTTAATTCCAAAACATTAGGATAGAGGGATGAAAAAGCGCATCATACAAAGGCAGCGGGGATTCTCGCTCATCGAATTATCCATCGTTCTCATCATTATCGGGTTAGTCACCGGGGGAATCCTCACCGGCCAATCGCTGATCCGCGCGTCTCAGCTGCGCAGTGTGGTCACAGAGTTTCAACGCTATGAAACAGCGGTCTACACGTTTCGTGATGAATATAACGCCTTGCCGGGCGACATGCGCAATGCGGAAAAATTTTGGGGCAGCATGACCAATTGCGGCGTCCCCAATCCTTCGGGCACGGGCACCTGCAACGGGAATGGCGATGGCACGCTATATTCCGCTCTAGCGCCAAGCGAAACCGGCGAAGGGTTCATGTTCTGGCAGCATTTAGCCAAAGCAGGGCTGATTGAAGGCAGCTATACCGGCATCGCCGGCCCGGTGAGCGTACGTGACTTTAATTTTGGCGAGAATAGTCCCGCCTCGAAGCTGACCAATGCGGGTTGGGGCATTTTTAACTTTGACCGCACCGGCGTTACCGGGCCAGGTACCGCTTTTTCCATCGATTTTGCTAACCATTTTGAATTCGGTGCCGAAGGCGATAATATTGGCGCGGACGCGGCGATTCTTACGCCGGAAGAGGCATGGAATATCGATACCAAAGTGGATGACGGAAAGCCGGGGTTAGGCAACATCATTGGAGGTAACTCGGTGAATACTTGTACGACAGCAGTCAATCAGGAAGATTTTATGACCGCGGAATATTTAGTGTCGTCTTCCACCGTCGGCTGCTCATTGCGCTATATCAATATATTTTAGGAACGAGCCATGAACAAAACTGCATTTTCCTTAGTCGAATTAAGTATTGTTCTGGTGATTCTCGGGCTACTCACCGGCGGCATCTTGACCGGACAATCGCTCATCCGCGCGGCAGAGCTAAAAAGCGTCGCGACCCAGTTGAGCGAGTTTCAAACCGCGGTACACAATTTTCGTTATAAATATAACGCGCTTCCTGGTGATTTCGATGAAGCGCATATAATCTGGGGTAGTGCGGGCGGCAGTGGCGCATTGAATGATGGATGCGAAGCGGCCAGTGGCACCGGCACGCAAACCTGCAGCGGCAATGGCGACCGGAAGTTAACTTCTACTGCACCCAATAATTATGGCGAAATCTTCACCTTCTGGCAGCATTTGGCGAATGCCGGACTGATCGAGGGTAAATATACGGGCAAAAGCGGTCCCGATGGTGGGGCAGATCATAATTTTGGTGAAAATGCACCGACGTCACGTCTCAGCAGCATCGGCTGGGGCAGTAGCTGGGTAAATAATGAATTGGGTGGATCGGCATACACTTCCATCTGGATGCGTAACTACAATAACTGGATGACGATTGGCGGGGACGACGGCGTGTGGGCCGATAACCCAACCAACACCTTTTCCGCCGAAGAGATCTGGAATATGGACACAAAAATGGATGATGGCCGCCCGGGGACAGGTGCGATCCAGCTCTATGGTACTATCAAATGTTCCGACCAGGCGGATAACGCCAATTACGGCATCGCCGAATATAAGCTGTCAGACACGACCAAACAATGCTCGCTGGTCTTCGATTATTTAGGAGAAGGGAAATAAACGATGCGGCAGGGCTTCTCACTTGTCGAACTATCCATCGTCCTCGTCATTCTCGGCCTACTGACCGGCGGGATTCTCACCGGCCAATCGCTCATCCGCGCAGCGGAGTTAAAGAGTGTGTCGACCCAGCTAAGTAAAATTCAAACGGCGGCGTATTCGTTTCGCGATAAATATTTTGCGTTGCCGGGCGATATGCCCAATGCCACGCGTTTTTGGGGTGCGGTCGGAGGTGGTGGCACGGGAGCGGCATGCTTCGGCGTTGCTTCCAATGGAACGCTTACTTGCGATGGCACGGGCGACGGAATTATTCGCTGGCCTGCCGGTTCGACAGGAAATTGGAACATGGGAGAACGCTACCATGCTTGGGTGCAGCTATCCAATGCAGGGTTAATCGAAGGATCATATACAGGCGTATCCGACGACCCTACCAATGCCAATACGAATGTTCCGGGTAAAAACGTGCTTGCCGGTAAAATATCGAATACGTTTTTTACTCTTGTTTATCAAGATATTGGGTCTACAAGCTACTTTGCGCATAAAGCGGGGAATGTGGTCATATTCTCTATAAACGGGGCAAATCCCCTCACGCCAGAAGAAGCGTGGAATATCGATACGAAGTTGGATGATGGAAGGCCGGCAAGCGGTACGGTCATTAGCAATTCAAGTACTGGTAGTGTCTGTACCACAACGCTGGTAATGGCTACGGCGCTGTATAATCTGCAAAATACAACCCAAGTCTGTTCGTTGAGCATGTATGCATTATAAATCGAAACACCATGGTTTCTCGCTTGTCGAGCTATCCATCGTCCTCGTCATTCTCGGATTGCTGACCGGTGGGATTCTTACCGGGCAATCCTTGATCCGCGCGGCGGAGTTGCGGGGGATTGTCGCCGATCATCAGAAGATAATTGCGGCCATCAAAACTTTTCAGGGGAAATATTTCGCGCTGCCGGGCGATATGAATAATGCCACGGCATTTTGGGGCGCTGCGAAGTCTGGCGGTGGCTGCGATACGACGACGGCAGGTACGGGTACGCAAACCTGTAATGGCGATGGCAATGGCACTATTGCTAACCCAGCGGGGGCAGGCCAATATGGAGAGATATACACCTTCTGGCAGCATTTGGCTAATGCGGGGTTACTAGAAGGTAGTTACACGGGAATGGCTGGCCCTTCCAGCTCACAAGAAAGTCTGATCGGTACTAATGTTCCTAAAGGCCGGGTGAGCGATACCTATTGGTTTACATCAAGTTGCTGTTCAGGAGGCGGTACTTCTTTTTATCAGCCGAACGGATATGGCCATAATCTACGCTATTTCGGGTCTAACTGGGGAAAGCCACTAACACCTGAAGAAGCATGGAATACCGATCAAAAAATTGACGATGGCCGACCCGCTTACGGCAAGGCAGTAGCCGGAGTATGGCAAAACTGTACTACGGCCACCGCGTGGAATCAGTTAGATGTTAGTTATAATCTAACAAGCAAAGATCAGAATTGTAATCTTTTCTTCCCGAACGCGTTTTAGGCTTAACCGACGACCTCTTGCAACGCGGCCAGCTTTTTTTCCACCAGACTCGTCATCAGTGGGGCGGCGGCTTTGTCGTGGGTGAGGGTGAGGGTGCCTTTTTTCACGGCGAGTTCGAAATGGTTTAAATTGCCTGCGCGCCCCGCGGAAAGTTGGAAGGCGAGGTTCATCGCTAGCCCGGCGCGCTGTGCCCATTGCTGCTGTTCGTCGGTGACAAAGCGGATAAGGCGGTCGTCATGTTTCCAGCGGCTGGAATAGCGGTGGTATAAACCAAGGGCGAGGATCAACCGTTCGTGATGCGTGAGTCCTTTGATGGCGGAATGGATGACGCGGTCCCACGCCCATTCGGCGCGGTAGACGGGGTCGATCGTCCAGGCGATTTCGCCAATAGTGCAGAGTGCACGACGCAGACGCTGGCGCTCGGGCGTGTCATCCGCGAATAGGGGCTGGGTCCATGCGTAGAGTTCTTCGGCATAGGCGCCGCTACGCCCGGCGAGCATGCCCAGATCGTAGGCGCTGGCGAGCAAGGGGTCGCGCGCCTGCGCACGTTCGGAAAGCTGGCGATAGGCAAGGCCTTCGCGGATGCCGCTGACGCTGAACACGACCTGATCGGCGTCGGCGGCGCGCATCAATTCGCGCAACAAAATGCCTGTCGCAAGCATGCTGTCGGCGCGCTTGGCGGAGACGCCGGGCAGGGCAGCAATCTCGTCTGGCGAAAGTGGTTCAAGGCGGCGGATTAACGCCGAGAGCTGGCGCAGGCTGATGCGGTAGCCATGGATAAGCCCAAGCGGATATTCGCGCGCGACGACGTGATGCTTGGCAAGGTTACGAAAACTACCGCCGATGGCATAGAGCGTGTCGGCACGTGGAATCGGCAGCGAGCGGTGGTCTTTGATCAGGCTGCGAATAGACTTCGCATCGGCCGCGACGCCATCCAGTGCGAGCGAACCGAAACCTAAGCTTTGTTGTTGGCTAATCTCCCCCTCGCACAGGCGCGCAAGTTCCAACGAGCCGCCACCCAAATCGGCCACCAGCCCGTCGGGCCGGTAAAAGGCGGATTGGATGCCTTGCGCCGCGAGAGTGGCTTCGGTGGTACCGTCGATCACTTCGATGTCGAAGCCGTGACGGCGGTTTATCTCGGCGATGAAGGCTGGCCCATCGCTGGCGCTGCGGATGGCGGCGGTGGCGACGCCATGAATCTCCCGCACTTTTAAGCGCTGCACGAGGGCTGCGAAACGCGCCATCGCGGCTTCGGCTTCGGCCTTGCCTTCGGGGTTGAGGCGTCCGGTCGCCGCCACGCCGCGGCCCAGCGCGCAAAAATATTTCTCATTAAACACCGGCACCGGCACCCGCGCGCGATCATGATAGACCACCAGCCGCACCGAGTTCGAACCAATATCGATCACCGCGAATGGTTGCGTGTCATGATGAATGCTGAATTGCTGATGCGGCATAGGGGCCTTATAGCAGCCTCGCCGCCTGAGTCGAGCCTTTCGCGCGTGCGCTAGCCAATATAGCCGATCGCATTGCCGCGCGTGCGAATCTCGCGGGTCAGTGCTTCCTCGGTGATCGGGCAGGGCAGTTGCGCATGTTTGGCGAGCCGCCGCAGCGACGTATGCAGCGCCTTGGGCGTGTCAAAGGCAATATAGGCATGGCCGGTTTGTTGTAAGGAAAGGCTCACGCCCGGCACATCCATCAGCAGTCCGGCGACGAAGGACGCAGTCGCCATATTGGCCACCAGTGTATCATCGGGTACCGCTTTTCCTGGCAGCGCATCGGGCTGCTTAAAGGCGAGGTATATCCGGTCCTGGCTATTGGTGCGCCCATCATTATACAGATTGAAGGTCAGGTTGGTGCTCGCCACATTTAGAAAGTCTGCGGTACCATAATGCAGCCCGCGCATTTCCGAGCCAGAACGGCGTTTGAAAATCACCTGCAAGGCTTTATGCACATAGGCATTCACGTCCGCAATCAATTGCTGACGCGGATGGACAACCGTGGCGGCGTCGATCGTGGTATGGTGATTAATCCTCGTGGCTCCTTACCGTTACTATGCCAGTAAACAGCACGAAATAAGTGTGACAATTCTATGAAAATGTAGGCGTTAATCATATTGATCTATAAGAATAAATCGGCACGTTTAACCTAAGTTTTTTTCCTATATAGCGTAGGTGCAATGCAGCATAGTTTGCGTTGCACTAACTCCTATGCGGAGCGCATCCTTTTAAAGGGATTTAACGAAATATTAAGTGTTACGGCGCTAAAATAGAAAAAGAACAAACGGAATAGGTTAGTTTCAATATGGATTCCAAGCCTCGCAATGCCGCATTCTCGCTGGTGGAACTGTCCATCGTCCTCGTTATTCTTGGGCTATTGACGGGCGGCATCCTTACTGGCCAATCGCTGATCCGCGCGGCGGAGTTGCGCAGCGTAGTGACGGAATTTCAGCGCTATCAAACGGCGGCACAAAGCTTCCGCGATAAATATTTTGCCATTCCAGGAGACATGCGCAATGCATCCACTTTTTGGGGGGCAGCAGGCGGAACAACTGGAAGTGATGCGGCCTGTTATCAATCTGGCACCGGCACAGGTACCGCCACATGCAATGGAGATGGTGATGGCAAAATAGATACTACCGTTACCGCTAGTGGATATGGTGAACAATTTATGGTTTGGCAGCATATGGCTAATGCTGGATTAATAGAAGGTAGTTATACCGGAAGAGATGGAGCAGGAATAGACACAGATGATTCTATTCCAGGCAGTAATATTCCCCGAAGTCGGGCCTCTAATGCCGCTTGGAATAGCGATCATTTAGATTATTCAAGCTCGAGTCATTCTACTATTTACGCAATTAATTATGGAAATGCGTTATATATTGGCGGGCAAAACAACACAGGGGATGCAGATGTACCTATTTTAACTCCTGAAGAAGCGTGGAATATTGATACCAAACTGGATGATGGAAAACCTGCATACGGAAAAGTGATTGCACGGTATTACAATAACAGTTGCTCCGCAGCGGACAATAACTCGCATACGGCAACTAATTTTGCAGCCAGTTATAAACTGGCCGACAGTAGCAAAACATGTATTTTGTTTTTTAAGAATACATTTTAACACGCAGTGTTCAATTTAGAGGCATAATATGAATCGCGGTTTTTCCCTTGTCGAACTCTCCATCGTCCTCGTGATTTTAGGACTGCTTACCGGCGGAATTCTGACCGGCCAATCCCTCATTCGCGCGGCGGAGTTGCGTAGCCTTACTGCTCATATCAGCACATTGCAGACATCAATGCACAGTTTTAGAGATAAATACTTTGCGCTACCGGGTGATATGAGGAACGCAACCGATTTTTGGGGGGCAGCCAATTCATCTGGTGCGGGCGGGAATTGTGCTGATCCACTTGATAATACTGGAACAAGTACGCAAACATGTAACGGTGATGGTAACGGACAAATTCGCACGCCAGGATCTGGTGGCACATACTATGAGCAGCATCGAGCCTGGCAACACTTGGCAAACGCAGGCTTGATAGAGGGTAGTTATACGGGAGCCGCTGCAGTAGCAAATAATTCTAACAGTTTCGCACGGGGCGTTAATGCACCGCAGCTTAAGCTCGGTAATGTTACGGGCGTACTACATTACGGACAGGCTATTAGTGGGTCCACAAATGAATTTGATAGAAGTGCAGCTCATTATATAGGATATGGCACAACTTCAGGCGGATGGCCTAATGGTCCTTTTTTAACTCCTGAGGAGGCTTGGAACCTTGATACAAAAGTTGATGACGGGCGCCCAGCATACGGCGTTATAAGGGGACATAAAAAAGATAGCCCAACTAACCCTAATTGTAGCACAACAAACAGTTCTACAGACGCGGAGTATAATCTTTCAAATACGAATACTTTGTGCTCTTTGAATGTTGAGGTATGGAAATAAATACCATCCGTGAATGTTCGAGGGCAGACGTCCCTCGTATATAATACATATTGTGTGCTCGGCGCGGAATAAATACTGAAATCAATTAGTTGATTTCCCTCCCATTCGCCTCTCACCCAATCTTTGTCGGCAATTTCCCTTTCTTCAACGCCCGCCCGCGGCCCGATAGGCTCGGGTGTTCCATAAAGTAATCATGGGCGGAGAAGGGGGTGCGCTGACCGGGGGTCATGCGGGTGAAGCTGCCGTCGGAATTGAGGAGCCAGCTTTGTTGGTTGTCTTTCAGGTTGGCGACCATGATCTGGTCGACGATCTGGTCGTGAACGGTGGCGTTTTCCACGGGGACCATGACCTCGATGCGGTGGTCGAAATTGCGCGGCATCCAGTCCGCCGAACCGATAAAAACTTTCGCTTTGTCGGAGGGCAGTTCAAAGCCGTTGCCGAAGCAATAAACGCGCGCATGTTCTAAGAAGCGGCCAACCAGCGATTTGACGCGGATATTCTCCGACAGGCCGGGGATACCGGGGCGAAGGCCGCAAATGCCGCGGATGACGAGGTCGATCTGCACGCCCGCTTGGCTTGCTTCGTAAAGCTTGTCGATCATCTCCGGGTCGATCAGCGCGTTCATTTTCGCCCAGATGCTCGCCGGGCGACCTTCGCGGGCATGGGCGATTTCGGCGTCGACCAACTGACTGACCGTTTCTCGCAGGTTGATCGGCGCGAAAGCGAGCTTGCGCATCTTTTTCGGGCGGGCATAGCCGGTGACGTAATTAAACAAATAGCCCGCATCGCGGCAGAGGTCGGGATTGTCGGTGAAGTAAGACAGGTCGGTATAAATCTTGGCGGTGTTGGGGTGATAATTCCCGGTGCCAAAATGCGCATAGGATCGCAGGCGCCGTTGCTCGCGCCGCACGACGAGGGAGATTTTGGCGTGGGTTTTTAAGTTCACGAAGCCATACACGACTTGCACGCCCGCGCGTTCCATCGACCGGGCGAGGCGGATGTTGGCTTCTTCGTCAAACCGCGCTTTCAGTTCGATTAAAGCCGTGACCTGTTTGCCGCTTTCCGCCGCGGCGATCAGCGCGGCAACAATCGGCGAATCGGAACTGGTGCGATAGAGCGTTTGTTTGATCGACACCACATCCGGGTCTTTCGCGGCTTGCTGCAGGAAGCGCACCACGACGTCGAAGCTTTCATACGGGTGATGCACCACAATGTCTTTGGCGCGGATGGCCGCGAAACAATCGCCATGGTAATCGTTGATACGCTCGGGGAAACGCACGTGATAATCGGGGAATTTGAGTTCGGGTCGCGCGCATTTATAGAGCTCATCAATCGCATGCATGCCGAGCATGCCTGGCACTTCAAACACATCCTCATGCCGCGCGTGCAGATGCGCAATAATCAGGTGGCGCAGCTCGTCGTCCAGCCCGGTATAAACCTTGACGCGGATCACCTGACCGCGGCGCCGTTCGCGCAGCGCCTGCTCAAAATGCTCGACCAGATCGTCGGCCTCGTCGGAGATGTCGAGGTCGGAATCGCGGATGACACGCACGGGCGAATGCGCCAGTAATTCGCAGCCGGGAAACAGCGACGACAGGCAGATCAGCAGGCAATCTTCCAGCGTGATGAAGCGGTAGGTGCCGTGCGGTTGTTTGCCGGGCTCTAAGGCAATAAACCGCTCTTGCCCGGCGGGGATCGAGACCATCGCATTCATCGGATATTTGCGGTCGCTCGGTTGCAGGCGGAACAGCATCGCCATTTGCAGGTTCGGAATGAACGGGAACGGGTGCGCCGGGTCGATGGCGATGGGGGTCAGCGTCGGGAAGATATTGGCGATAAACCAGCGTTTCAGCCAGACACGCTCGTCGGCGGTGATGGTGTCGGGGTTGACGATGGTGATATGATTCTGCCGCAATTCGTCGCGCAGATGCAGCCAGCAGGCTTGCTGCCGCTCGTTCAACTGGGCCGCGACCTCACCGATCGCGTCGAGTTGTTGCGCAGGCGTCATACCATCGGCGGAAGGGCGGGTGATGCCATCGCGGCATTGCTCTTTTAGGCCGGCGACGCGCACCATGTAGAATTCATCGAGGTTGGACGCGGAAATCGACAAAAACCGCGCGCGCTCTAACAGCGGCACGTCGGGATTCTCCGCTTCTTCCAACACGCGCGTATTAAACGCAAGCCACGAAAGCTCGCGGTTGAAAAAGCGTTGTGGGGAAGAGGAGAGTTCGGATAGTTCAGGGGTTTTACTCGACATGTAAGATATGATGCAGGATAGTGAGGATCATGGCAAAGACATTATACCTCCTGCGCCACGCGAAAGCGGCGAATGGCACGGCGATGATGCAGGATTTCGAACGTCCGCTGGCCGAAAGCGGCGTGGCCGATGCGCGCGACTACGGCGTCTGGCTGAAAAAGCAGGAAGCGCAGCCCTTTATACTCTATTCGTCGGCGCTGCGCACGCAGCAAACGCTGGAGGCGATGGATGGCGATTGGGCGACCGCGCGCGAAGAATCGCTCTATCTGGCGACAGCGGGCGATATGCTGCATGAGATTCAAAGTTTAGAAAAACGCGATGGCTGCGGCGATGTGGCACTGATCCTCGGGCATAACCCCGGCTTGCACGAGCTGGTGCGCGTGCTTAGCGGCACCGCCGAAGAGGGCCCGCGCGAAAAAGTCGAATGGGATTTCCCCACCTGCGCCTGCGCGGTGTTGCAATTCGACGTCGACGACTGGGCCGATATCACCCCCGGCGGCGGTCATCTGGCCGATGCATGGGTGGCGGGGTAGGTCTTCCTCGTTATCTTGACCGCAGGCGCATCAGCACCGGAGCGGAGAGATCTCTCCACTACGCTTGCGCTCCGGTCGAGATGACGGAAAATAGGTGATTGTCATCATCTTGTCATACCAGCGGCGATTACGTACCTTTGTACTATCCCGGCCACCTCGCCGGATGAGGTGAAGATGGCGGCCGTTGCATCACGAAGGAGATCGAGATGCGAAACTACCCGGACGGATGGGGTCTGTCACCCCGCTATCCAGACGGCTGGGGCAAACGCCCCACTCGCAAGCCGTTCCCCACCCCGGTTTCGGACCCGTGGGAGTAGGCTCTTAGGGCCTCGTTCCTCGCGCCTTCGGGCGCGGGGGACACCTGTGGCCAGGGATTCGGGAATCGGGATTCGAGATCCGGGTTGTTTCTTCCCGAAACCCTAATCCCTTTCTTCCAACACTTCCTTCACAAAGGGAATCGTCAATTTGCGTTTTTCTTGCAGGGCGGCGACGTCTAAAGCCGCGACCTGGGTGGCGATGCTGCGGGCGTTGCGCGCGCCGCGGCGGGTCAGCCAGGTGATGACCTCGGGCGAGACGCTGAGTTGGCGGTCGGCGAGGAGTTTGTACCACAGTGCTTCAACCAGCAGGTCGTCCGGTTCGAGTAATTCGGCTTTCGGCAGGGCGTTGAGGCGCGACAGGGTGTCTTTCAACTGCCAGCCTAAATCACGTGGCAAGATCGGGCTGACCAGCAGCAAGGCGCCGCCCGCCTGTTTGACGTGATTCAGCAAATGAAACAGCGCTTCGGGGTTGGTTTGGGGCGTCACCGCATCGACCATGGCGCGCGCCGGAAAGGCCTGATGCGGCAGCGCGTCCCCGCGCAGAATTTTGGCTTGCGCTTTCGCCGCCCAGATATGCGCAAGATGCGTTTTGCCGGAGCCTTCGGGGCCGTGCAACCACAGCGCGTAGAATTCTCCGCCGTTGAAATGTGTTACCTGATGATGGGCGGTGGCGTTGGATTCACTGATGATAAAATCCGCCGCGGCGTAACTGGTGCCCGACGCCGTTAGCGGCATGGCGAGTTGGTTCATGGTTCCCTATTCCTGCTGCGTTTCATCGCCCAGATAGAGGTGGCTATGGCGATACTGATCGAGCAGGTAACGCGCGACGACGCCGATGATCGCCGTGATCGGAATCGCTAGCAGAATACCGACAAAGCCGAAGAGCGCCGCCCCGGCCAGCATGCCGAAAATCAGCCAGAGCGGGTGCAGGCCGATTTTATCGCCGACCAGTTTCGGGGTGAGGACGTAGCCTTCGAGCAATTGCCCGGCGGTGAAAATAGCCAAGACCACAAGCACCGGTTCGATCGCGCTGAATTGCAGGTAAGCTAACCCGACGGCCAGCCCACCGGAGACGATCGTGCCGATATAGGGAATGATAATCGCGATGCCGCCGATAATGCCGACGACGATCGCCAGGTCTAGGCCGACCAGCGACAGGCCGAAAATGTAAAAGGCCGCGAGCAGCAGAATCACGTTTAACATGCCATGCAGATAGCCGGAAATGGTGCGGTCGATCTTATACATCATCTCGCGGATGGTCGGCGCGTAATCGCGCGGCAGCAATTCATAGACGCGTGCCACCATGCGGTCCCAATCGCGCAGCAGGTAGAAGCTGACGACCGGCGTGATGACCATCAGGGTCACGAAATTGATCACGGCCTGTCCGGAAGTGAACAGGTTTTTCAGGAAGTTTTTCGCCAGTGGTGCGGCCTGCGCGGTGACGGCCTTCTTGGCTTCTTCGGCCTGTTCCGGGGCGATGGCTTTGCCGAATTGCATGATCTTCTCGTTAAACGCTTCGCGGAAGCGATCAATCATTGCGGGAAGGGTGCGTGCGAAGTCGTTGATTTCGCTGGCGATAATTGGAATTAAAAGAATGATTCCGATGGAAATAACGATCGAGAAGATGCCGATAATCAGCCCAGCAGCCGCGCCGCGACCCATGCCGTTGCGTTCCAGCCGGTCGGCCAACGGATCAAGAAAATAGGCCAGCAACC
>DDZS01000069.1:41389-60739 GCA_002346425.1 Alphaproteobacteria bacterium UBA3002
AGGCCAGCAACCCGCCGATAATAAAGGGCAGCAGTACTTCATGAATCGCATCCAGAAAGATATAGAAGGCGAGCAGGATCAGCAGCCAAAGAATCAAGCGCCGGGTGAGAAATGGGGTTTCGGAAAAAGGCACTTATGGCGCTTCCACGACCAGCCCGCCATCAACGGCGGGGGCGGCGGCGAGGCCGCGGGTTTTTAGCACTTTGCCAAGCCCTTCGGCGGTGCCGTTGAAGTGATAGATCGCGCGGGCTTCGTCGATCGAGACCGATTGCACATCGAGCTGGACGCCGCCCGGCACGCCATTCAACGCCTGTTGAATCGTCGCCCAATCGCGGATGCGGCCCAGCCGCGCACGAATCGGGATTGCATTGGCTTTCGCCAGCCGTCGATCTTCATTGCCATCAAAATTTTTGGCGATTTCGATCAACTGTCCGGTGACATTTTCGGCCGCAAGCGGCAGCAGCGATTCCGGCGTCTGATTGCGTGTATCGGTCTTCAACGCGATTTTCTTGGAACGGTCGACCTTGTCCGACAAGCGGCGGATATCGACCAGCAGGCGTGCCGGTTCGCTCGCCCGGTCATAACGCGCGGTGGCGATGATGATTTCATCCGTACCGTAACGTTCCAGCAAGGGCGCCAGCGAGGCAAAATCTTGCGTTAGAATCTTCAAGCCATCGGTAATTTCGCGGTCTTGCGGGTCGCCATATGGCATGATCAGCAGGTTCTGACCCTTGGCGAGCGCCGTGCCATTAAACGTCGAACGCCAGAGATTGCTGCCTTCCCAGAGCAATACGCCATCGCTATTTTGCAACACGGGCAGCACCAGCATTTTCGTCGCATCCTGCGGAATCGCATCGGTGGCTGGAGCGACCAGTTTCTGCACCGCTTCTTCCGACACGCTGACGGCGTATTCGGCCAGATATTGCTCATTCGCCGGGTCGAATTTCTGATTCAGCAGCGTCACCCCGCGGATCGTCATGTTGATCTGATTGTCGCTCATGCTCTGCGCGATTTTCAGGGCTTCCTTCTCGTCAAAGGCATTCAGGGTGAGGAAAAAGGCGCGTTTGCGGGCATAGGCCTCCGCTTTCGCCTGCGCCAATGCGGGGTCAGCTTCCAAAATGCTCGCCAATACTTTGACTTCGCGCACCGCCGCCTGCGCCGGAGCCGCCACGATCACTAACGCACACAGCGCATAAATCCATTGTTTCAATGCCATCATCCTGCTACGAGCTTAGACATGAAAAATGCCGAAAGCTCAAGCCTGAATTACGCGGATGCCGGGGTCGATATCGACAAGGGTAACGCATTGGTCGAAAAGATTAAACCGCTGGCCGCGGCCACCAAACGCACCGGCCTCGCCGGGGGGCTGGGCGGATTTGGCGGGTTGTTTGACCTGAAAGCCTGTGGATACGACGATCCGATACTGGTCGCAGCGACCGATGGGGTCGGCACCAAGCTCAAACTCGCGCAGATTGCCGATAAGCATGACACAATCGGCATCGATCTGGTCGCGATGTGCGTCAACGATCTGGTGGTGCAGGGGGCGGAGCCGCTCTTTTTCCTGGACTATTTCGCGACTGGCGCGCTCGATGTCGATCAGGCAGCGGCAGTCGTGGCAGGCGTCGCTGAGGGGTGCAAACAGGCAGGTTGTGCATTGCTGGGTGGCGAAACCGCCGAAATGCCCGGCATGTATGGTGGCGGCGAATATGACGTGGCGGGTTTTGCCGTCGGCGCGGTCGAGCGCGAGGCAATGCTGCCGAAAATGAACGCTATGCAGGAGGGCGATGTATTGCTCGGCCTCGGCTCTTCCGGGTTGCATTCCAACGGCTATTCGCTGTTGCGCAAACTAGTAGAAACGGAAGGGCTGGATTGGGACGGCCCATGCCCGGCCGATCATCAGCGCACGTTGATTGATATGTGTTTAGAACCGACGCGGATTTACGTGAAACCGCTGCTCGCGGTGTGTAGCAAGTTAAAAGGCATGGCGCATATTACCGGCGGCGGCCTGACCGAGAATATCCCGCGCGTGTTACCGGCGCAATTGGCCGCGGAAATCGACAAAGGCAGCTGGGAAATGCCTGCGCTGTTTGAATGGATGTTGCGCACCGGCCGCATCGACGCCGCCGAAGCCTATCGCAGTTTTAACATGGGCATCGGCATGGCGCTGATCGTCAGCGAAGCGGAAGCCGAAGCGGTCACCGCGTCGCTCACCGCCGCGGGCGAAGCGGTCTTCCGTATCGGCCAGCTCGTCTCCCGCGACGGCAACGCGGTCTGTTATATTTAAGCATCGTGTCACCCCGTCTTCATGACGGGGTCCGGTTCCGTCCGCACGAGTTGCTCCAGACCCCGTGAGAAGCATGAAGTAACAAGTTCACTTGTCACTTCTGCCTGAACATGGCTACAAAGAGGCGTGCCATACTACACCTATATTCTTGCAAAAGCGCGCAATAGCACCTTTTATACCGGCGTTACCAATGATCTGGTTCGACGGGTTTGGGAACACAAAGAAGGATTGGCGGATGGATTCACCAGGCAATATGCTATTAAAAATCTGGTGTATTATGAGGTGCATGACGACGTGACAGCGGCGATTATGCGCGAGAAACTGATAAAAAAATGGCGGCGTAGCATGAAGATGCAAGCGATTGAACGCATGAATCCCGATTGGCGCGATTTGTATGATGATATCTGTCAATAAAGGTGCGCGTGGCCCCGGACCCCGTGACAAGCACGGGGTGACAGGAGGAGCAACACGATGACCCGCAAAATCCGAACTGCCGTGCTGATCTCCGGGTCGGGGAGTAATTTGCAGGCGCTGATTGATGCGGCGCAGGCGGCAGACTATCCGGCAGAGATTGCGCTGGTGTTTTCCAATGTGGAAGATGCCTATGGCCTATGGCGCGCGCGCGAGGCGGGGATTGCCAGCGTGGTGATGTCGCATCGCGATTACCCCTCACGCGAGGCTTTCGATCAGGCGATTGATGACGTGCTGCGCGACCATGATATCGAGCTGGTTTGCCTCGCCGGATTCATGCGCATATTAAGTGCGGAGTTTACGCAAAAATGGGCGGGCAACATGCTGAACATTCATCCAAGCCTGCTGCCGAAATATAAGGGATTACAAACGCATCAACGCGCGATTGAAAGTGGCGATGCCGAAGCCGGATGCAGCGTGCATTGGGTCACCCCGGAACTCGATTCCGGCGATGTCATCGCGCAGGCGCGCGTGCCGGTGCTGCCCGGAGACGATGCCGAAACGCTGGCCGCGCGGGTGCTGAAAGAAGAGCATCGGCTCTATCCCAAAGTGCTGGCCGAGGTGGCGGCAAAGTTGCGGTAAAAAAAAGCCCCGCTTGCGCAGGGCCAGATATTTCTTTGAGGATTATTCCGGGCTGAGCTTGCCTCGGGCGACGCAGATCGGCGCCACGATGTTGGAGCGACCCGTTGGCCTGAACGAGGCTTGCGCCTCGTCCAGAATGCCCGCATCGACCCATTGCTCGTCGATGCCGAGTAGGCGGGCAATATCCAGAACCATCCGGACATCATCCTGACCTTCGGCACCGCATCCGATCATCGCTTCGATGATCATCTGTACCGTTGCGGAGTCCATGTCGCCCTGGGTCAACCGCCGCATTTCGAGCTGGAATGCTTGAAAGGCGTCGTTGAGATGCAGTCGACAGCAAAGCTTGCTGCTCTGACTGTCTTGCATCATCTGACACGGAGTATACAAAAGATTCTCCAGCGCCTTCGCTGATAGATCGTTGTCGTCGGGGTTTTCCGACGCGAATAGGCCGAGAACCTCCTGAGTCACGGGCGAAATGAGGGCGAGCAGTTCTTCGTGCGTTTCCATAGGATTCCTCATCATATCAAAACCTCACCGTTGAACGGGGGAGGCTTAGCAGACGGCGTGGGCCGTCGAACTTATATCAAAGGATACAAGATTATGCGTTTAGTATAGCGCAGAAGCGATGGTGGAAGCGTGACAATTGCATGAAGCTATTGGGAGTAAGGCATTGGAAAAAGGGGCGACCCGCGCCGGGTGGCGCGGGCCATTTGAGTGTCAGAGCCAATTGGTCATGCTCTCCGGTTCGCGATCGTCCGGAAAGTCCGGATGGATCACGAATTCTTCTTCGATCACCGCGATCTCCGTGACGGTTTCAACATCACCAATGATTTCGGTGGCGACGATTTCGACACGCGTTTCGCGTTTGAGTACGACGGCAGATGTGGTTTCAACAACCACGCCAGCTCCGCTGAAGCCACCGAAAGCCGCCGGAAAAGATTTTACGGTCATGATATTAACCTCCCAACTTGGTTTGAACCAAGCACACCAGACGCATAAAGCGTCAAACTTATATCAAAGGATACAAGATCATAGCGCTAGTATAGCGGAGAGGGACGATGGTGAGGATGACATTTCTATGACGGTCGTGCTGCGCTGCGGTATCGGGGCGCACTCCAGAGGCGTCTGACGCAAGCGGCTGGATTGCCGCGCTTCGCTCGCAATGACAGCTTATATATAAGGATGGAGCGCGGACAGCACGTCCGCGCCAGCCCTGAGCCGCCGGTAGGCGCAGCCAAAGCAATTCCAGCAGGAATTGCGGAGGCCACTAGCCAGCGCTTTCGCGCTGGCTAATCAACTAACCGACGATTTCGTCGTCGTTGAAGAAGAAGGCGATTTCGTTTTTCGCGTTTTCTAAACTGTCCGAACCGTGGACCGAATTGCGGCCAATATCTTCGGCATAGAGTTTGCGCACGGTGCCTTCGGCAGCTTCTGCCGGGTTGGTCGCGCCCATGACTTCGCGGTGTTTCGCGACGGCGTTGTCCGCTTCTAAGACCTGTACCACCACCGGGCCAGACATCATATATTCCCACAGCTCGTCATAGAAGGGGCGATCTTTGTGCACGGCGTAGAATTCTTTGGCTTGGCTCTCGCTCATGCGGATGCGTTTTTGCGCCACGATGCGCAGGCCAGCATTTTCGAATACCGTGTTGATTTTACCGGTCAGGTTGCGCTCGGTCGCGTCCGGCTTGATGATAGAAAGGGTACGTTCGGTCATGGGGTAAATCCTTATTGTCCAGGTTAACTTGCCGGGTGTATAGCGGCCAGATTGCCTGTGCGCAAGTGCTTAGTTGGCGCTTGCGGAAGTGCTAAGGCCGGGTTAACGTGCCAAAAAAACAAAAGCAGGTAAGCAGTTCAATTGGCTAAGTTTTTCAAACTTGTGGCGGCAGGAGCCGCCATTGCGCTTCTGGCATGTCAGTCGGATAGTGACGACCGATCCGCCTCGCAGCAAGCTGCAGCGCCGGCGATGCCGAGCGCGTTTGAACTGGCGCTGGCCAAAGCCTATGTCGACATCGCTGAAGCGGAAAAAGAGCGCTATGACTGGGTGGATGCCGGACGCTTTGCCGACAAAGCCGAAGCCGCAACGCGCGCCGTGCCAACCCCGCCGGAACGCGTGGAAGACTGGAACGTGCCGGACTTTACCCGCGGCGAGCTACAGTCCGCTCGGGAGAAATTGATGGCGAAGCTGCAATCCGGCTATGCGGATGCCAATCCCGAAACCGCCGCGCAGTTACAGCTCTATTTCGATTGCTGGGTGGAAGAGCAGGAAGAAGCGTGGGAAACCGATGCGATTGCGCGCTGCCGTAATGGGTTCTACCGCCTGATGGGCGAAGAAGATCAGCCGGTGGTGGCCCAAGGCGGGCCGATGACGACGTCTTATCTGTTGCATTTTGACTGGGATGCCATCCGCCTGCCGGAAGAGGCGCGTGCCGAAATGCAGGAAATGGCGGCGCAACTGGCAGCACTCGGCACCAGTTACCGCGTCACGATCAATGGCCATGCCGACCGTTCGGGCACCAGCGAATATAATATGAAACTCTCCGCCGACCGGGCAGCCTTTGTGGAATCCGTGCTGATTCAGGCGGGCTTACAGCCTGATCATGTCGACTATTTCGCTTTCGGCGAATCCGACCCCGCCGAACCGACCGCCGACGGCGTACGCAGCTTCGCCAATCGCCGCGTGGAAATTTTTATTGAGTAAAAAAACCGCGCGCCCGGGATGGGCTGCGCGGAGCTAATGTCATCACTTGAGGGATAACCCTTAATGAACCGTACCAGAATCGCGACCGGGATCGTCGCCGTTTCCGGGGCCTCGGGCCATCACCAAAACGACTCCGCCGCCCTGAGCGGCCGTCGTTTCGAGCAGCGTAAGCAGATCGCCGTACCGCTCTTTGTGTGAGCGATGAAGCGCCGCCTTTGCGCGAGCGATATCCAGTGGCCGGAACAGGACATGGACGCAGTTGAGGATTTCAATCTCATCTTGAGGAGATGTTTGGACCGCGGCGAGCGCAGCAAAAATATCCTCTTCGGAGTATCCATCCTCCGGCATGCGCTCGGGAAGCGCGTTGACGACGGCAATTGTATTGTCGCGTATATTCCGCCAACAATCTCCATTGCCGCACTTGCAGTCGCTCTGTAGCGCTAGCCACAAAGCCTGCGCTTCTTTCGAATCGGCAAGCGGGAAGTTCATGTGATTGAAGTTGGGCATTTCTGCCTCCATTTAGTCGACAGCCCCACTGAATGAACAGTAAGGCGTATCGATGGCAAAGCCATCTATTTGCATCAAGGGACACAAAAATATGATGTATTATAGTCTTAATCGCTGATAGCGAATGTGACACTTCGATGACATTACAATGGGACATATTTCTTGCCCGAGCGCGCTTCGTAGGCGGTGATGCAGGCGGGGATGACCTGATGGTAATAGAGTTGATACAAATGCGGCATGCAGAGCTGCGTGGCGGTGTGGCCCCATTTATTGACTTGCTGCGGGACGCGGGCCAGCGCTTCGACGCAGAGAATGGCCTCTTCGGCTTGGGGGTCGTCGCTGCGATAGGCGTCGGCCACGGGGGTCAGGTTGAACTGCATATCCTCCAAGCAGGCGACCAGCTGCGTCGCCCATAAATCATCCGAACCGTCGTCGGTCAGCGTGCGGCGTGGGAATTGGGCATAGAGGGCATGGCCGCGCGTGGCAGCGTCGCGGCGGATGCGCGCGCCAAGGCGGCGGGCACGCATTTCGGCAAATAGACGCGGCGGGCTTTTGGGCCGTTTATCGCGGTAGAAATGGACGGCGGCTTCGGCTTTCAGGCAAGCGACGATGGGATACTGCGTGGCCAGCTTTTTCCAGTCGGCGACCCGGGCGATATCGGCCAGACGCGCGTTGCGGGCGATGTCGGTGGCGCGGAAAGGTGCGGAGAGTTCGGCGCTGTGGCGCCCAATGACGCGGCCCGCGGCGTCGCGCTTTAAATCGGCATAATGGCCGAGTTCCTGCCCGCCGATGACCAGCATGCGCGCCAGGGCGGGAAAGCCGTCGGACGCGAAGGTTTTTTGTTCTTTTGACGTGATAAATGGATGGCCGCCGCAGGAAATATAGACCGCCGCCCCATCGCCGGATACCGATTGTAGACCGCCCGTCCCCGCGAGTGATTCCCAGAAATGCACCGGCTGCAACTCGGCGACGCTATGCGCGTAAGACACAAAAATCGCCACGCCTTCGAGCAGTGCCAGTTGCAGAATCACCGGCTCGCAGGCTTGCGTGAGCAGGCGCGCCACTTCCATCTCGCGGGCATGCGGAATGGTGCCGGAGATTTTGAGTTTATGCTGCAAGCGGTTGATAACTTCTTCCACCCCGCGCTTGCCCGCCGAACCGGGCAGGGTATCGGCAATCAGCCCTCGCGTCTGCGGTAACAGTTTCGGGTCATGCAGTTGGCGATAGGAAAAATGCCGGTCGAAATCGCTGCCCGAATGATAGACAAAGTTGCGCGCATCGTCCGTACTGATGCGCAACAGCCCGGAATGGACAATCTCCTCCGCCAGCGCTTCCAGCGCCGGTGGCATCGCCGCATGTGTCAGCGCAGGCCGGATGTGCAACAGGTCGTAACGATTCGCCATAGTGCGAGCATAGGAGATGATGCGGCGTGAGTCGAGCCGTGAGAGGAAATAAGGATAAAAGCTATACTTATCATTATACTATACCGAATTGTATCGGTGTTAATTATTCTTTTACTTTTTCGTGGTAGGCTAAAAGAATGCTATTGAAATCACATTCTCGCTCGGCCTTTTCGCTGGTGGAGTTGTCGATTGTTCTTGTCATCCTCGGCCTGTTGACCGGAGGTATTCTAACCGGGCAGTCCCTGATTCGTGCGGCGGAGTTGCGCAGTGTAGCAACCGAATTTCAGAAATACCACACCGCAGTGCAAAGCTTCCGCGATAAGTATTTTGCGCTACCGGGGGATATGCGTAACGCCACAGATTTTTGGGGACGGGCAGGTGGCACCACCGGCAGCGATTCAGCGTGTTATCAGTCGACATCAGGCACCGGAACGCAAACCTGTAATGGGGATGGCGAGGGGACGATCTTTTTAGGGGCTGGCGGGGAATATAACGAACGTTACACATTCTGGCAGCACCTCGCGAATGCAGGGCTGATCGAAGGCACGTATACCGGCAAAGCAGGAGCTGGTGGTGCTTTAAATTCAATTCCCGGCACCAATGTACCGATTTCGCGCCTGAATCAGGCTTTGTGGTATGTCGAAACGCGCAGCGCTAGCGATAATACAAGTTATTACTTCAATAAAAATTACGGCAATTATTTGTTACTCGGGGGGGATATATCCATCAATCGACCGCATGGTACCATAGTGACGGCGGAAGAAATGTGGAATATCGATGTGAAGTTGGATGATGGGCGACCGGCTTATGGCAAGGTTATTGCCGGAAATTTTCTGACCTGCACGATGGCGACCGTCTACACGCAGCTGGATGTAGACTACCGGCTCAATAGTTCAGGCTCTGCGTGTAACATGTTCTTTTCTGGAGCGTATTAAAGCTGCGTTAATAACGCACGCCTGAGCAGCGCTTACCCTCGCGCATGTTCGGGACTTTTCAACGCTTCGTGCTGCAATTGGTCGACAGCAATGCTGGTGTGTGGCGTGGTGGATTCTGCCGCTAGTGCGTTATGCATCAGGCGTTCGGCGAGTGCGCGGGTTTGCGGGGTAATGTGCAGGGGTGCGGTATGCTCGTGGAGTTCCAGCTCGTGCATCGCTTGGCTTTGCGGGCGCAATTCCGGCTCGCCGGTTTCGGGGTTGATGGTGACAGTAATATTGCGCGAGATGGCGTTGATATGACCGGTCGGGTTCAGGTCGATCTCATATTCTTTGACCACGCGGCGTAGGTTCGCGTCGGTACGTTCCATTTTCATGACTTTTTTTACCTCATCAATGCCATAGCTGTTGGCGATTTCGATGAAGGCCATCGTCCATTCCGGTTCGCGGATTTTGATCAGGTCGTGACCCATCAGGTAGATGAATTTGGGGAACAGGAAATGCTCCGCATCTTCGGCGCGACCGGTTTCCTTATCAACGATGGGCGTGTGTTTGAAATTGTAGCTCTTATTCATCAGATCGGCGATACGCTCGAAAATCTTCTCACCCTGACCCCAGATGCGCACGCTTTCCGGATCGTTGGCGACGACGCGATCGAAGGCGTTATAGCGGTCGTATTTCAGGGTAAATTGCTGATACAAATTGACGATGTCGCTTTTCTTGATCGGGTCGCCGACACCATAATTCGGGTTGAGCTTGTCGTTGATGAACCACGAGAAGCTTTCCAGCATGGTCGGCTCGCGGCCCCAGACGTCATAGGCCCACATCGCACCCCAGGCACCGATGGCGAGATCGCCCATCTGCATCGCGCGTAGGGCAGGGATATTCTTGACGAAAGGCAAGAGCGACACGCCGACGCGCTGCGCCAGTTTCGTGCGGTAATTGCTGACGGTGGATTGAATGATGCGGTTGTCGGAAGCGAAAATGTCGTCATCCGTCACCAACGCGGGGTCTTTATCCAACTCTAGCGCGGCCACTTCGGTATAGATCGAGCGGATATCGGCGAGCACGTTGCGTTCAACCTTATAGGTGTAGGCCAGCGAACCGATGCCGAGCGCGTTGTCATACAGCGTCTCAAACATCAGGCCATTTAAGCCACTACGGATATCGGCTTTGGAAATACCGGTCAGCCCCGCTTTGCCGGTTTTGGTATAGCGGTTCAGGTAATAGCGCAGGTTATTAAAGGCTTTGTCGCGACTCGAATCCCATTTGGTGTGCAGGCGCTGATTTTCCTGAAAGATTTTTTTGCCCAATGGGTTTTCGGCTAATTGTTCAAATAGCGCGTCAGCCTCGGTGGGAACGCCTTTCGGGAAGATGCTGTCTTTATGTTCGAGCAGTTGCGCCAGATTGGCTTCGATTTCTTTGGTGGCAGCCGTAGCAAAGGCTTCGCGCAGCGGCTGTACCGGTTTGCGCAGCCAGCTCGGCGAGGCAGAGTCTGTTGCAGAATTGGAAAATGAACGCAGCAAATAACGCGCTGGCAACAGGGCCAGAGCGAAGCGCACATCCCACGGCGTTTCATGCGGAATCTTCGTGGTATGCGTATGCGGCGGATTAAATAGTCCGTTTTCATTCATTGTGTCAGAGTCCGTCAATCCCATCTTTCCTTCCCCATCCAGCCCTTGCAGTATAGCGGGTTCGTAGGGGCAACAGTGTGACGATTGTGTGAACTCTTTTCTTAAAGATTTATTAACTATTTCCGCTTATACTGGAGGTAACGCTACAAGAAAGGCAGCTGCTATGGTTGATGTATATTGCGAAAAGCCGGATGGTGAGATTACTCCGATGGATTCCGACGATATGGTCGCGGCACTCGACGAGACGCGCGACACGGTGAATGCGCAGCGTCAGGCCGCTGGCGGAGACGTGATGGGAATGTCGAATGATCAACTATTGCAACATCTGCAATTTTCACAAGCACTCGAAAACATTACAGAATTACAAAAGGATTTAGCGGGTCCGAACAGAGATAATACGTTGCTGGGCATTCGCGATGCTGCGATTCAACTGCAGGAAGCGGTGACGCAAAAGTCCGTCCCGCGCGAAGCCGACTTGGGCAATATGGCCGTGCCGACCTGCGGCGCGTTGGCCACCAGCCTTGGTAATGAAATCCTGAAACGCTAAAGATTAACGGAATGCGGCGCTGTCGGGCACGCTATGCTGATGCGCGAGTTGCGTCAGCAAGCCCTGCATTACGGGTTGTTCGATCCGCGCGGTAGGTTTCTCGCCAGCGAGCACCTGTTCCGGCGTATGTTCGACTGTTTTCAGCATATTGGGCAGCACAAAATCCGGCGGTAGGCCGAGATGTTGAATCGCCGGGTTCATGCCTGCGGTCTGCTCACGTATCTGCGCGACCGATTCTTTGATATAGGGCAGGTAAATGCCATGTACCGCTTCCAGCCATTCGGGCATCAGGAAATTGAGCGTGTCATGCTCACCGCGCATGGTGGCATATTCAATCGCCCCGGCACGCGCGAAGACTTCTGCTGCACGTAATTCGGGGATAGGGTACCCGCGACGCAGTTTCGGGCTGTCGGGGTCGAGTTCGCTTAAAATCCGGTGCGCTTTGTCGCGCAGTGACAGCATCGCGTCGTCATGCGACATGCCTTTGGGTAGGGCTGCGGCCAGTGTGGCATCACCTTTGCCGAATTGCTCGGCGAGGTCGTTTTCGATGGCCTGGCGTTTGCCTTTATCGTGATTGGCCGATAGCCAGTCGTCGAGCTTGCCGCAAATCTGTTTTAGACGGTCGGCGCCTTGGAAGAATAATTGTTCGGAACGTTCCAACTGATCGGGCGTGACACTCGCCTGAAACATGGTGTGGAAGACTTCATGTTTCATGATTTCGTTCAGATATTCCGCGCGGTCCATATTGGAGGTCGCGATCAGACGCAGGCCGAAATTGTTGCGTTTGGTGAAGGGCAGCGACAGGTTGAAACCCAGCGGAGCCTGATTGCCCGGATGCATCGCGGCTAGATTATTGCCGGAGGTGAACACAAATTCGGTGCCGGTGACTTTTAATGCGTCGCGCAACTCCTGCGGCAATTGGTCGAACAGGGCGACGATTTCATTTTCTTTTTTCACCACATCCGCCGGCATTTTTTCCGGCAGGCTGCTGCCCGCTGACGAGACGAGCATCGTCATCACCGCGGTTTTTAAGATGATCCCAAAGGCGACTTTGTCTTCGACGCTTTGAATATCCGGTAACTGGTTCTGCGGGTCGTTGCGGATTTCTTCCGGCAACGCGCTGATTTCCTGCGCGGCTTCATGGCCGATTTTCCAGCTTTCGATCACGTTATTGGCGATGCCGTGGCTAACGCGCGGATCATCCGCCATGTCGACCACTTGCGAAATTTCGTCGACCAGCGTTGGGTCAATCTTGAAATGCTCGGCAAAGCCGTTGAGTCCGCCTTCCTGCAGCAGGTCGGTCAACTCTTTCAGCGACATATTCAGCTTGCGCGCGATGCGGCCGGGAATAATGTCTTCTGGCCCGATTTCATGGACATAGGCATCCGGCCCGTCCGGGCGTCCGACGGTTTTCAATGCTTCATCGACCAGTAAATAGAGCTTCGCCGCGTTGCGTCGCCATTCGCGCACTGCGGGCGGGATGTCGGGTCCGTCATTCAGAATTTTGGAAAGCGATGACCACGGCTTGTTATAGCGGTCTTTCCATTCGGCGATATCGGGGTGGGTGCCGTTTTTCTCTTCTTCGCCAATTTTGCGAATTGCTTGCTGTACGTCCTGCACGCGGGCATCTTGCGAGGTAAACACATGCGCGCCTAAGGTTGCGGCAATCGCGCCCTGCGGCATTTGCTCAAAGAAATCTGGGTAGGGCACCATCTGGTTACGCATCACGCGTCCCAGCAGCCGTTCGTGTTTCGCATGCGCGTCTTTATCGGTTTCCAAAGGCAGATCGCTGCGTTTGACTTGCAGAAAGCCCGGTAGGCCGAGCAGCGCACCATCTTCAATATACACCTGCGCGCGCAAATCTTCGCCCCGGGTGTTCAAGTCTTTCTGCGGACGACGAATCGGCGCTTTTCCAGCGGGTGCGCTGGCAAGCGGATGCGGCGCATGGCCGGGTTTGGGTGAATCTGTTTCGGGCGTGCTCATAAATTGTCTCAGCATTCAGTATACGAGAATCAGCGTCGCAGAGTATGAAGCTTTTGTGAAGATGTAGATGTTCTGTCCTCCGCCTTCGGCTCCAGACTTGGCCGCCGTGTTTTCTACTGAAAACACGGCGGCTGCGCCTTTCGGCGGCTGCGCCTTTCGGCGGCTCTTGGCAGGCGCACACGTGCTGTGTGCGTTTCTTCGTGCCTCTCCATCGTCATTGCCGGGCTTGACCCGGCAATCCAGAGCCACTTGCGCGAAACACTCTGGATTGCTTCGCTGCGCTCGCAATGACAGAGCATACCGATGGATCTAGTTCGAGTAGGCGAGCGTGCAACCACCAGCCAGCGCGAAGCGTTGGCGGAAATAATAGCGTCGTTAGCGCACGCAAAGACGACGCGTATCTTCATGAAACTGTCACATTTGCGAACGTAGAGTTTGCTATACTAAAACAGTATGAATGCACCTAAAAGAGACGATTATGCGACCGACGCCGAGTTTAACGCGGCCACGGAACAGTATAACAAAAGCCAAGCGGAGCTGAACGCTAAGTCGCAGGAAGACTCTGGCTGGGGGCTGGGCTCTTTGCTGATGGGCGCAGTGGTGCTGTTTGGGGCCATTTTAAGCGGTGGCGCGCTGTTACGTAATAACGCCTTTGGCATGACCGACTGGATCAAAGAAAATGGCGGTCTGCAAGGCATGGGGCTAGCCAATATGTTAAGCGGCATGTTCGGGCTGGGCGAACCCGTCTTTAGTCTGGAAGATATGCTGGGTAGCAAAGAGGTCGTGAATGATCAGGATCTGGCCAAGTTGATTTCCGAGAAATTAAAAGAACAGGATATCGCGCTGGACGATGCGCTGGTATTAGGACTGGCGCAGGATCGGCCGCGTCTGCTCGAATTACTGACAACCGCTGGTATTGACGCGTCGAACATGACCGATTCGGAAAAACTGAAATCCGGGCTACTATCCCCCGACGCGCTAAAGCTGCTGATGCAGCATCCCGCGACATTGAAATATTTGACCGAGCAAAGTAACGATTTTAAAGAACTCGACGCGATGGTGGATGGCAAACTGCAAGACACCGTGCTGCCGTCGCTGGATTATGCGGCGCTTTCGGAGAAGTTACGCAGCGGTGCCGACTTTAAAAAGGTTTTGGGCGACGCGATTGGTAGCAGCCCAGCGTTGGAGCAAGCGCTGAATGAAGCGATTAATGGCCAGTGGCTGCAAAAACAGATTGCCTTAGTGGATATTTCAACGGTAGCGACGCTGACGGAAACCTATCTGACGCGTAATGACATCACAGATAAAGTAAGCCGCGAAGCTATTGCTAATGGCCTGAACTTTTTGCGCACTAACAAAGACAAACTGGATATTCTGTTAGCGAATGAAAACGGCAAGAATGGCTATGACCTGATCGCCGATCTGATCAAGCAAGCGGATTTCGACAAACTCAAAAGCCCGGCGCTGTTCTCGCAATTGCTGACGCAAACGCCGGAAGCGTTACGCGCACAACAGGTGCCGGAAGAACTGGTCGAGCTGGGTAAACTGCTGCGTGGCAATGTGCTGGCTGAAGGCAATGCCGCGGAAAAAGCGCTGGCCGAACTAGACTTCACCGCCTTTGGCGAACAAACGCAAGCCGCGATTCTGGCACAGAAAATCGCAGCATGGGGCGCCGAGCAGGCGGACGGTAAACTGGCCGATGGCCGCGCTGTGACCACCAATCTGGAATATTTACTGTCGGATGAAAACGCCGCGACGATGCAGCAAGTGTTAAAGGATAACACGGCGTTGCTGAGTGGAAAAATCAACGAGCTGCAAAACGAAGCTGCGACGCAATCGCAAGCGCCCGACGTCGCGAGTGGTATCGGCGCATTCATTTCTAAAGCGACGAATACGATTGGTTCCTATCTGGCGGAAAACACTTCTATCGTTGAAAATCAGGCAGAAACCATGTTCCGCCCTTATAACTTCGATACGGCTGCGGGACGCGAGTTGGTGGAGGCCATCGCAGGCGACACGACGCTGCCAGAGCAAACGACCCCAATCGCCGTGGGCGATGAAGGCGCGGTCGATCAGGCGTTACCGAAGCTGGCTTCGAGTAAACTTGCCGAAGCGCTCAGCCGCTACTAAGCATTTACCCTAAAAACTGATGAATGATGTGACTGCCGAAGAGCACGACGATGCCGGTCAGGATTGTGCCGACAAAGCCGGTGAGCAGGCCGAGCAGAATCATCACACCATCGCGCGACAGTAACCCTAGTGACATAATCATGATGCCCCAGCCGGGAATGAAATTCGTCCAGGGCAGGGGAATGGCGATGCAGGTGGTGAACAGCAGACAACACGCGCCGATGATGCGTTCACCGGTATCGCTCGCAGCGAAAGACAGGCGCGGGCGCATCAGCTTTTCGACCTTGCGCATGACGGGCGTTGCGCGCGCCACAATATCGGCGAGCAATGTGCGGCGAATTTTGCGGCGACCGATAAATTTCGGCAGCCACGGATATTCTTGCCCGATGAAGAGTTGCCACGCGATGAAATAGAGCGGAAACGCGGTCAGCGAGACCAGCCCGGGTGCGGGAATCGGAATGCAATTGGGCAGCACGAAAATGATCAGCAGCAGGCCAAACCCGCGCTCATGCATGACATGCATTAATTCATCAATGGTGACGGTATCGTCTTTTTCCTTGCTTTGATAGGTACGCGCCGCTTCTTCCAGCACTTCAGAGGCGGTCCGGTCCTGCCGCTTTTTCGCACGACCATCCTTGAACTTCTTAAACACGATTGATCACCCCATTCATGGCACTGTTATACGGATTTTTAGAGGCGATACAAGTAGCGTTCGGTCAGAAGGCGCTGAGGCTTAATGCCAGCCCCAGCATGGCCAGCGCGTAAAGCGCGGTGGCAACGCGCAGCAGCCATTGCAGGCGTAATACGTCGGACAGGCCGGTCATCGCGGTGCCTTTGCCCAGCCACGGGGCGGCGACCGGCTCGCCATGTTCGCGATACGGCCCGCCAAGGGCGATGTTGCAGGCATCCGCCGCCGTCGCAAAGACGCATTGATAGCGCAGGCGGCACCCGACCCAGTGGTTCAATCCTGCCCAGGCTTTCACCGGATGGCATTGTGCCGCGATCAGCGCCGCGAAACATAGCCACGCCGCCGCCAGCCGTTCAAACGGCCACAGCAACCCGCCCCATAAGCGCGAAGCCGCCCAGCCGAAGGCCAGCGTTTCACGCGTGGAGCGCCCATAAAACAATGCGCAAAGCGAGAGGCAGGCCAGCGGTACGAAGACGGTTAACCCGCCGAGCAGATAGGCGATGCCGAGTAAAAACAGGTCGGTATAGGCGCGCACCGCGTCTTCCGCGCCGCGTCGCAGCGCGGCATAGGCATCGACGGGTTGATCGCGCATTGGCTCAAACCGGTGGGCGAGTTCGGTGGTGGGGCGTTCGCCCTGTTCACGAAGCGCGCGGCTGAGGTGGATGAGCCGCTGCTGCGCCGGAATCAGGCGGAGCAACCAGGCAAGTATGATCACCTCCATCGCCCAGCTATAGGGCGGGGCAAGGCGGGCGAGCAGGCTGAGGCCGTAACCCGCCGCTGTCGCCGTGGCTAAAATCAGCAATAGTATGATCAACCCGCGCCAGACGAGCGACGCCGCCGAGCGTTTCTTGCGGTTCAACTTTATGCCGAGCGTGTATAAAAAACGGTGCAGCCCTTGCGCGGTAATCGGCCGCGCGGGCCACGCATACCACACCAGATGGACCAGCATGGCCAGCGCATACAGCAGCGCGTGATCGGCAAGGGAGGAAATCATAGCGCAAACTGTAAATTGCCGCGCGAAAATGTCGAGCGATTTCCACGAATTGTCATAATTGGATGCCGAAAAAGCTGCTATACTAAGGGTAATTTCGAATCTCTTTAGATTCTGTTGGTAGTCAATGCGTTGACTACAGATTTTGAGGTTAAAACTCATGAACGTTTTTTTCTGGTCGGCCACGCCGATTTCGCATGATCGCCAACTAATCGGGGATCAACTGAAGGGAACCCTCGATACTGGTGTGATTCGCCTCGGCGATCATGCCGTGGTGTTGGTGTTCGCCGACGTCACGGTGCTGATCGAGGCGCCGCACACCGACGAGCGCTTCGTCAACGGCCTATGGCCCGCCTTGGAGACGCTTGCCACGCTGCCGGTCGATAACGGCCAGCTCGACGGAACGCACGACCTTGCGTATCGCGCGCTTTGCGCGGGCCGGGAAGAGGTCATCAACGGCACGCAAGTGCGTGTCAGGGTGATTTCGCCACGGCCCCTGAAGGGCGCCCAGGCATTCTACATCGCCTGGTACGCTGAAATGGTGCGCCATTATCGTCGCGCTGCTTGAGCGCTTATTTCTGCCGCCGCCCCTGTGGGGTGCGCGGCATTTCTTTTAGTACTGACTTGAAACTGTCACATGCTTTTGCGCCCGGACGCGCGTAAAATGAAAAGAATTTGAATCCCTTTGGATTTTTACGACCTGCTTCACGGCGGGTCTGATGTTGGGAGGAAACGATGCAGTTTCCAAACAAGCAGCCGGTCTGGCCGCGCGAGATTAATGGCGAGGTAGAACTCCTTATTGATCTCGACGGCATGCTAGTCGCTTCCAATCAAAAAGTCTACCTGGGCTGCCGGTTCCGGCATATCCGGGTCGTGGTCGTTTCGACGGAGATTCTCTCTGAGGAAATGATCGCACAAGTGAAAGAGGTGTTCGATCAGTGTGTGGCAATCCCACCACTTGGCGAACTGCCGACGTCTGCGGAATTTGAGATGGCGAAGGGCGTGAAGGTGTCAGACTCCGTCACGCTTTACGCCGCGACGCCCACCCGGGCGTATCTCGAGCGGCTGGTGGAGGTCTTCACGCTCAACGCAGACGCGTCATTGCGTGATGCTGCCTGATCTGGCGATGCGCGCCGTTTCCCCACCCGGGAGGCGGCGCATTTTTCTTTGAACTGTCACACTGCCCATTATCAAATAGCGCTATACTAGCGGTAATTTTGAATCCCTTTGGATTCTGTGAACCGGCTTTGGCTGGTTCGATGATTGATATGGAGAGATCCATGCAACATGGATTGAAAAAAGCCGATTGGACAGCACGCCTCACCAGCTATTGGTTGGAAGGAACGCTCATCCAGGAGAGCGGACATCAAATCTATTTGGGGCATCGCAAGTCTCAGACACTGGTGCTCTTGATGACACCGGGGCTGAAGGCGACCTTCACCCTCGACTTTGTCGAGAAGGTGGAACGCCTGTTTATGCGCCAATTCGCGGGTTTCGGTATGCAAACCGAACTCTCGCCCTTCGAACAATCGCTCGCCACGCAACCGAAGGCGATCTCGAAGAACATCCATCTTCTTGCAGTCACGCAAGGCCATGGACCACTTACCCAGTTCATCTATGAACTGGAGAGCGAGATCGAACGATGGGGTGGTGGCGTCGAACCGATGCTGAAAGCCGCTTCCTGATTCAGGGGGCGGCTTTTTTTTACAGCTGCTTTTTCAGAAATTGTGTAGCTTGGTATAAGCCCTGCTGATCGATACCGTGGGCGAGGTTGGGGATGGTGTGCACTTCATGCGGGACGCCGACTTCCTCTAATATTTCATCGGCCAGGCCCAGCGCGGCATGCGGCACGACATCATCCATATCACCGTGAATCAGGCAGACCGGCGGACGGCTTTGAATTTCTTCGGACAAAGCGCCACCATCGACAAGTGCCCCGGAAAAGCCGATCACTGCGGCGCAGGGCTTTGGACGGCGCAGCATGGTATGCAGCGCCAGCATCGTACCTTGAGAAAAGCCAACCACGACCAGTTTCGAATCGTCCAGCCCATGAATCATCAGTTGATCGTCGATGAATTTGTTCACAATCGGCTCCGCCTCGCGCACGCCTTGCGACAGCGCATCGACCGAGCGATCGGCCATCGAAAACCACTGATAGGACATGTGCATCCCCGGTGCCATGTCGCATTCAAACGGCGCATGCGGCGAGAGAAAGGCCGCATCATGAAATTCCTGCGCGAAATCATGCGCCAGGGTGATCAGGTCATTCCCATTGGCCCCTAAGCCATGCAGGAACAGGAATAATTGCTTCGCCGCGCCGCCACTGGCAGGCTTGGCATTCAGCCATTTTAGCATCGGAAGTTCGGTCATGAGCGTGAGAGTAATGGGGCAGGGAGCGAGAGTCGAGAGGTTTTTTATGTCTTCCGCTTCGCTCCAGACTTGGCCTCCGCGATTCCTACTGGAATCGCTTCGGCTGCGCCTTTCGGCGGCTCTT
>DDZS01000071.1:0-737 GCA_002346425.1 Alphaproteobacteria bacterium UBA3002
CCACGTGGAGTATTGAATCGCATAAAGATACCCGTCAATCCCATGCCAATACCGAAAGAGCGCTTCGAATATCTTTGCCGCCACCGAGCCGCTAATGAGCGTGACCATGCAAACCATCAGCATCAATATGCTAAGTTTGCCGCTGATAGGACGATTCATCAGCCAGTCAATTATTACTTGCGCGCTCATGGCGCCAGCATAGCGAAACGGGGCAAATTTTCTTTAATACGCGTGCGATATGCGGCTGGTTGTATTACATCGAAACAGTTCCGCGTCGGTTGCGACAGCGTTCCGAGCAATAGCTGACGTCTTCCCAGCATTTGGCCCATTTGCGCCGCCAGCGAAGAGGCCGCTGACACACCGGGCAGAGTTTCTTAGGCAATTCAGACGGTTTCATGCGATGTAAGTTTGGCAAAAAAGCTGGCGGCAGAATTGGTAATGGCGCGTTGTTTGGTCTCATCCATCCGCTCCCAGGTGCTGACCATCATGCTGACGCGCGGGTTCGATTTGAGACGTTCCGCATGCCGTTGTATGAAATCCCAATATAGATAGTTGAACGGGCAGGCATCTTCGCCAGTTTTCTCCGATACTTTATAGTCGCAATGCTTACAATAATCCGACATTTTATTGATGTAATTGCCGCCCGCCGCATACGGCTTGCTGGCGAGATACCCGCCATCAGCAAATAAAATCATCCCGGTTACATTGGGCATTTCCACCCATTCATAGGCATCGGC
>DDZS01000071.1:1031-1316 GCA_002346425.1 Alphaproteobacteria bacterium UBA3002
TTCCACCCATTCATAGGCATCGGCGTAAACGATCAGATACCATTCGTTGACTTCGCGCACATCTAGCCCGGCAATCAGCGCGAAATTGCCGGTAATCATCAGCCGTTGAATATGGTGGGCATAGGCGTGCTGTTTGGTTTCGGTAATGCATTGTTTCATGCAATTCATTCGGGTCTCGCCGGTCCAGTAAAAATCTGGCAGACGACGTTGTGCATGGAAATGATTGGCCGAAGCATATTCCGGCATATTCAGCCAATAGACACCGCGCACATATTCCCGCCAGCC
>DDZS01000071.1:1612-21304 GCA_002346425.1 Alphaproteobacteria bacterium UBA3002
CGCGCACATATTCCCGCCAGCCGAGAATTTGGCGGATAAATCCTTCGACGGCGTTTAAAGGCGCGTTGTTATTGTAATAGGCATGCTCGGCGGTCTCAACGCATTCACGCGGGCTAAGCAATCCGCAATTCATATAGAAACTCAAATGGCTGTGATACATCCAAGGCTCGTCCTGCAGCATCGCGTCCTGATAGGTGCCAAAATAGGGTAAGCGTTCATCAATAAATTTTCGTAACGCATAGCGCGCCTGATCACGGGTGACGGCGAAATGAAACGGCTCAAGGTCGCCAAAATGATCACTTAACCGCTCTGTGACTAATTGTAAAACTTGGTTGGTAATCGCATCGCGCTGCGCGGTATAGGGTGGCGGCACATCCAGCCCTTCTTTTGGCGGCTTACGATTTTCAGCATCGTAATTCCATTCGCCGCCTTCCGGTTTATCTCCCTGCATCAGGATGGCATGTTTCTGACGCATCTCCCGGTAAAAATATTCCATGCGTAAGGGATTGCGGTTTTTCGCCCAGTGATTGAAGTCGTCGAGTGCGCAGAAAAACCGATCATCCTCGCGAATCTCCACGGGAATGTTAAAGCGCTCAGACCAGTTCTGCATCATCTCAAACACGCGGTATTCCCCCGGATGCGTGACAATCAGCTTTTCAGGGTGATGCGTCTGTATCGCACGCTCTACTTCGCCAGAAAAACTTCCCGCATTCGCCTCATCGTCTAGTGTCGTATAGTGTACTTTCCAACCATCCTCCTTCAAGGCTTCCGCAAAATGGCGCATGGCAGAAAACAGGAAAGCGATTTTTTTCGGGTGATGACGCACATAGGTCGCCTCTTCCATCACCTCGCACATCCAAATGATGTCGCTTGCGCGATCACCCTCTTTCAATGTGGCAATCTCTTTCGATAACTGATCGCCAAGAATCAGCCGAAGCGCGCTCACGGTACTATTTCTTTGCCCTGCCAGTCGAAGCATTTACCGCTATCGTCTGGGGTTAAACCCCGGCACACGCCCAACAAATAATTCGCTGATTGTTCCGGCGTAAACAGCTTATCCGCGGGCACCTGTTGCTGAAATGGTTGCGATAGACCGGTATCAACCGTGCCGGGATGCAGGCCAATAATAATGGCATGTTTGTACCGCCGGCCCATTTCAATGGCCGCGCCCTTAATCAACATATTTAGCGCTGCTTTCGACGCGCGGTAGCTATACCATCCGCCCAGACGGTTATCGGAAATACTGCCGACGCGTGCGGAAAAGGCGGCAAAAAGCCCGCGTGCGTCACGCGGCAATTTTGGCAGGAAATGTTTGGCAACCAGAGCCGGACCCAAGGCGTTTACAGCCATCGCGCGCTGAAAATGCTCTGGCTCTAAATCGCGCAATGCTTTTTCCGGTTGCAGCTGATCGGCATGCAGCAAGCCGGTCGCCACGAATATCGCATCTACCGTGTCGGGAATGTGTTCAGCGGCGTGGGCAATACTCGCCTCATCGGTAATGTCGATGGCATGTACCGCTGCCCCGACATCGGGGATTTGCGCCGGGCTGCGGGCAAAGGCATAGAGTTCGCACTCTGTCGCTAATTGCTGCACCAAGGCGCTGCCGATCCCGCCGGACGCGCCAATCACGACCACGCGTTTCATGCGGCTTCCTCAATTGCAGACGCAGCGGCACGCCCACTGAGATATGCTGATTCCACACGCCCTTGCACACACCAGTCGCCGCAGGCAGCCAATCGTAGATTTGTATCGACCAGCGCGGCATCGCCCTCTTGCCGTTCGATATTCGCATAGCGCCAGCGATGGATTGCACAATGATCCGCCTGATGCACATCGTGACCGATCACGTCAGAGATTTCGGCCAGCAAATGGGCTTTTACCTGATCCATCGGCGTTTCCAGATTGGCATCGGCCCATTTATTCGTGGCATGCACCACCAAACTAAACCCCGTATCGCGCCCTGGTTTAGAGCTATTTACCGACACCCAACTGATATCCGCGTCTTTAATCAATGCCGCATCGAAGGGGAGGGGAAGAGGTTCAGCAAAGCCCAACATGGTCGCAAAACAACCTTGCATCCGTGTTGCGCTAACGCGTGCGTGATGGGCAAAATCTGAAGGCAGCAATTCGACGGCTTGCTCGGGCGGGGCGGTGCAAATGACCCAGTCATACGGCCCGTAAAGTTGCTCATTCTCGTCCTTGAGCATCCATCCCTTTTCTTGCCGCAGGGATGTAATGCGTGTTTCCAAATGAAGTGATACCCCCTCGCTTAAATAGCGACCGAGGCGATTCATTTTTGGCGCGCCGACAAAATGCACATAGGTATCATCCCATTCACGGGTAGCGATAATGCGTTTATGCTCCATCTCGGCGAAACGGGCATACCAGCGGGCCACCACCTCCGCATCCTCCAGCTCAGTGAGAAAATCTGCAAAGAGAGGATCATGGGCCGTAAAAAACTGCGCCCCATGATCGAATTGGTATGGATCCGCATAGCGTGTGGCGAGGCGGCCGCCGGGGCCGCGTGCTTTGTCGAATACGTCAACTTCCGCTATGGCACGCAATCGACGCGCTGCGGTGAGTCCGCTCAATCCTGCGCCGATAATCGCTATACGCATAGGAGCTCTCCGTCACCGAAAAAGAAAGCCGCAACCGAAAAACGGCTGCGGCATTGAACAGTGTCAAAGAAAGGTATCATGCATGCTCCCGCAGACGGCGGGTGATAAAAAGCGCCATCGGGTAGGGCAAAAAGCGCAGAAATTTGACGCTACACGTAAAGGCTTTAGGGAAATGAATTTCGAAGCCGGATTGTAACAGACCGCGCGCGATATGTTTTGCGGCCACGTCCGGCTCAAGACGCATGGGCATGGGAAAATCATTTTTATCGGTCATCCGCGTGCGCACGAATCCGGGATTGATAAGCTTCACGTCGATATAGTCCTCCACTTCGGCATATAGGCTTTCGGTGAAGTTAATCAGTGCGGCTTTGGTGGCGCTATAGGGTTGGCCCCCGGGTAAGCCGGTGAAGCCGGCGATGCTACCACACATCACCAACTGCCCGCTTTTTTGTGCACGGTAGAGCGGCAGTAACGCATGCGCGACATAAATAGCCCCCAGCAAATTCACTTCGATAAGCTCTTTGGTAAACTGCATGTCGAGCGCATTGATATGCCGCGGGCGAAAGACGGCAGCTAAGAATAATGTACGATGTAGCGGTTTGTTACTATTTCCCAAATGCTGCACCGCCGCTTCGACTTGCAAAATGTCGCTGACATCGAGCGGTAAAACCTGATGGTCACCGGGAAGGGTTTCTGCCAATGCATGAAGTGCTTCTGCATTGCGAGCGGAGAGTGTCAATCGCGCGCCCTGAGCAGCCAGATATTCCGCCAGCGCTTTACCGATGCCGCTACTCGCTCCAATAATCCAGATATGTTCCCCCGAATATGCCACGCGTTATTTCTGCCCTAACAGTTGCGCGCGTAATTTGGGCTCAGATGTGTTCTCCCCTAACCAAATACGGAAAAACCAATAACCGAATTCGCTATCTTGCACTTTACCTAGCATACGATTTTTTCCGTAAAAATACGTAGGACCATCCGGTGTATAAATCCCGGTAATTTGTGACCCATGATGCACATCCGGGAAGATTTGTTTCATTTGCGTGTGCCACGCGGCGAGGCGTACCTCGTTATCAGCTCCCACAATGCGCATTTCTTCCACCGAGCGATCGGCAATTTCGGACCCGGTCACATCCCGCAAATAATCGAGTTGCAGGGCGAAGGGTTTTTCCCAATCAAACTCTCCTTTTGGTGCAATCAGGGCAGCATTGTAAATGTCCCAGAACACCACGCTCATTTTGCAGGTTCCCACGCGTTTGGCTTCAGGAACGTAGCGGTCGACCGGCGTAGCGGCAAAGGCCGGAAACGCGATGCAGGCGGCTATTAGAGACAGATAAAAACGGCGCAGACTCACCTTCGCAAAAACAGGCTCATGATGAGAGCGAACGGTGGTCAACGGGAATAACAGCATATTGGTACTACTACCTTTCAGCATCTAACAGGGCTGTGTCTGTAACATTACATTTTGGTAAGGTTGCTAATCTGGGAATCGAATTACTATGCGTAAGCCGGGATGGTTGTCGTGCAAAGTGATCGTCGCTTTATGCAGGTCTGCAATTGCTTTCACCAAGCTTAATCCTAGCCCACTTCCGAGGGTTGAACGACATTTTTCTGAACGGTAAAAACGCTCAAATACTTGCTCGCGCTCACTCTCTGGAATCCCAGGGCCATGATCGGCGATGGTGAGAATGAGCGGATTGTTGGATAACGTTACGTCGATCTTCGATAATTCAGGCGCATATTTAATGGCATTGTCCAATAGATTGGCGCAAAGTTGGAATAACAGATCGCGATCGCCATGCATCGCCGCTTGTGGGGCAATATCAACCATTAGCGTGATCTGCTTTTCTTCTGCCAGCGGCTCGTAAAGTTCGACCACATCCATTAAAACCGTATGCAGAGCGACGGTTTCGAAAGCTTGATGGCGCTTGCCTTTTTCAATATTCGCAATGCGCAATAGGGCATGAAACAAATCGAGCAAATGATCGGCTTCGGCCAGAGTCATTTGGACGTCTTCCGGCGACATGCCGCTCGTTTTTGCGGCATCAAGATGGGTACGGATGCGAGTGAGCGGGGTACGCAAATCATGGGCGATACCATCGCTCACATCACGAATGCCAGCCATTAGATGTTCCACCCGTTCCAGCAATGCATTGAGAATCGTGGCGAGCGTACTTAAATCATCCCAGCCGCTATCGATCACCAATCGCCGCGATAAATCACCCGTTTCCATAATCGCGCCTGCGGTGCGACCAATGCGATTGATACGGCTAACCACAAATAGGCTGACCAAGAAACTGACCAATATCACCAACATCATAAAAAACAGAATTAGTCCTGCTACCCATTGTAAGTTGATATAGCTTTGCGTGGCTTCGCCAATATCGCGCGCAATAAGCAAACGATTGCCGTTTTCAAAGGTATGCACTTTACCCGCCATCACCTGAGAATCCAAAGTGAAGCGAATAATGCCTTCTTTCATTTGAATGACGGGGGGAAGTTGTGCGAGGTCCCCAGCTAGTATCGTAGCGTCCGGCGCTAAATATAAATATAAATTATGGACCGCTTCCGGGCGTTTGATCGATACGAATTGTCGGATTTCTGCGTCAGATTTATTTTCTAATAAGGCGGCGGCCAAGCGCACTTCGCTGATTAATGAGCTTTCGGTTTCGCGTATCAGATTAGACTGGGAGAAATCATACAAAAACCACATCAGTAGTAATGAAGACACCCCGAGTAAGAACGCGAAAAGCGCCGCAACTTTAAAGCTGGAACTGCGATAATAGCTTTTAGATAGCGTCGGAGATGACATAGCCGGCCCCGCGAATGGTTTTGATAAGTTGTGCATCGCGATCGCCGATTTTTTTACGTAACCGGCTAATATGCACATCAATCACATTGGTTTGCGGGTCAAAATGATAATCCCATACCGCTTCAAGCAGCATGGTGCGGGTCACGATCTGGCCTTTATGTTGCAGTAGATATTCGAGCAGTCGAAATTCCCGCTGTTGTAAATCAATGAGATCACCATCGCGGCGCACTTCACGAGTGAGCAGGTTCATTTCCAAATCGGCCGCGCGCAACATAATCATCGTTTCAGTGCCCGAAGCCGCTTGCCGACGTCCTAACGCCTCAATTCGGGCGAGCAATTCGGTAAAGGCAAAGGGTTTGGTGATATAGTCGTCACCCCCCGCGCGCAGGCCCTGAACCCGGTCATCCACATCACTCAGCGCACTAAGGATAATCACCGGCGTGCAATTTTCCGCGCCACGCAGGGTTTTGAGAATTGTCAGACCATCCAATGTCGGCAGCATGCGATCCATGATGATACAATCATAGCGCTCTGCCGTAGCCATGAACAATCCGTCGCGTCCATCCAACGCGGTATCCACGGCATGACCGGTCTCGCGCAAGCCTTTGGCGATATATTTGCTGACGCAAAGATCGTCTTCGATCACGAGTAAACGCATAATTTCTCATAGCACAGCTTTCAACCGGCGCCATAAAAAAAGCCCCACTATCAAGCGGGGCTTTTTCGTCATTCAAAATGCGCGAAGATTACATCATGTTGTCTTCATCATCTTCTTCGTCTTCAGCGTCTGCCGCTGCAGCATCTTCTGCATGCGTAGTGACGGTGACTTTCGAAGCCGCAACTTCTTTTTCGCCCATATCTTCGGTCAACGTACCGCTAACCACGACTTTATCGCCGACTTTTACGGCTAGGTCTGATTCCTGTTCGACGTCGATTTCACCTGAATCATCGACCAGTGTGAATTCGTTATCGATGGTGTCGATCGCTTTCACTTCGCCAGAAATAACCACTTCACCCGTTTCGCCTAATTGCGCAATGGAAGAGCCGGTCACAGCCGCTTCGGCTGAATGCATCACATCGCCAGCTTTTTCAGAAAGGCTCTCATCGGCCATCGCAACAGTAGAAAACATCGTCGCCATTGCCAGCGCAGAAACAGTAGATTTTAACATAATTCGCTCCTTAATAAATTTAACCATCGCATCCTACGCGCGATCCGCTTAAGAGGGCGATAGGGCGCAATAGCTTATTGTATCAACACAAGATAAGTCATTTCTCTTATTCCTTTTTTATGGTTTTTCCCCTCCGCCCAAATCGCGCCCTTAGTTGGTTTCGGTCATAGTAAGCAGTGTCGAATCAGTCATTAACCACGAAGGAGAAGGAAAATGAACAGTGACAAACTTGAAGGTAACTGGACCCAACTTAAAGGAAAAGTCCAAGAACAATGGGGCAAACTCACAAACGACCACTTGGATGAAATCGAAGGCAATCGCAAGCAGCTCGTCGGAAAAATTCAGGAAGAATATGGCATTGCTCGCGATGAAGCAGAACGTCAAGTTAACGAGTGGGAATCAACTCACCGCAACGCCGCCTAATCATTTATCAGGCGGAACTATTTTGGCCATCCACATGAACGAGAGGAGACTTAACCATGGCTAGTGCAACCAATCCCGAAACGGAAATCCGCGATCTGAAAAGTCAGATTGCATCATTAGAAAAATCGCTTAGCGCACATGTACGTGCGACTGGTAACGGCGTAAGCAACAAAATTGAGCATTTCGCACATCGTGCTGGTGCTGATCTGCGTGATTTCGCTGATCATAAACGCGATCAAGCCCTTGCATTGCGTGACGAAGCGTCTTCACGCATCGCAAAACGCCCACTGAGCACTACCGCTGCCGCTTTTGGTGTCGGTTTTGCCCTTGCAGCGCTGCTGCGTCGTTAAGAGCCATTTAAGCGCGAGGATGTGATGCAAATGATCTTATCAATTTTGGCGCAATGCGTCATGCCGCGCCCCCAGAAAATGGGGGAAATGGGTAACGCATTAAATGCAGGCATTGTGTATGCTATTATCGGCGCTTTTTTTGCCGCCGGCTTTTTTAGCGTCACACTGATTGCCTTGCACGTCTTCTTGATAGAGTCAGGTGTCGCATTCTTCGCTTCATTGGCGATTATTGGCGGGTTCACGCTCGCAGGATTGATTATCTGTTTGCTGTTGGCAGCATCGAAAGCGCGTCACGTTAAAGAAGCGGCACTAAACGTGCAAGCCCCTGCAACGTCGCTGGTAAGCACCGCAGAAAGTATGATAGATGCTTTTCTCAATGGTTGGGAATCATCTGCCAAACACACTGCGCCGGTACATACCCAACCGCAAACAGATGATCACTTCGTGCAGCCCCGCGCCGCCGTTTATCCCATCAATTCTAAGGAGTAAATCATGTTACAATTAGCTTTATTATTCTTTATTGTAGCGATTATTGCCGGTGTATTTGGCTTCGGCGGTATTGCAGCTGCAACTGCCGGCATCGCCGAAATTCTATTCTTCGTTTTCCTGGCCCTGTTTGCCTTTTCTTTGATCATGCATTTGGCACGCAGCGCGGATAACGCAGTTGACCGACTCTAATCATATATAAAGGAACGAAACGATGAAAAATATTCTTATTCTACTTTGCGCAACTGGCATGTTAGCCGCTTGTGGCCATAGCAAAACCGACCGTGCATTAAGCGGTGCAGGTATCGGCGCTGGTACAGGTGCCGCAGCTTCCGCTCTTACTGGCGGTAGTTTGGGTACTGGTGCTGTTGTCGGCGGTGCCGTTGGTGCTGCCGCTGGCGCACTGACTGACAGCGATGATGTTGATCTGGGCCGTCCGGCTTGGCGCTAAGCATCTAAGAATTTAAGAGCCAAAAAAGGGGAGGTTTTGACCTCCCCTTTTTTTATTGGCGGTGATTTATTTCGCTAAGCTTTGCGTGAAATGGTAGCTGAGTAAGAGATCGTCCGCGAGTTCTGTAATCCGCAACTCATCTTTGCAATAGGTAGCGATCGCGCGCACCAGCATGAAGGGGGCATATTCGATCGAATATTCGTGAAAGCCCGATTCAAAATAGGGGGCGTCTTGCAGCCACCGCATCGTCTTCAACGAAATGTCGTTAAACAAACTTTTCGACAAACGCAGCGTTATCACGCCATTGCCATCTACCATCCCTCCATCGAGGACACAGCTGGCGGGCTTATCCGCTACGATGACATTCATCAAAACATCAATGAGATTTTGCACGATGAGTAGGCATTTCCAGCGGTTCATAGAAAGGCCGGGTAGGTGATCATAGGTGACTTCCAGCTGAGAATGATGCGCTTTAAATGCCAGATTTTCCAAAGCCGTTTCTACCGTCGCTGAAAGCGAGCAGGTAGCTTCGTTATTAAAATTTTCTAACGTGGTATAATCAGAGAAATGCTGCGTCGTCTTTTGCAGCGTATCGATAATATTATTCATTGCCCCAATCGCGGCGACACTTCTTTCTGAAAGTGTCGTCTGAGAATCCGTCCGCATATGACGCAAATAGCGCCGAATAGTTTCCAGTGGCGCGATAATTTCATGGGCTAAGACCGAGGTATAATTTTCCAGCAGCAATTTTTGTACACTGTTTTTGCGCTGACTATGCGTAAAAATCATCGCATTGGTGATGAAGTGATTCAGAATATCGCTGGAGACATTATCTTTTGAAATATAATAATAGGCCCCATAACGCATGGCTTCCGCTGCGATGATTTCATCGCCTTGCCCGGTTAGCATAATGACACCTGCATGCGGATCGTATTTTTTCAGATTACCGACTACCGCGATACCACTCGTATCCGGCAGATTATAATCAACGATCACACAATCCGGGCGAATCTCTTTGAATATGGCTAAGCCTTCTTCCCCAGAACTAGCAGATACCACAAAATATTGCATTTTCAGCATGCGCTCAATCGCGCGCCGATCCACAGCATCGTCGTCGATAAGCAAGACGGTCGGACGCCGTGAAGCTAATAGATCATTATCATTATCACTGAATTCAGTCGGTGGTGTGTCATCGGTCGTCGCCAAAACTTCCAAGACTAATTCGGACACTTGTTCCAGATGATTAAGAGGTTTCGCCATACTACCGGTACTGTTTTCTTGCGAAACTACTGTATTTTGCGTTGCCACCCTATAAGTTCCCTTGTCAAGCACGTATTATTATTCAAAAAGACACATTCCTTATATGATTATTATCTAGAACAGATAAAAGAACCATTAGGATTCGCAGTTTTATGCGGTGCCGAGCTTTAAAACATCTTGCATAAAACGTGCCGGATTTTCCTGTAGAATCGATTTATTATAATAGGCATCGACACGCATTTGGGTGGCGAAATGCTTATCATCCGGATGATCCGACGTGCTTAACACGACAATAAAATGTTTATCATGCATGTTATTTTCGCGCAGGCGCTGCAAAAATTCTCTGCCCCCCATTAAAGGCATTTTGAGATCCAATAAAATGATCCAGGGGCGCTTTGTTTCTTCGGGATGTTTGTCGAGCCAATCCAAGCCCTCTTGTCCATTTTTGAGACGAATAATATCGTAAATTTGCGCCGGAAGCACGTTGAGTGCCCGGCATAATTGCCGCGCATCGACGTCATCATCTTCCAGCATCAAAATATTTAATGGCTTACGCATAGATAACACTAGTATACACGAGTTAATTTTTTTGGCCAAGTAAAGGAAAAGCAAGTCCCATCATCTGGCTCGGATATGACCTGAATGTCGCAGCCGACTTCGTGCAGCAATTTCCGGATCAGGGCCAAACCAATGCCGCTGCCTTCCACCACATCTCTGGGCTTTAGTGTTTGAAACATATCGAATATTTTCTCGTGATAGCGCGGATCGATACCCGGCCCATCATCGACTACGGAGAACTGTATCAACTCCGGCTTCCATTCCATTTTGACTTCGATGGTCGCCCGGGATTTATCATGATGCTTGATGGCGTTACTTAATAAATTGTGAAAAATTTGTTTTAATGGCATCACCGGGATTTGAATATTTCCCAATTCGGGAGCAATCACCAAGCGATAATCCGATGGCCAGTTTTCTAACAGTTTCACATCTTCCACCAAGGCATCGGCCCCAATCCAATTGATATTTTTATAATCAATGCTGCGCCCAGCGCGCGAATAAGCCAGCAGATCGTTCAGTAGAATTTCCATGCGTTTGACCCGCCCAAGCAGCAGGTCGATGTCATCCAGATTTTCCTTATCTAGTTTATCGGCAAGGTCTTTTTTCAGCCATCCCGCGATGTTACTAATCGCGCGCAGCGGCGCTTTCAAATCATGGGATGCAATATAGGCGAATTGTTCCAGCTCTTCATTAATCCGTGCGAGTTGAATATTCGCGTCCTGTAATTCGCCAGTGCGTTGTGTGACCAATTCGTTGATCCGCAAATTCTGCGTCACCTGCTGGAACACAAAGATCGCAAAAAGAACGGTGATCCCTAAACCGAGAATCAGCACAATGACCGGGTAAAAAATTGGCGTTTTTCCTCCGCTGCTTAGCGTGGGTAGGAAGACGAGCTCCCAGCGGCGGTCGGGCAGTTGCAATATGTATCGATAGGAATACGGCGCGCGGCCCAGCATCTGATCATAATGTAGGGGATTATAAATCTCTTGAACGAAAGGATCCTTATCCGACAGCACAGATTCCAGAAAGCGCGGACGCTTGCCGGTAATGTCAAAAAGGTAGATATTGCTTTCGTTGAAGCGGTCATTCAGCTCCTGCTCAGCCGTAATCAGCGGTGTCAGCATTTTTGCTTCGTTCAATAAACCTAGCTGATTAGACGCGCTAAGCGCGTAATGCAGCGTGCGCGCGAAACTTGCTGCACCGGCCTGAAAGGTGCTGCGCCGGTGTTCCATATTCAAATGCAGCAAATAAAAGAATAGCCCAAAAGTCAGCAAGGTTCCCGTCAATAAAATGAGAACGGGCTCGCGATATAATCGCAGCAGATGCCCTAAGGGTATCATGGTTTTGGTTGTTCCGGTGGGATGGTTTGCATTTCCGTTTCTTCATCCCGCTCTTTGATTTGCTCCATCAGTAAGGTGAGTTTTCCAAATACAGGGAACAATAAAAACGCCGTGATGATGGAAACGACCGCGGTGATCACCTTCACAATGCCTTCGAAATAATAAATGGGATACCATAGCGTAATCATACCCAAGACATGGGTCACCCCGCATAGGGTGATGAATATGGCAAACATGATGAATAGCCAGCGAAATGGCACGTGACGCCGCCAAGTGAGATAGAGTAATACCGCGGGAATCGAAAAATACGCTGCGGCGATGATGCTATCACCAATAATATGCAGCCATAAAATATGCGGAAACCACAAGAAGCAATAGCCATGCGGCATGAATTCTTGCGTGTTGAAAAGCCAGTCGATCATGGTGATGCTCCAATATATGTGATTATGCGATTATAATCGTATCCGTATGCCGGCTGTGGTGACTAAATCCTCCGCGAGCACGTCTTTCAGGTCGCGCCCATCGGGCAGCAACCATTCTTGTTCACTTTCATTGAAATCCGCATGCAAGCCACCGCTGATGGGCGATGGGAGCCATAATTGTTGCGATGGCCCATGCTTGCTGACGATAAAGGTTTGGCCCGACGGGGTTACAATGCTTAAAATCCCGCTGCCTTCATCATAATCCAGGTCTTCTAACGATTCGTCGTCATAGGCTTGTTCCAGCTGGTCAAATATATGTTGCAGCGTTGCGTTGGCATAGGCGTGAAAATGAAATTCATCGGTCATGGATGACAAGTCCCGTTGGTTGTTATACATAGCTATGCCATGAATTCGCCGCAAAATAAACCCCGCACGCATACGATATCACCCGCCAAAGATCGCCGCACCCCTGCAAAGCCGCCGGGCAAGGGCGGCGGACGAGGCGGTGGCCCAAGAAGCGGTGGCCCAAAACGGCGCAAAAAAACGCAAGCCAAACCGAGTTGGTGGAAACGCCTGCTCTGGCATTTGCGCTTTTTTACCCGGCGTCATTTCTGGGCGCGCATGGCGTCACTCATGTTTCTTCTCGCCTTTGTGGGGTTGGGTGTCATTCTCTATATGGCGCATGACTTGCCCTCGGTTGAAGGGCTGTATGGCGGGGAGCGTCAGCCCGGGATTACGATCGCCAGCCGTAGCGGCGTTGTACTCGCCAGCTATGGCGATGTTTATGGGAACACGCTTGCCTATGACGACATGCCCGACCATTTGATTCAGGCTGTGTTAGCGACGGAAGATCGCCGCTATTTCGATCATTTCGGCATCGACCCGCGCGGCATTGCCCGCGCCATGTGGACCAATATCAAAGCGCGCCGTTTTGTTGAAGGCGGTAGCACGATCACGCAGCAGGTCGCCAAAAACGTCTTTCTAAGCCCGGACCGCACATTGAAGCGGAAATTTCAGGAAATGCTGCTCGCCTTCTGGCTGGAAGCGCGGTTCAGCAAAGAAGCGATTCTGGAAATTTACCTGAACCGTGTCTATCTCGGTTCCGGCAATTATGGGGTGGATGCGGCGGCCCGACGTTATTTTGATAAATCGGCGACGCAACTCAGTTTGGTGGAAGCCGCCACGCTAGCCGGCTTGCTCAAAGCACCGACGCGTTATTCGCCACTAAACGACGAAGAGCGTGCTAAGGTGCGTACGCGCGAAGTGTTGGATAATATGGTGGAGGCCGGATGGCTTTCAGCTGATGCCGTAGCCCCAGCCATGGCGAAATTTACGCCGCCCGAACGTTACCGGCAAGGCGATGCTTCCGGCACTCGCTATTTCGGCGACTGGGTGATGGATGAATTGCCGCTTTACCTCGGACGCATCGATCAGGATTTGCTGGTTGTCACCACGCTGGACGCCAAACTTCAGGCCGAAGCCGAAGACGCGGTGACCGAGGTCATGAACGCAAAAGCGGCGGAGAAAAACGCAGGGCAGGCGGCCGTGATTACCTTAAGCCCGGATGGGGCGGTGCGAGCCATGGTCGGGGGGCGCGATTACCGTAAAAGCCAGTATAATCGCGCGGTGCAGGCGGAGCGACAGGCCGGATCAATTTTCAAACTCTTTGTCTATCTCGCGGCGTTGGAAGCGGGCTACACGCCCAATACGATGGTCGTCGACCAACCGATCACGTTGACGGTTAATAACAAGCCGTGGCGGCCGGGGAATTTCAGCAATACGTATCGTGGTGAGATTACGCTGCGCGAAGCGCTGACGCATTCGGTGAATACGGTTGCGGTACAGTTGCTGCAGACGGTGGGCGTGGGCCGCGTGGTGCAAATGGCCGAGCGGTTGGGCATCAAAGGCGTGCCGCATCAGCCAAGTATTGCGCTTGGCACCGCGTCTGTCACGCTGGCCGAAATGACAGCCGCCTTCGGACATCTAATCAACGAAGGCCGCGCGGTGGAACCTTACGGCATCGATGGCATTTACGCCAAAGACGGCACACCGCTTTATGAACGCAAAGGCTCGGGCTTGTGGCAGGTGTTAAATCCGGGCGTGCGTCGGAATATGACGGACATGTTGTCCCGAGTACCGGTGGAAGGCACCGGGCGTGGTGCCGCCATCGGGCGCCCCATGGCCGGGAAAACGGGTACCAGTTCCGACTTCCGAGATGCCTGGTTCATCGGCTTCGTGCCGCAAATGGTTACCGGTGTCTGGGTGGGCAATGACAATAACACGCAGATGAACCGTGTGACCGGCGGCAGTCTCCCAGCGCAAATCTGGAAGGCCTATATGAGTAAAGCGGTCAGTGACCTACCCGTCGCTACGCTGGATTTACCCCGCGCGCAGGAAGTCTTGCCATGGAATGCCCCTGCGGGTAGCAGCACGAATCAAGGCTGGCAACCGCCTGTCGCACCGGCTCCTAATGATGATAATGCTCCCGGCCAACCGCAACAGGCGCCGCAAACTGCTCCTAGCGCCCCTGAAGATTCGCGCGAGAATTTCTGGGATAAACTGTTCAACGAGGTCGAAACCTTTGAGCCTGAGGTGGAATACGAATATCCAGGCCAGAAACGGCGCTGATAAATGGTCATCCTCGGACTTGGTCCGAGGATGACTCGAAACATGGCACGTAAGGATAGAGATCCTCGGATCAAGTCCGAGGATGACGGGCTACGGTTACCGCGCAAACACCGTCACGCATTGCGTGCCATAACGCTTCAGGATGTCACACAGTTGGTCAGCACCGGTACGCATCGTATAAGGACCAACGCGCATGCGATAGAGCGTGTCTGACGCGCTAGAGGTCTCCGGCGTGATCACCTGTGGGGTGATCGGATCGAGAATCGGCGTATGGCGTTGCTGCAGGAACTGCCAGTTTTCCCACGCGGCTTGTGGGCTATCAAACGTGCCGACCTGTAACCAATACATCGGTTGCGCCTGCGCGGGCACGGCATATTGCTGTTCCAGCATGGCGGCGCTGCCATCGTCACGGCGCGTGCTGGTGAGCGTCGAGCTGCCCAGATCGTTGCTCATCTGGCAATAAAGGTCTTCGTCTTCCACGCGGTTACATAATTCGCGGATATGGCTCGCATGCTCAAACGGACCGACTTTCAGCGAAACACGGTTGATCGTTTGACGACCGGTATAGGGCTTGGTCACGCGCACGCGCAGCATTGGCAAATCCGTCATCGCCTGACGGGTTTCTTCCCAGAATTTCAGCGCTTCGGTTTCTGACCCGAAATAGCTCAGTTTCGCCCACATTTGCTTCGTGCCGGTCGACACGCTCGGCGAACCGAGTTTCATGATTTCTTCCGCCGTCGGGTAACGACGCGTTGGCGCAACAGGGACAGTTTGCGGGTAAATCGCTGGCGGCGCTGTTTCAGTCAGCGGCACGCGAATCGCTTCGGATACGGCGACATCGGCCTGACTGGCGCCCATACGCGGCGCTTCCTGTTTAATCGATGGCGGCGGCGGGGCCGCATTAAAGCTTTCCGCTGGTTGCGCGCGGAATGGCGCATTCTCAGGCACCGGAGAAGCAGTGGCCACAGTAACCGGAGCTGGTGTTGGCGCAAATTCAGACGGTTGGTCAAAGAAGGCTGGCGGTGGTGGCAGTTCCACACTAGACATCGAAGGCTGGCGCGGCGCATCCGAATGCAGTGCAATCGGCGCAGACAGCGGCGCAGGTTCGGCCATGGCGGGCGGTGCTGTTGGCGTGACCGGTTGCGGTGCTGTGTCGAATACCGGCGGTAATTCTGGCACCGGCTGCGGCGCGGGATTAGGGTTCAATGACATTGGCAATGAAGAGGCATGCGACGTCGCAATCGGGGTCGGATTGATCAGATTTCGCGGAGCAGCCGAGGCCGTTTGCGTTTCTTTCAGGCCCGTTCCCGGTTCGATCACCGGAGGCGTTTGCACCACGCGGGCTTCCTGACCAATCGTCGGGGCAGGGGGTAACGGACGCCCGGTTTCCTGCGTTAGCTTTTCGCTTTCTGCATCCAAAGCAGCTTCCATCGCCGCCAGTTGGTCTTCGGCGCTGTCATTTTCGCCAGATTTTGGCATCACGGCTTCAACCGGGGGCAACATGCGCGCCGTATCTGCTTGTGGTGCGTTCGGCGCTGTCGGAATCGGCGAGGACACCATGGCGGTTTCGACAATAAAACACTCATCGCCTTCGCGCGCCAGCTTATCACATATCACTTCCGCATCGCGACGCTGTTCCAGCATGACCGCTTGCGTACGGTACACTGTCTGACTGCCACCCGGAGCTTGCACTTCCGCGACGCGTAAATTCAGATTATCCAGCAAATCCGGATATTTATCTTCCATCCGCTTCCAATGATTTTCTGCCTGACTTTGCTCTGCAAAGGAGCCGAGTTGCAATAAATAAGACGGTGCTGCCATCGCGGCACTACTTAAAGAAAGGCCGATAAGGCCCGCGAATATTACGTGTTTTTTCATAACTGGCATCATACTGCACTCTTTCGTTCTGCGGTACGGAGTTTTGCGACCATCCCGCGGCTCCAACGCTGGCTATAACTGAGGCGTGGTTATTATACAACAGATAATCATAACAAACGTTAAGGATTTGAGGCGCGTGCTGCCCGCTTGCGCCTTGATGCAGGCGCTGCTATAGCGCGGGTATGAGCGACACCACACCCAAAGCATGGCCGTTTCAAGAGGCCCAAGCGCTGTTAGAGCGCATTAAGCATACCACACCGGACAAAGGCTATGTGCTGTTTGAAACCGGCTATGGCCCGTCCGGCCTGCCGCATATCGGCACCTTTGGCGAAGTGGCGCGCACGACGATGGTCATGCGTGCTTTTCAGGAAATGTCGGATATTTCGGTAAAGCTATTCTGCGTGTCGGACGATATGGACGGCATGCGCAAGATTCCAGAGAATGTGCCGAACCCCGAAGCATTGAAAGCCTATATCAATATGCCGCTGACCAAAGTGCCTGACCCATTTGGCACGCATGAAAGCTATGGTCACAATATGAATGCGCGGCTGCGCGCGTTTCTTGATACATTTGGGTTTACCTATGAATTCCATAGCGCCACCGAGCTCTACAAAAGCGGCATTTACGATCCGATGCTGAAACGCGCGGCGGAACGCTATAACGCGATTATGAAGCTGATGCTGCCAACGCTGGGAGAGGAACGCCAGAAAAGCTATAGCCCCTTCCTGCCGATTTCGCCGACAACCGGGGAAGTATTGTATGTGCCGATGAAAGCGGTGGATGCCGCTGCGGGCACCGTGACCTTCGACGATGTAAATGGCGAGGAAACAACCGTGCCGGTCACCGGTGGCCATGTCAAAATGCAATGGAAGCCGGATATGGGGCTTCGCTGGGCGGCACTGCAGGTCGATTACGAAATGTATGGTAAGGACCACCTCGTCAACGGCAAGCTCTATTCGGCGATTTGTCGCATCCTGGGCGAAGAACCGCCGCAGCAATTCTCGTATGAATTATTTTTGGATGAAAAAGGCGAAAAGATTTCCAAGTCGAAAGGCAACGGCCTGACCATCGACGAATGGCTGACCTACGCCCCGCAAGAGAGCCTGTCGTTATATATGTTCCAGTCGCCGAAGAAAGCCAAGCGGCTTTACTTCGATGTTATTCCCAAACATGTCGATGAATATCTGACATGGCTGGAGAAATATGCCGGGCAATCTGCCGAGGAGCGTTTGGAAAACCCCGTCTGGCATATCCATAGTGGCAAGGTGCCGGAGCCGGAAGTCTCAGGGCTTAGCTTCAGCCTGCTGCTGAATCTGGCGAGCGTCTGCAATCCGGAAGATAAGTCGATTCTCTGGGGCTTCATCTCGCGTTATGCGCCGCAAGCGACACCGGAGAATGCGCCACTGCTCGACCGGTTGGCGGAATATGCCGTGCGCTATTACAATGATTTTGTGAAGCCGCACAAACAATATCGCGCGCCAACGGATGCCGAAAAAGCGGCCTTGCGCGATCTGCAACAAGCGCTGCGCGATGCTCCGGCGGATGCCGATGCGTCCGCATTACAAACCGAGGTCTTCACTATCGGTAAAAACCACGGCTACGAAAATTTACGCGACTGGTTCAAAGCCCTCTACGAAATCCTTCTCGGTCAGGAACAAGGCCCGCGCATGGGTAGCTTCATCGCATTATATGGGCGAGAAGAAACCATCGCCTTGATCGATGCCAAAATCTAATGTTCCTTCCCTTTCGCGACGATAATCCGCATACGATTACGCCGGTTATCAGCTACGGTTTGATCGCCACATGCGTACTGGTGTTCCTCTATCAATATGGCTTGGGTGAGCAGATGCGCGGCTTTGTGCTGACCTATGGCTTCATCCCCGCCACCCTGTTTGAGGGCGCGCCAAGCCCAATTCCGGCAACCGCCACCCTGTTTACCAGCAAGTTTCTGCATGGCGACTTCATGCATCTGGCGGGCAATATGTTGTATCTCTGGATCTTCGCCGATAATCTTGAAGCGGTAATGGGCCGCGCGCGTTTCATCGCTTTTTACGTGGCTTGCGGGCTCATCGCGGCGCTGTCGCATGGCGCGCTGATTCCCGGTTCCACCGTGCCGATGATTGGCGCATCCGGCGCGATTTCCGGCGTGTTGGGCGGGTACCTGCTGATGTATCCGAAAGCCAATGTCCGCGTACTCATGTGGTTTTATATTTTCGTGAAAGTCATTAATGTACCCGCCTTTGTGGTGCTCGGCCTATGGTTTCTGATGCAACTGCTCAGCGCCGCCGGAACACCGGGGGAGGGCGCAGGGGTTGCCTTCTGGGCGCATGTTGGTGGTTTTGTTGCAGGCATGGTGCTAATCAAACTCTTCCTGCCGCGCGGCGAGCATCTGTTTCACGCGCGCCATTCTGCGGCATGGGAAACGCGTACAGTCGAACGGCAGCACGATGAAACCCGTAAACGCAAAGGCCCATGGGGCTATCAAAAAGATCCGTGGGACAAGAAAGGACCGTGGGGATGAAATCAATCCAGCACATCACCGATATTCTCGACCACTATGATGGCTTCATCATCGACTTGTGGGGCGTCATCCATGACGGCACTTCGGCCTATCCCGGCGCAAAGGCGGCGATGGCAGCACTGCATCAGGCGGGCAAGCAGGTGGTCTTCCTCTCCAACGCGCCGCGCCGGGCGGAGAAGGCGCGTAACACGCTCGATAATTTCCACATCCCGCGCGAACAGTATATTGACGTGATCAGTTCCGGCGAGGTGGCTTTTCAGCATTTATCGCGCGCTAACCCCTATGGCCCGCGCTATTATTACCTCGGCCCGGACAAAGATTCCGGCGTATTCACCGGCGCCAAAACCGCGCTCGATTTTGATGAAAATGTACTGCAAGACGCGGCGGAGTTCACCCGCGTGATGGATGAACGCGAGGCGGATTTCATCCTCTGCGCCGGGTTCGAATATGACTATCAACCGCTCGACGAATTTGAGCCGGTCGCCCAGCGTCTCGCCGTATCTGGTAAGCCAATGGTCTGCATCAATCCCGACCTTGAAGTTGTTAAAATGGACGGCACACGTCTCTGGTGCGCAGGCTGGGTGGCACGGCGTTATGCTGAACTCGGCGGCACGGTGACCTATTACGGTAAACCGCATGCCGATGTCTACGCTACGGCCTTTAACATCCTCGGAGCCCTCGACCACTCGCGCATATTGGCGATTGGCGACAATCTGCTGACCGATATTCTGGGGGCGAATGCGCAAGGCATCGACTCGTTACTCATCACCGGCGGC
>DDZS01000071.1:21605-21757 GCA_002346425.1 Alphaproteobacteria bacterium UBA3002
CGTTACTCATCACCGGCGGCATTCTCACCGCTGAGGCAGGCCATGCCGTCAGTGAAGCGGAGCTGGAAGCGGCGTTACGGGACGTGGATGCCGAACCGACTTATTTAGCCGCATTGTTTCAATAACACCGTCACCCCGGCGCAGGCCGGGGT
>DDZS01000071.1:22050-31033 GCA_002346425.1 Alphaproteobacteria bacterium UBA3002
CACCCCGGCGCAGGCCGGGGTCCACCGAAAGTTGCCGCATATGGAGAACGGAGATGTTTCCGCTCCGGCTTCACCTGCGCTAGTGCGCTCCGTTTTTTCTACTGAAAAACTACGCTTTGCAGCTCTCGCTGGCTCTTGGCAGGCGTGGTCTGATGACCACGCTTCTTCAGGTTGCTTCTTACCTTCCAATCCATTACTGAACAAGCATGACCAAAGCGAATCAAATGTGGGGCGGGCATTATGCCGCAGGGCCGGAAGCGGCTTTTGCGAAAATCAACCCGTCGATCGACTATGACCGGAAATTATTCCGGCAGGATATTGCGGGCAGCGTCGCGCATTGTGAAATGCTGCGCGCGCAAGGCATTTTAACCGCCGACGAGGCCGGGCAGATCACGCAAGGCCTGAAGCAGATTCACAGCGAAATCGAGGCGGGGGAATTTACCTTTAAAGCGGAACTCGAAGACATTCATATGAATATTGAAGCGCGCCTGAAAGAACTGCTGGGCGATGTGGCGGGCAAGCTGCATACCGCACGCTCGCGCAACGATCAGGTCGCGACCGATATGCGTCTCTATGTGCGTGATTCATTGAGTGCGCTGGATGAGTTGTTACAAGCGTTGCAGACCGCGCTGATCGATCAGGCCGAAGCGCATGCCGATACCATCATGCCGGGCTTCACGCATTTACAGGGTGCGCAGCCGGTGACCTTTGGTCATCATCTGCTCGCTTACGTCGAAATGTTCGGGCGCGACCGGGCGCGTCTTGCCGATGCGCGGGCGCGGGGCAATGTCTCGCCTTTAGGCTCTGCGGCGCTGGCGGGAACGAGTTTCCCCATCGACCGCGAAGCGACCGCCCACGCACTGGGATTTACTGACGTCACGCGCAATTCGCTCGATGCCGTTTCAGATCGCGATTTTGTGCTGGAACCGCTCGCTGCGTTCAGCGTGATTGCGATGCATTTATCGCGACTTTCTGAAGAGTTAGTCTGCTGGGTCTCGCCTGCGTTCGGCATGGTGAAATTGCCGGAGGGTTTCACCAGCGGCTCGTCGATCATGCCGCAAAAACGCAATCCCGATGCAGCCGAATTGATCCGCGGCAAAACCGGGCGCATCACGTCACAATTTGCGACGCTATTGATGGTAATGAAGTCACTGCCGCTGGCCTATAACAAAGACTCTCAGGAAGACAAAGAACCCTATTTCGAAGCGGAAGAACAATTAAGCCTCTGCCTGCAAGCGATGACGGGGATGATCGCCGCGCTAACGGCCAACAAAAACCGCATGCGCGAATTAGCCGCGCAGGGCTATTCCACCGCGACCGATCTGGCCGATTGGCTAGTGCGCACGCTCGGCATGCCCTTCCGCGATGCGCATCATGTCACCGGGCGCGCGGTGAAACTAGCCGAAGAAAAAGGCTGCATGCTCGATGCGTTATCGCTGGAAGCATTGCAATCCGTCGAGTCGCGCATCACACAGGATATTTTCGACGTGCTGAGCGTCGAAGCCTCGGTCGCCAGCCGCACCAGTTACGGCGGCACCGCGCCTGATAATGTGCGCGCCCAAGTCGACGAAGCAAGGGAGAGATTTTTATGAAATATGCAGCACTAATTTTATTGCTCACCGCCTGCGGCATTAAAGGTCCGCTGGTGCGTCCGGCGGATATGGCGAAGGAAGAAAAGGATCCGGTGGAATCCTCCAAAGGCATGATGCCGGAAATCGTTCGCCCCAGCGACATGTAATGGATTATTTCAATTATTCGAATGGCAAACTGCATGCCGAAGACGTGGCGCTCGATGCCATTGCCTCGGAGATCGGCACGCCGTTTTACGTTTACAGCCGCGCGACATTAGAACGGCATTATACCGTCTTTGCTGACGCGGTCGCTCCGGCGCAGGTCTGCTATGCGGTGAAAGCCAATTCGAACATTGCAGTGTTGAAAGTATTGGCATTGCTCGGCTGCGGCGCGGATGTTGTCTCTGGTGGCGAGATTCGCCGTGCGCTCGAAGCAGGCATTGCACCGGAAAACATCGTCTTCTCCGGCGTTGGTAAAACTCCGGAAGAAATGGGCTTTGCCCTCGCGCATGGCATCAAACAGTTCAATGTCGAGTCTGCAGAAGAGCTGGCGCTGTTAAATGATGTGGCGGGCGAGCACGGCTATACCGCACCGATTGCGTTACGGGTGAACCCGGATATTGATGCGGGGACGCATGCGAAAATCACCACGGGTAAAAAAGAAAATAAATTTGGTATTCCGCTTGAGGATGCGATGGCGGTCTATCAGCAAGCGGGTGAGTTGCCGCATATTCAGGTGCAGGGCGTGTCGATGCATATTGGTTCGCAACTGACGACGCTCGCGCCGTTCCGCGCGGCCTTTGAAACGGCGAAAGCTTTCGTGCAGCAATTGCGCGCGGCGGGCCATGCGATCAGCGTGCTCGACATCGGTGGCGGGTTGGGCGTGCCTTATGAAAAAGCGGGCGAATCCCCCCCGACGCCGACGCAGTATGGCGAGGTGGTGCGCGAAGTGTTAGGTGATCTCGATTGCGAGTTGATCTGCGAGCCAGGGCGGTTGATTTCCGGTAATGCAGGCTTGCTAGTTGCAGAGACGATTTTCGTCAAACACTCCGCTGGGAAACGCTTCTTGATTTTGGATGCAGCGATGAATGATCTGATGCGTCCGGCGCTCTATGATGCGCAGCATGAACTGGTGCCGCTACGGGATGACCATAGCACGACATCTGCACCTTACGATGTTGTTGGCCCGGTTTGTGAAACCGGCGATGTGTTTAGTAAAGATACGCAACTGCCCGATGATTTACAACGCGGCGACCGGCTGGCCTTTCGTACAGCAGGCGCCTATGGCGCGACGATGAGCCATACCTATAATTCACGTCCGTTGATTGCCGAAGTGCTGGTCGATGGCGATCGTTTCGGCGTCATCCGCCCACGCCAATCCTATGAAGAACTACTGGCACTCGATGATGTGCCGCAATGGCTTTAATTCGGGAATAGGGATTCGCGATTAGGGATTAGGGATTAAAAGAGTATGCGTCCCAAATCCCGATTCCCTAATCCCCAATCACGATCAATGAATTTCTAAATAGCCGATATAGGGCAGCTCGCGATAGTGGCTATCAAAGTCCAGCCCGTAGCCGATGACGAATTTATCGGGAATGCGGAAACCCACAAAGTCAGCGGCCATTGGGGTATCCAGCTTGCCGGGTTTTTCCAGCAGCATGCAGGTTTTGATCGCTTTCGGATTGCGGGCTTTGATGGTTTGGATGGCGAATTGCAGTGTGCGGCCGGTTTCTAAAATGTCATCGACAATCAGCACGGTTTTATCCGCCACATCATCGGTAATGTCACGGTTAATGATGACTTCGCCGGTGCTGGAAGTGCCTTCGTAACTAGACAGAGTCATAAAATCGATCTGCGGTTGCACGCCAACGCGATAGAGCGCGCGCACTAGATCGGCGGTGAACATAAAGCTCCCCCGTAGTAGCGAAACGATCAACACGTCACCCTGAATTTGCGCCGCAATTTCTTCGGCCAATTCTTCGACCCGCTCGGCTATTTCTTGTTCCGAATGCAATACCGGAATCGCGCATTCATCCATCGCGTTACTCCCTGACCATCAGTTGTAAATTATTACCCAGATCGACGATAATATGATCGACCCGGTCGGTAAAACTTGTGTCGACATCGCTCACCTGAAACCCTTTGCTTTCGCCCGGGGCGAGTTCCATGCCGCCCTCAATGCTGCGCGACATGACGACTTCGCCTGCCGCATCGTGAATCGCTGCGCGTACGATCGGCACCACGCGTGGCGCATCGGACAAGTTGATCACTTTGCCCTCGATCACGAAGCGTTTTTTATTGCGCGCGCGCCGCTCGCGAATCGTCACGTCGCTCAGCATCAGCCCATCCGTCGCCGATGCACCTAGCAGCGAATAGACCGGTTGCAAGCTCGGCTGTAATGCGGGACGAAAAGCGAGCAGGCCCGTCACTATCGTCGTTAATGCGAATAAAATGCATGCAGCGATCAAGGCGGGTTTTACAATCCCAGCATTTTCCGTCGCCGCAGGTTTTGAGGTGGAAGGTTCAATTTGTAACTCAATGTCCGGAATCTGCGCCGGATCATCTGAAGTCGGCGTCTGACCAAAATCGATATATTCGACATCTTCTTCTGGCGCATCTGGTTCAGCACTTGCAGCCAGCTCGGCTTCTGCCAGGGCGACATCGTCCTCATTAATCGCATTTTCTTCGACCACATCGTCCGTGTTAGTGGTTTCTTCCACCTCCGCTTCAAACGGCGTTTCTTCGACTACGGGCTCTGGCGCTTCGGGCATGGCGTGCCAGGTATGCGCGCATTTGGCGCATTTCACTTCGCGCCCATCCACCGGGATGAGGCTGTTATCGACTAAAAAGCGCGCCGAGCATTCAGGACACTGCAGAATCATGGTGCTTTACGGCTCCCCTGTTTTTTGTCATACCCATTTCTTATGAGTTGTACCCAAAGCGATTGCGTGCGTCGAGCACTACCTGCACCCTTCAGGGTAGAAATGGGGCCGCGATGATCCGCTGCCACGAAGTGTCGCTGGCCTATAAGCAGGACCAACCGGTGATTGACGGGCTGTCGCTGCATTTAGAAGCTGGGTCGTTCACCTTTTTGGCAGGGGCAAGCGGGGCCGGAAAATCGACCCTGATCGGCTTGCTTGGGGCAGCGCTGAAACCCACCTCCGGAAAACTGGAATTATTTGGCGAGAATGTCGCGCGATTGCCGCATTCTGCACTCCCCGCGGTGCGGCGACGTATCGGGATGGTCTATCAGGATTATCAATTGCTACCGCATTTAAGCGTCGCCGATAATGTGGCGCTGCCGTTGAAAGTGGCGGGGGAGCCGGCGGATGATATCGTGCAAAAAACCCGCGAATTACTGGGCTGGATTGGCCTGTCCGATCTGGCGGATGCGCGACCGGACGTGTTGTCCGGCGGTCAAAAGCAGCGTGTTGCGATTGCCCGTGCGGTAATCGGGAATCCCGCGCTGATTTTGGCGGATGAGCCGACCGGAAATCTGGACCACAAATTGAGCATGAAACTGATGCATCTGTTCACCTCGCTAAACAAAGCGGGCACGACCATCGTCTTCGCTACGCATGACGAACATCTGATGTCGCATTTTGACTATCCGGTGCTGCAGCTTAAAGATGGCAAGGTGAAGCAAACCCGCCGTTTAAGCTAGAGCGTTTCGCGCTCGATCACTTCTTCCAACCGCGCCATAAAATCTTTTTTATTCAACCCCGGCTCGATGGCGGGGAGGAAGCGGATAATACTCGTGCCTGGATATTTGGTGAGCCAGCGTTTTGGCCAATAACGACCGGTATCCAATGCCACCGGGATCAATGGGGCACCAAGTTTATACAACGTAAACACCCCTGCGGCCTGATAGTCCGGCTCGGCACCGACGGGCTTTCGCGTCCCTTCCGGGAAAATCACAATAGGTAGATCATGCGCTAACCGATCTTGTCCGTCATCGCGAATCTGTTTCAGAGCCTGACTTCCTGCCTTTCGGTTGATGGCGATCGGCGACAAGCGCCAGAGATACCAGCCAAAAACCGGAATTTTAAGCAAGCTTTGCTTAAGCACAAAAGACGGGCAATGGAGCCGGTTAAGCAAGGCATAGGTATCGAGGGTGGATTGATGCTTGCTAGCAAAAATGGCAGGGGAATCCGGCATATGCTCTAGCCCTTCATATCGGACGCGAATGCCACAGATAACGCGTAATAACACAAGATTTCCACGAATCCATAATAGCGCAAAAGGCACGGCCAATGGGCGCGATAGCATGGTAAGGGGCGCAATCAATCCAAAAGGAAGCAGCCAGAGAAGCTGGGCGACATCGTACAAAATGGCGCGTATTCGCATCATAGCAGCAGGCCAGTCACAAGAACGAACAGGTATTTGTGATATTCGCGAAGTAGGGTGAGCAGTGTATAATCATCGCTCCACCAATGAGGCAGATTAAGGTCTTCCGAAGGCACAGGGTCGGCGATCAATTCCTGATCCGGCATGGCTTGCCGTAACACGCGAAGCGAGCGCGGCATATGGTATTCCGACGTGACCACGCGTAGCCGCTGAATCTTGTTTTTCTCTACCCATTTCGCGGTTTCGACCGCGTTGCTATACGTACTGTCGGCAATCCGGTCGAGCATGATATCCGCGGCCAGTTCCTGTAATTTGGTATGGTCTTCGCTGCGTGCGTGCTGCGTGATGAAATTCGTCGCGTCCTCTTCGCTACCCACGCCGGAAATCAGAATTTTTGGGGCCTGGCCGCTGGCGTAAAGACTGAAACCGTGTTCAATTCGCCCTTTGCCGCCGGTAAGGACCACGATACCATCAACTGGTTCGTTGCCAGCGGTCGAATGGCGCGGAATATGGGCAATGAACCAGTAAAAACCGCCCACCCAGCTCATAAGAATGAGAAGAAAACACCACACTACCCAGCGCATGCAGCGGATTATGCCTGCTTTTGCTGCAAGCGCAACCAGTGATCGACGGCGGCGGATAAATCATCGACGATTGCAAGCGGCGGGTGGCTTCGCAATTCGGGGAGGGAGGCGGTTATTCGACCCTTGCCGGTGCGCACCAGATAGAAAGGGCAACCAATCGCCTGCGCAGCTTGCAGGTCGGTGATGGCGTCGCCGATGAAAGGGGTTTCGGCGGGCAGTGCATGAAAGTCATGCAATGCTTCCTGCAGCATGCCGCTGCTCGGTTTGCGGCGCGGTGAGGCGGCATCCGGACGGTCGGGCGCGAAGTAAATCGCATCAATCTCGGCGCCCGACTCGGCGAGTTGCGCTTTCAGGTGTTGATGAATCTCCGCTAACTGATCTTCTGTCAGATTGCCCCGGCCGATATTGGATTGATTGGTGCAAATCGCCACGCGTATATCCGCTGCATTCAGGCGTGCTATGGCCTCGGCGCTACCGGGAATCAGCTCCAACTGTGCTGTGTCGATGACGCCATTCGGCAAGTCGACATTGATCACGCCATCCCGATCGAGCAGGACGAGCATTAATGCAAACTCTCCAGTAGACGTCGTACAGTGAGATTCACAATGCCCCAACCCATGCCCAGCATAGCGAGCGGTAAAAGAATGAGCATGATGAAATGCGCGGTGGTGAGTTCAATCGCTGGCAATAACGGCGAGGAGAGCTCTAACGAGAGCGTGCTGAGCATGACGGAAGTCAGCATGGCCAGCCCCATCCCCATCAGACTGCCTTTCCCAATCAGCAGGCAACCATTTACCAGAAACTGACGGCTGATATATTCATCCGTCGCGCCAATGTGGTGGAGCAGGGTAATCGTATGCCGGTGCAGCCGCAAACTGGTACGTACCACGATCACCATTAGCGCTACCAATGCCGCGAGCAGCATCAGCAAAATGAGCGTGATTGCCACTTGCAAATAGCGGTTAAAGGTCAGCAGTTGATCGACCCAATCCTGATAGGATTCGACCTCGATTTTCGGGGATAAGGCTTGCATGCGTTGCTGCACCTGGCCGATCACTTCGCCGCGCTCCGCATCGGCGCGCAATTGCACATCGGTCACGCTGGGTAATGGCAAATCCTGTAACGGCAAACGCTCCCCAGCCCAAGGCTGGATCAGGCTTTGTAACGTCTGGTCAGTGACCCGTTCGAAGGCAGAAACCCCATTAATATCCTTCAATGTCACATCGACTTGTTTTTGCAGTTCATTTTGCTGCGCGCCGTAGGGCACATAAATCTGGAAGCTGCGAATATTCAGCCGCGTCGCGCTTTGCGAGGTTTGGTATAAGCTAATCGCCCCGCAGAGCATGAGGCCAAATAATGCCACAATCACCGCAATCACCCAAGGCAGGTAATGCGTCGCATCCTCGCTGGAAAACGGAATGTCGGGCCGCAAACTGCCCGTGAGTTGCGGCGGGAATTGCATCACGCCTCGGTATCGACGTTTTTCACTGGCTCGCCGCGCTTGGCGACCACCACCATCGCCGGTTGCAGCAGGCGATCATGGATCGTATAGCCCGCCTGCATCACATGCAAAATGCTGTTCGGCTCAGCATCCGGGTCTTCAATCTGCGACATTGCCTGATGCATGTTATGATCGAATTTTTCACCTTTTTGCGGTTCGATTTTGGAGATTCCGAATTTGCTAAATGCATTGAGCAATTCGCGCATCGTCATCTCCACGCCCTCGGCCAGATTTTTGACCTGCTGATTCTCATTGCGCAGATCATCGGGAATGCTGGTGGTGGCGCGTTGCAGATTTTCCAGCACTGCGACCATCGAGCGCGCAAAACCGGTCACCGCATATTTATTGGTTTCTTCCTGATCGCGTTGCGCGCGTTTGCGCACATTCTCCGTTTCGGCGACGGCGCGAATCAGCTGATCTTTCATTTCGGCCAGCTGCGCTTCATATTCGGCGCGAATGCTTTCCGGATTTTCCGACAGATCGAAGGCGGCTTCATCCTCGCTCATCGCCTGACGCGCCAGCTCGACGACTTTATCGTGCTCTTCGGTCTCTTCTTGCGTTTGCGGCGATTCATTCTCCGGCTGATTCATAGCTCCTCCTTTATACTGCTTGGCCTCAACTATATAAAAGCGTGAGGTCAGGATTGCAATCCCGTTCGCAATCCGCTACTGGCTTGGTTCATGCGAATAGACCAACGAGAATCCAATCAGTTACGACCCATCATCATCACGCCCAATGTCAGCCGACATGCCGAAGGCTCTTGCCTGATTGCCTGTGGCAATACACAGGTGCGATGCACTGCATCGGTCGATGAAAATGTCCCGCCTTGGATGCGCAATAGCGGCAAAGGCTGGGTGACGGCGGAATATGGCATGTTGCCTCGCGCCACGCATAGCCGTAACAACCGTGAAGCTGCGCGCGGAAAGCAAAGCGGCCGCACGCAGGAAATTCAACGTTTGATTGGCCGCGCGTTACGT
>DDZS01000071.1:31403-70161 GCA_002346425.1 Alphaproteobacteria bacterium UBA3002
AGGCCGATGGCGGCACCCGTACCGCATCCATTACCGGCGGTTTCGTCGCGCTCGATCTGGCATGTCGCAAACTGGTGGCGGAAGGCAAAGTGAAACAAACGCCGATCATTACGCCGATTGCCGCGATTTCCTGCGGGATTGTCGGCGGGGTGCCGATGCTGGATTTATGTTACGAAGAAGACAGTGCCGCACAGGTTGATGCCAATTTTGTGATGACTGGCGAAGGTAATATGATTGAAGTGCAGGCCAGCGGTGAGGAATACCGGTTTAGTCAGGATGAATTCAGCGCCATGCTGAAACTGGCAGGCGAAGGCATCGCCCAATTAACGCAACTGCAACTGCAAGCGGTGGCATGAGCGAACTCATTATCGCCAGCCATAATCATGGCAAAGTGCGTGAAATCGCGGAGCTATTAGCTCCGCATAAAGTCCTCGTCACCTCCGCGGCAGAGCATCATCTGCCCGAGCCGGAAGAAACCGGCGACACATTCGAGGCCAATGCAGCATTGAAAGCCGAAGCCGCGTGTCAGGTGACGGGCAAAGCCTGTCTGGCGGATGATTCAGGGCTATGCGTGAATGGCCTGAACGATGCGCCGGGTATTTATTCCGCGCGCTGGGCAGGGCCGGAGAAAGACTTCGCAATGGCGATGCAGCAGATTCATGATCAACTGAAAGAAAAGGGCGAGCAACCCGAAGGTGCCGCCGCCTATTTCGTCTGCGTGTTGGCACTGGCGTTGCCGAATGAAGAAACGCGCCTCTATCGCGGTGAAGTCCATGGCACGTTAAGCTTTCCGCCGCGTGGCGAACATGGTTTTGGCTACGACCCGATTTTCATACCTGCCGATGACAATCCAGATGGGGAAACCTTTGGCGAAATGAACCCCGCCGCCAAGCACCGTATGAGCCACCGCGCCCGCGCCTTCGAGAAATTCGTCGCTGACCTGAACTGGTAATCGTCGCGCATTCCGATTATATTAGGAAAAAACGTCATACAGCGGGATGACAGGGAGAAGCGATGCGCATAGTTCTATTATTATTGTCATTTCTGATATCCGTTCCGACATTTGCGGGGCAAAGCGAACGCGGTACGCATGCGGATGTGTCGCTCTATATTGCAATGCAAGCCGAGGATCAGGCAATGGCCGCGATCCATTTCAAACTCGACCCGCATTGGCATATTTATTGGAAAAATCCTGGCGATTCTGGCCTTGCGCCTTCGGTAACGTGGCAATTGCCGGAAGGCTATAGCGCGGGAGAAATTCTGTTTCCAACCCCGACCCGGGTCAATTTAAGCGAAGTCTATAGTTATGCCTATGAAGATGAGGTCACGCTGCTGGTCCCGATTACCCCTGGCGATCTGGCAGAAGATGCCATGCTGGAAGCCAAAGTCGATTACCTGATCTGTAAAGAAATCTGCATTCCCGGCAGTGTGATGGTCTCCGGCACCATGCAAGAGCTGACCGATTTTGACCGGGTGACCGCAGCGCAGGAAATGTTACCGGAAAGCGGTGCGCATCTCGATATTACATGGTCCCATAACGAAGGCGAAGTGCAAATAGCTGTCGATATGGGCGAACCGATTACCGAGGCTCGGTTCTGGCCATTCACCGAAGGCATTATCGTCAATTCCGATTCGCAGCGCTTTGATGCGCAAACGGGCAAAATTCACGTACCCGCGGCCAAGCGTCTAACAGAACAGCCGCTGGAAGGCGTGTTAGAGGTCGTAACGGAAGATCGGCAAACCCATGTCTTTGAAGTCATTGCTGCCCCGATAGGTGCGGCGGTATCCACGCAAGCCGCAACTTCTTCGGAAAGTCCAGAGCCTGCGTCGCCTTCGAACTCTATTCTACTCGCGATCTTTTTGGCCTTTGTCGGCGGGCTGATTCTCAACATCATGCCCTGCGTATTGCCAGTTCTGTCATTAAAGGCGTTGAGTCTCGTGAAGAAAGCTGAAAGCGATCCTCGCGAAGTACGGCGCGAGGGCATCCTCTACACCGCGGGCGTGTTAGTCAGCTTTGCGGTGCTTGCCGGCATTCTCATCGCCTTCCAACAAGCGGGCTCAGCCGTGGGCTGGGGCTTCCAGCTGCAATCCCCCGCTTTCGTCACCATACTGATCTACATCCTGTTTCTGGTTGGGCTCAATCTTTCCGGCGTGTTCGATATCGCGGGCAGCTTTACCAGTTTCGGTAGCCGCGCGGCAGACCGTGGCGGCGCAACGGGTGCCTTTTTTACCGGCGTGCTCGCTACCATTGTGGCCACTCCGTGCACCGCGCCGTTCATGGCGACTGCATTAGGCGTCGCCTTCACGCAGCCGCCGGTGATTAGCATGCTGATTTTCCTGAGTCTGGGCTTCGGGCTGGCGTTTCCTCTTTTGCTTATCTCGCTCGTCCCTGCGGCGCGGCGCATTCTTCCCAAACCCGGCATGTGGATGGTCTGGTTCAAGCAATTCCTCGCTTTCCCAATCTATGCGTCGGTCATCTGGCTGTTGTGGGTTTTGGTGCAGCAATCCGGTTCAATGGGGCTGCTTCTCGCGCTTAGCGGACTGCTGCTCATCGCTTTTCTGGCGTGGTTGATTCCGCTGACCGGGCGCGCAGTCACTGTAATCGCCACCGTGCTGGTCAGCCTGTTGATTTGGCAAACCGTATCGCGTCAGCAGGTCGTGGAAGCATCAGTAATCAGCCATGAATCCGCGCAGACGTTTTCTCAGGAACGTGTTGATCAGTATCGCGCGGAAGGCAAGCCGGTCTTTGTGGTTGGCACGGCATCATGGTGCATCACCTGTAAAGTCAATGAGGCGAACGCCCTGACGGATAGTGACGTACAGGCGCATATTACAGAGAATAACATTCAATATCTGGTGGCCGACTGGACCAATCAGAACGAGCCGATTCGTCAATATCTCGCATCCTTTGGACGTAATGGCGTGCCGATCTATGTCTGGTATCCCCCCAATGGGGAGCCGGAATTACTACCGCAACTGTTGACCCCAGAGCTCGTCATTAACCGCCTGCAATAAGGGCGCTATTGTAACACCGAAGGTTAGACCCTACTTATTCCGTATTAACTGGGAGAAGGAGGAACGAATGAAACTATTTCCCGCTTTACTATTATCGACCATGCTGTCGACCGCCGTCTGGGCGCAAGGCGCAACCACCACGAATGAATCCGAAGTCGACACTACACAACAAGAGGCCGATGCTTCTGTCATGCCCGCCACTGCCACTGTGGGCGAGCAAGCGCCAGACTTTAGCGGCATCACTGCTAATGGCGAAACCTTTAAACTAAGCGAACATAAAGGGTCGATCGTCGTGCTAGAATGGACGAATGATGGCTGCCCCTTCGTCAAAAAACATTACGACAGCGGCAACATGCAAAAGCTGCAAAAAGAAGCGACCGAGAAGGGCGTAAAATGGGTGCGGGTGATTTCTTCCGCTCCGGGTAAACAAGGCCATCTGGACGGGTTAGCCGCCACAGAATTAGCGGAAGAGCAGGGCGTTGCCGCCACAGCGACCGTGTTGGATTCTGCGGGTAATATCGGCCGCATGTATGACGCCAAAACTACCCCGCATATGTTTGTGATCGATAAAGAGGGCAAGCTGCAATATGCCGGTGCGATCGATGATGATCCCGGTGTCGATGCGGCGAAAACTCCCGATGCCACCAATTATGTGACGGCCGCCATCACCGCGCTGGAAGCCGGTCAGGTGCCGGACGTGCAAAATACCAAAGCCTACGGCTGTAGTGTTAAATATTAACCTTGCCTGCTGAGGGCCGGTCGTGCCACGGGCACATAGACCGGCCCTTTTTTATCGACGCGTTCCCCAAGACCCGCGTAAATTTGTTTTTCCACTTCCATCACCGTGACCCCGCCTAAACAGAAGGGGAGCATCTGACCGCATTGCTCAATCAAACTGGCCAGTTGCTGCATCCAGCGCGACGCGCTTGGTGGCACAAATAAATGGCTGGAGGTTTCAATATGCGTGAACCGATGACACACCACCTCGCGCAATTGTTCCCGGCTATAGGGACGCCCGGCTGAAAACGGTGTGCTGCTGCGCCGTGCCCAAATACTCGCGCGGTTGGGCACCATGACCAGCATGCGGCCTCCCGGCGTTAATATCCGCCAGCATTCTTCCATCAATTGATGCTGCGAATCCGCATGTTCCAGACAATGCAACAATACCAGCCGGTTAAAGCTGTGATCGGCATAAGGCAGGCGATCCAGATGCACCAGTACCGCTCGATTTTTGACGTGATCCGGCCAGGTCATCGCTCCCTGCTGCGCGGACATGATAGGGAAAATTTGCGCCGGACCATTTTCCTGCCGCAAAAACGGGCGAAGCGGCGGGGTGGCATAGCCCATCGCCGCGACCACATCATCGCGCAATTCGGGCCAATGCTGATGCACCGCGTGAAATAATTGCCGCCGCACCACGCGGCCTAAGGGGCTCGCATAAAATTCTCGGTAGCGCACAATCGATGGTTGACTCATAGACGGAGTATATTGACTTTCCCCTCGCTTGTGAACATCATGTTGGAATGACACCGGAAATCCTCGCAGAATTTGACAGTTGGCTTCAGGAAGCGCGCGATCACGGCGCTATTCACGAGCCAACCGCCATGTGCTTATCTACTTGCGGATCGGATGGGCAACCCGCTGGGCGGATTGTATTGCTCAAGCATCATAATGAGCGCGGGTTTGTGTTTTTTTCTAACCACGAAACCAGTTACAAGGCCGATGATCTGGCGACGAACCCGCATGCGGCCTTATGCTTTTACTGGATGCCGCTGACCAAACAAATCCGCATCGAGGGCCGGGTCGAAAAAATCGCCGATGAAGAGGCCGATGCTTATTTTGCTTCACGTCCGCGTGGTAGCCAAATCGGCGCCTGGGCCTCGCAGCAATCGCGCGAGCTAAAAGACCGCGCGACCTTTGAAGAAATCATCCTCGCCAACGAACAGAAATTCGCCGGGCGCGATGTGCCGCGTCCGCCTTATTGGTCTGGCTGGCGCGTGGTGCCGCATCGCATCGAATTCTGGAAAGAGCGCGACTCGCGCCTGCACGATCGCTGGGAATATACACTAGACGACGGCGTCTGGGATCGGCGATTACTCTACCCGTAGAGCTTACGCGGCTTCACGCGATTCCACGTCGACTTGCAAACCCAGGTCATGCGCGGTAACGCTTACGTGATCGCCATCCTTGATATCGCCCGCCAGCAGTTTGGTTGCCAGAACGTCCTGCAATTTCTTCTGCATGACGCGCTTGAGTGGCCGTGCTCCGTAGATCGGGTCATAGCCTTTTTCGGCGAGCCATTCGATGGCTGCATCATCCAGTTCCAGGGTGATGCGTTTATCGGCAAGTAACTGCTCCAATTGCTCCAACTGGATGCGCACAATACCCGCCATCACGTCACGCTCAAGACGGTTAAACAGCAGAATCTCATCCAAGCGATTCAGGAACTCTGGCCGGAAAGAAGCGCGGACGACTTCCATCACATCGTGACGTGCGTCTTCGACACTCGCACCATCGGGTAAGTCTGCGATATATTGCGCGCCGAGATTGCTGGTAAGAACAATCAGCGTGTTACGGAAATCAACCGTGCGGCCTTGCCCGTCTGTCAGACGACCATCGTCCAACACCTGGAGCAAAATATTAAACACATCCGGATGCGCTTTTTCGACCTCATCGAACAAAATCACTTGATACGGACGGCGACGCACGGCCTCGGTCAACGCGCCGCCCTCTTCGTACCCAACATAGCCCGGAGGAGCGCCGACCAAACGCGCCACGGCATGTTTCTCCATATATTCCGACATGTCGATGCGCACCATCGCGGTGGGATCGTCGAACAAAAAGTCGGCGAGCGCTTTGGTGAGTTCGGTTTTGCCGACCCCCGTTGGACCCAAAAACAAGAAGGAACCGATGGGGCGCGCCGGGTCTTTCAAACCCGCGCGGGCACGACGCACTGCTTCGCTGACGGCTTTGACGGCGGCATTTTGCCCGACCACACTTTGCGCCAACATCGCTTCCATACCCAATAATTTTTCGCGTTCGCCCTCCAGCATTTTATCGACCGGTACGCCCGTCCAGCGGGAAACGATTTCGGCGATTTCGTCTTCGGTCACGACCTCGCTTACCAACTCGTTATCGGCAGCGGAATCACTCGCCGAATCGGCTTCGGCAATTTGCTTTTCCAATTGCGGAATGACACCATATGCCAGCTCTCCCGCGCGGGCGAGATCGCCGCGACGTTGCGCCTGCTCCAGTTCAAGCCGTGCCTGATCGAGCTGTTCTTTTAATTGCGAGCTTCCGGCCAGCCGCGCTTTTTCCCGCTGCCATTTTTCGGTCAGTGTGTCTGATTCCTGTTGCAACTCCTCGATACTGGTTTCCAGTTTTTCCAACCGTTCTTGCGATGCTTTGTCCGATTCCTTTTTCAATGCCTCGCGTTCGATTTTCATCTGGATTAAGCGCCGGTCAATCTCGTCGAGTTTTTCCGGTTTTGAATCGACCGCCATGCGTAACCGGCTGGCGGCTTCGTCCATCAGATCAATCGCTTTATCGGGCAGGAAGCGATCGGTGATATAACGATTCGACAAGGTGGCGGCAGAAACCAGTGCCGCATCCGAAATGCGCACCCCGTGATGCACCTCGTATTTTTCTTTTAAACCACGCAAAATCGAAATCGTGTCCTGCACGGTAGGTTCGGCGATAAAGACGGCTTGGAAGCGCCGCGCCAGCGCTGCGTCTTTTTCGATATATTTGCGATATTCATTCAGGGTCGTTGCGCCTAAGCAATGCAGCTCACCACGTGCGAGGGCGGGTTTCAGCAAATTCGACGCATCCATCGATCCTTCCGCCGCGCCTGCGCCTACCAGCGTATGTAATTCGTCGATGAACAAAATGACTTCGCCACCCATCGACGATAATTCGTTGAGCACGCCTTTGAGCCGTTCTTCGAATTCGCCGCGGAATTTCGCCCCGGCAATCAGGGCGCCGAGATCCAGCCCGAGTAACTTCTTATCTTTCAGATTTTCCGGCACATCGCCCGCGACAATCCGTTGTGCCAAGCCCTCGGCAATCGCGGTTTTTCCGACCCCCGGTTCACCAATCAACACGGGGTTATTTTTCGTACGCCGCGACAATACCTGCATCGCACGGCGGATTTCTTCGTCGCGCCCGATGACGGGGTCTAGCTTACCGTCACGCGCGCGCTCGGTAAAATCGGTGGTGTATTTTTTCAAAGCTTCATATTGTTCTTCCGCATTGGCCGAGTCAGCGGTGCGGCCTTTGCGCATGTCGTTGATCGCGCTATTCAGCGATTGCGGGGTGACGCCGCCTTGCGCCAGAATATCGGCGATGGGTGATTTCTCGATGGCCAAGGCCTGTAGCAGCCGCTCAGATGTGACGAAGTCATCATTTGCTTTTTTCGCGGCTTTCTCTGCGGATTCCAGAACGCGCGCGGTCTCCGGCGCCAGATAGAGTTGGCCGGCCCCGCTACCTTCCACCGCCGGAATTTTTTTCAGTGCATCTTCCGCCGCGCCGCGAATCTGATCGACCTTGCCGCCCGCCGCAATCAGCAGTTGGATGGCGGTCGTATCTTCTTCAAGCAGGCTGAGAAACACATGTGCAGGCTCGAAGCGCTGATGGCTTTGACGCAAGGCCAGCGCCTGCGCCGCCTGCAGGATTTTCTTCGCTTTATCCGTATAATTCTCAAATTGCATTCCAACCTCAACTTTCTGCCTTATATACTGCATATGGGAAACCGAAGCCGCTGCATCAAGATCATACTTATCAGCCTATTGCTACCGCAGCTGGCGCTGGCACAGCCCGCTAACGGCATGCGTGGCACCTGGTATTTTGCGTTTGCGGGGATTCCGTTTGCCAAACTCTGGATGGCCGTGGAAGCCAAGGGTGATCAGCAGCATGTGGTGACCGACTTTAAAAGCTCCGGCATCGTGCGAATGTTTAAAGCGATGAAAACCTACAGCGAAGCGGAGGTCGATGCCGATGGCCAAATCCGGCGTTACGAAACGACGAATAAAGCCGAAAACAAACATACTTTGCTGCGCTTCGATAGCAGCGGCACTCTGACCGAACGCGTGGTAGAGCCGGAGGATGAACCGTCGCACCGTCCCCCTGTGGATGCGGCGAAGGTTAAAGGTGCGGATACACCAATTAGCGCTCTGTTTGCATTGCCAGACCGCTTACAACAGCTGCAAGAAGGCGAAAGCGATGCGTTGCTGATGTATGATGGCCAGCGACTGGCCCGCATTCATTTTCAGCATCTGGGCGCAGGGATGATGACCATCAACGATCACCAAGTGCCGGTGACGCGGCTGGCTTTAACGCGGGAACTGGTCGATGGATTTACGGAAAAAGAAAAGAAGCGCTATGCGGAGGGCGATCCGCTATTGACCGTCTATGTACGTAGTCAGGATGGATTTCCGATTGCAGCGGAATTGCCGATGGCTTTGGGCACGCTTACTGCGCGCTGGGAAGCGGAATAATTACGCGTCGGGTGTCCAGGCGTTATAATCCGCTGCATTTTTCTGACGCGTTGCACCGCGTAAAATATGGCCTTTCGGCAGATAGCGCACTTTGGTGCCGGTCAGGTTGGGCAGGTGGTCTTTCTGCCAATCATGTTGCCGCGTCGGCTCGGATAGCTTGGGATATTTATCGGTCGTATAATGCAGCCAGCCATGCCAATGCGGCGGCACTTTTGAAGGCTCGGGCGCGCCTTTATACATCACCCAGCGGCGCGTGCGACGGCCTTTGGCGACGCTGCGCTCAGTAAAATAGCGGTTGCCGAATTCATCGACCCCCACCTGACGGCCTTTGAAAAAGGTGAATAATCGCGTGCCGAAATGCGCCATATGCCTTACTCCTGTTGTCGGGAGGCAGCATAGCAAATCAGGCAGAGAATGCTAGCGCAAATCGGCCAGATGAGATAGCGCACCTGTAAATTAGGCACGATGAAAAACAGCGGCAGCGCCATCAGCCATGCGCTCGTATTGATGGTGAGTCCAAGCGCGCCATAGCGCGTGCCCCGCTTGCGCCAGAGCAACGGCAGTAGGCTCAGCAAGCCCAGCATATAGACCCACGGACTCATCAGCACGGTATGAAAACGTAACCAGCGGATGGCCAGTGACGTGTCGATTGCCGCCTCGCGCGGAGAATCAATGTGAATGTTGAGTGCTTCTGCCGTTGGCCCTTCATACCAATGCCCCTGGTAAGCTTCGACCGGGAAGGGATGCGTGATGATGCCCGGCTGATCAGGGTCGTGACATAGATCGAGCAGGTAGCAGGTGACTCGCCAGCGATGCGCCAGATAGGATTCGGGATGTTCGCCGATCATCTGCACCCAATGGCGAATGAGCGGTTGCACCGCCTCATGCGGAAGCAGATTGCCACGGATCAGCGGTAAATCTTCCATACAGGCGACCAAACGGCCACGCCCGTCGATGTAACGGCAGAGCGTCGTATTGGCCAGTGGTGAGAATTCGCGACGGATTTCTTCCAGCGTGACATTCTCAGTACCGAAAGCGCTTTCCGGGAGGATGAGTTTATTCTCGGAAATTGACATCGCAGCCAAATCCCACAAGCCGACGGTTGGCCACATCGACGTGCGATATTCCGGCACTTGGTTTAACCCCCATCCAGCGGCCAGAACCAGTAGCATGATTAACCCGCTCGCGATCAGATTTTTAATGCCCTGAAGGCGCGGCCATAGCCACCACATTAGGAATGGCAAAATGGCGGGTAATGCATTGTGGCGCACGGCAATGCTGAGCGCGATGCCAAGAATAAACAGACTCAGCGCGATCCACTTCAGGCGCACAAGACGCGATTGCACCGGGTCGTCCTGCAGGTGGTTTTGGCGCTTCGCGATGTAGATCGCCTGCAGTAAACAGGCCAGCACCATCAGCATCAAACCGACAAGCAAAAAGCTGTCTTTCCAGATGGCAGTAAAAATATAGAAGAGCGGAGGCATAAGCGTCATGGCCGCGAAAGCCAGCCATTGCTGCCACCCGCGAGGCAATGCCAACTGCGCGATGCGTGCGGCAATCACCCAGTAGAAGAGCAGCGGTACCAGCCAAAACCAGCCGTAATGTAATCCGGCGAGGTCAAAGCCTTGCCACATCCACGCCATGATCGGCGGATGCAGATTGTTGATGAAGCCGGTGCGAATCTGCACAAATTGAAACGCGGCATCGCCGGTAATAATACCGGGGAAATAGAACCAGCCGAACAGGGCTGCGCCGAGAAGTGCGAGGCGTAAAATCATGAGATAACTGTTTCAGCAGGTGGCATCAAAAGCAAGCTTCGGCCGTGGTCAAAGTTGCTCAGACTGCGATTCTTCGGACAACGTATTATTTTTGATGAGCGCGCGTCGCATCATGCGAAAGCTCACATATTCGATAACGGCCACGCCCAGCGCGATTAATACGCAAGTGACGACATCAAAGACGTCCATCAGATAAAGAATCAGAAAGACCGTGGCGGGCATGATCGGTAAGCTCAGCTGCATCAACTCAATGAGTTTACGCGCCTTTGCCTGCGAATCGACCACCGGCGGTTGCGTCATGTTTAGTTGTCCAGGAAGCTGCGAATCTTGCGGCTACGGCTCGGATGCTTCAGCTTACGCAACGCCTTCGCTTCAATCTGACGAATCCGCTCACGCGTCACGCTGAACTGTTGTCCAACTTCTTCCAGCGTGTGATCGGTATTCATGCCGATGCCGAAACGCATGCGCAGCACGCGTTCTTCCCGCGGTGTCAGGGAGGCCAGCACGCGTGTCGTTGTTTCGCGAAGGTTATTGTGAATCGCTGATTCAACGGGAAGAATCGCGTTCTTATCTTCAATGAAATCACCCAGATGTGAATCGTCTTCGTCGCCAATCGGGGTCTCAAGTGATACCGGCTCTTTGGCGATTTTCATGACTTTCCGCACTTTGTCGACGGGCATTACCAGACGCGTTGCCAACTCTTCCGGCGTCGGCTCGCGGCCCATTTCGTGCAACATCTGACGCGAGGTCCGCACAATCTTATTGATCGTCTCGATCATATGGACCGGAATACGAATGGTGCGCGCCTGATCGGCGATGGAACGGGTGATGGCCTGACGAATCCACCATGTCGCATAGGTCGAGAATTTATAGCCACGGCGATATTCGAATTTATCGACCGCTTTCATTAGGCCGATATTGCCTTCCTGAATCAGATCAAGGAATTGCAGCCCGCGATTGGTATATTTTTTCGCAATCGAAATCACCAGACGCAGATTCGCCTCAATCATTTCTTTCTTGGCGCGGCTGGCATCGCGCTCGCCTTTCGAGACGGCAGAAACGATGCGTTTAAACTCAGGAATATCGGTGCTGACTTCATGAGCGATTTTGCGAATGTCGCTGCGAATCTCTTCGACCTCACCCTGATGCTCGGCCACATATTCTTTCCAGCCTTTGTCTTTATATTTAGCCGCTTCTTTCAACCAATCGGGATTGATTTCATTGCCCTGATAATGCTGCAGGAAGCTTTTACGCGTGACTTTGGCTTTCTCTGCCATGCGCAGCAGCTCCATTTCACGACCGATGAGCAATTTGTTGATCTCGAACAAGGTCTCCATCAGCTCTTCAATGCGCAGCGTGTTGAACTTGATCGACATGACAATCTCAACCAGATCCACATGCAGTTTATCGTATTTCTTTTGATCCGCATCTTTGAACTCACCATCTCCCAGTGAGCTCATCAGGCGTTTCTCGTGCAGCTTATTCATGGCTTTGCCGGTTTTAGAAAAACTATCCAGAATTTCCAGAATCTGCGGCATCAGCGCGTTTTCCATGGCGGCTAGAGAGAGTGACGTATCATCGAATTCATCTTCCTCTTCGGCTTTCGCTTTTTCGCCGTCGCCTTCTTCGCTTTCCTCATCCTCGTCTTCGTCGTCTTCGTCCTCGTCATCTCCGTCATATTCATCTTCCAGAGATTCTTTTTCGCGCTCGGCATCGTCGAATTTATCTTCCGTACCCGCGCCATAGGTCGCGTCCAGATCGATCATGTCACGCAGCAGCATTTCGCCAGAGGACAGTGCATCGCGCCATGCCATAATCTGGTTAATAACGGTCGGTGATTCGCATAAGGACCGCAGAATCATATCGCGGCCTGATTCGATACGTTTGGCGATTTCGATCTCGCCTTCACGGCTTAATAGCTCGACATTTCCCATTTCGCGCAGATACATGCGCACCGGATCGTCAGAGCGGCCGTATTTGTTGTCGTCATCCGACGATGACTCTTCCGCGCTTTCGTCTTCCGCGGCCTCTTCATCGTCATCGTTGAACATGACATCGTCCGCATCATCGATTTCAAGTACACGGATTTTATGTTTTTCCAACTCACCAATGACTTGCTCGATACCATCAGTAGAAATGCCGGAAGGAAGTTTTTTGTTTAGCTCGTCATAGGTCAGAATATCTTTTTTCGACTTGGCGAGCTTGATAAGTTTTTGCAGGACGGCATCCGACAGCGTAATCGACGCATCGGTTTTTGCCGTATCGTCAGAGGCAGCGGCTACGGCTGCAGCGGTTTGCTTATTGGTTTTTGGTGCGGGTTTTTCTTTCTTCCCACCAGATTTTTTAGCAGGGGCTGCCTTCGCAGACTGTTTCGTTTTCGAAGCAGCCGACGCTTTCGCAGCAGGTTTTGTTGCCGCAGCTTTCGTTGCAGAGGCTTTCTTCGCCGGCGCTTTTGCCGCAGCCGTAGCTTTAGCAGGCGCTTTGGCGACTGCGGTTTTCTTTGCAGGCGCTGCTTTGGCAGCGGGAGCGGTTTTTTTGACCGGCGCTGCTTTTTTTGCAACCGGTTTGCTCGCAGCCTTTTTGGCAGGCGCGCTAGCAGGTTTTTTCTTCGCAGTCGATTTAGCGGGGGCTTTTGATTTCGACGTAATGGCCATAGACCTCGATACTTTCTTGTCTGTATTAGATTAGGGCTAAACAACAGGGATATAAAGAGCACATAAGCGAAAATCAAGCATTGCGCGCGATTATCCCCTTAAAAGAATGGTTTTTCTCAAAAGCTCATTCCTGCATCCATGCGTCAGGAAGGGCTCCGGCGGCTTGTTGGAAATGCAGCACTTCGCGTTGTAATGCCTGCATTCTTCGATAGGCGGCATCGTCCATTTGCGTGCCAACCTGCCGCTGAAAGGCCTGATATTCCTGCAACATGGCATAATATTGCCAGCGTTGCCCTAATTGTTTCGCCAGAAGCTGTAGGTGCTCCGGGTCGCTGGCCGTGGGTAGATAGGTGCGCTGAAACAGCTCCCATCCGGTGCTGCCGGTGCGGCTGGCTAATGCAGTTTTTAAACTGTCCGCCATGTCCTCTCCGTGCAAATCCTCTTGCGCCGCTGCCCAGTGCAGCAACCAGTCGCCCATCGCGTGCCAGGGTGCGGGCAGCGGGGTATGCGTTAGAATATGCTCGCTTTGCGCTTCCGCCAGCAAAGCGGGGCAGGCGCAACACAGGCCCATAAAATACAGCGTCACACGCTGCTGCAACGCTTGGGTATTTTGTGGGTCAGGCAGGCTCGGCAGGCGTGGCGCGCTGCGGGTTTCGGTTTTTTTGCGCGTTGTGCCTTGTTGCCAGCGCGCATCCCGCAGTCGGTCCCGCAAATAACTGCGATAATGCTGTTGCACGCCAGAATGGGCAATCTGTTGCGCTAGATGGTCGGCGGCCTGATCCTGAGCGGCGCGTTGTTCCGGCGATTGCGCGGGCAGGGCCGCAATACGGTCCCACAGCAACTCGGACAAGTCGCGCGCGCCCTCCACGGCCTGTCGCCAAGCGCGCAAGCCTTGGCTTTTCACGAAACTATCCGGGTCTTCCCCTTTGGGAAGGGTCAATATTTTCAGGCTTTTACTGGGTTGCAGCATCGGCAGTGCCAGATCCGCCGCGCGCGTCATCGCCCGCTCGCCTGCGGCATCGCCATCCAGTGCTAACACCGGCGTATCGCTTGCCGCCCAGCAGAGACGCAACTGGGTTTCGGTCATTGCGGTTCCCAAGGGTGCCACGCTCGCGTGATAGCCCGCTTGGGCTAACGCAATGACATCCATATAGCCCTCACAGATAACCAGCGCCTGTTCCTGCGCGGCGTGTCGCGCCGGGCCATAATGATAGAGCTGCTCCCCTTTGTGGAAGACTTCGGTTTCAGGTGAATTCAAATATTTCGGTGCATTGGGATTGGCGTTGCTGTCCAGAATCCGTCCCCCGAAAGCGATCACATCGCCCCGCGGTGTCGTGATCGGGAACATAATCCGCCCTCGAAACCGGCTATACGTCTCACCGCGGTCATTTTTGGCGAGCAGTCCGGCAGCCACCATATCCGGCACCTCGACGCCGTGTCCCGCCAAAGCTTTAACAATGGCTTGCCGATCGTCAGGTGCAAAACCTAAGCGAAACTGCTGGATGGTCTCCGCGCTAAGGCCTCGTTGCTCCAGATAGGTTCGGGCGCGGTGCCCACCGGTCGTTTGCAGTTGCATTTCGAACCAGCGGCAGGCCAAGTCATTGATTTCCTGTAAATCCAGTCGCCGCTTTTCACGCTTTTGTTCCCGCACATCGGGCTGCGGCAAGGTGACGCCTAGCTCACTGGCCAGTTGTTCAATGGCTTCGCGATAGCTAAGCTTCTCATATTCCGCAATAAAGCCGATCACGTCCCCATGCACGCCGCAGCCGAAGCAATGGTAAAAACCTTTCGTGTCGTTAATGGTAAAAGAAGGCGTTTTTTCATTGTGAAATGGGCAGCAGGCCTTGTATTCCTTGCCCGCGCGCGTCACCGTAATGCGGCTTCCAATTACGGAAGACACGCTGGCCATGCTTTTCAAGCGTTCTACGAAATGCTGTGGATATCGCATCTTTTCAACCAGTTGCCGTTTGCTGTGCACGGGTGGCAATATTGCCGATTGACCGTACGGGGTTTTCGGCTAGCTTAGCGCAAAATAATTCCGGCGAAAGGGCCAAGCCCCACAACCGGATATCCTTGTGTATAACCGCAGGAGACACGCTCGCATGGCTGAAGATCTGGCACATATCCTAGAAGTAGGGCAACGCACCGTTCCGCTGCGCGTCACGCGCAATCGTCGTGCTAAGCGTATGTATTTGCGCTATATCCCGACAGAGCACGGCTTTTCCTTAACCCTGCCGCAACGTACCCGCTTTGATGAGGGTGTTGCCTTCGTAAACGCAAAAAGCGACTGGATTGCCAATACCTTAGCGCGGATGCCAGAAAAAAAGAAGCTGCGTTTCGGTGTCACGCTCCCGATTTTAGGCCAGCAAGTGCAAATTCTCCGCGATCCTGAGCTTTCTAAGCCTTTCAAGCTCACCGCCACCGCATTGCATATTCGTCCTGACGCCAGCAAAAGCTCCGGCGAACAGATTGAAACGGTGTTGAAAAAAATCGTCCGTGGTGAGCTGCAAGCCTTATCTGAAGCCAAAGCCGCTGCGATCGGCCGTAGCATCAACCGCGTCACGCTGCGTGACACGCGTAGCCGTTGGGGCAGCTGCTCAACCACCCGTAACCTTATGTTTTCTTGGCGTTTGGTCTTCGCTCCTTACGAAGTGCTGGACTATGTCGCCAGCCACGAAGTCGCCCATCTGCGTCACATGAATCACAGCGCGGTCTTCTGGTCTCGCGTCGAAGACATTTGCCCGGATTACCGCGATTGGAAAGACTGGCTACGCGATCACGGCGCCGAACTCTACCGTTTCGTGAAGTAATTCCGCACCTATTTCCCTAAAATTTTACCTATTTTCTTATAGGCTTGTCACAAAACCGTCATATTGCGATGGTATTCTTCTAATGTAGGAGAAAAATAGTCTATGGCATTAACCAGACAACAAGTTGAAGATCGCATCTACGAAATGCTAATGGAAGACGGGGCATTAATGTTCCAGTCGAGCACGGCAGAGCGGATCACCTTGTTACAAAAAAGTAGCCGTATTCTGGATGAATTAACACCGTCAAGTGTTGGTATGTTTGGGGCCTTTGTCGACGGGCTCGCCGATCCAATCCGTGTCACTACAGAAGCGGCGGACTTAGCGCTGAATGGCACGCAGCAGGCAGATAACCCGAATGAACGCCGTGAGTTGACGGAACGCCAGCAAGCATGGGTGCAATATTGGGACCGTAACGATGCTTCCTTCCAGGAAGCGGTGGGTATGCGCAATGAGAATGGCCGCTTAGTTATAGATAATGATAAAATACGTCGTATTGCCAAAGAAGCGTCGGATGCGTGGGAAGCCGAACAAAACCCCTCTGGCTGGCAGCAGTTCTTAAGCGCGGTGGTAACTTTTTTCACCACATTCGATGTGCAAAAAGCAATGAGCGAATTTAGCAGTTCTTCTAGCATTGTTCAGGGTGCAGCAGAAGTGCAGAATATTCTTTCCGCTAATGGGATTAACGCAGAAACGGCAGAGCGCATTACTCAATTGAATGACAACGGGGTGCTCAACAAAGATCAATTGCCTTCTTATTATAGTGAGGCAGATATTACGGGTTCGCAACGCGTCGACATCAACGATTATTATTCAGCGCATGAAGATGTGTATGACAAAAGCTTTAGCCATAGCGCAGCCTATTATACCGGTGTTGGCATAACGACAGCAGCGGGTGGTACAGTGGCTTATCGCATTGGATGGCCTGCAGCTAAGCTGGCGGCAGGAACAACTAAAGCAAGTATTGCTGCGATAGGTAATGTAGCTAGCGGCGCCATGGATGCCGTGACAAATCCTGTGCAAAATATCCGCCTGGCGCGCATGGATGTGCGGGCGCGTGCTACTTTAGATAGTGATTTGGCGCTTAAAGTCGATGCATTACGTGCTGAGCGAGTTGCGGCAAAAGAAGCGCTTCACGAGTTACCACGTGCGGCTAAAATATTTCGTGCTGTAGGTAAGACCTCTGTATACGCAGCAGGCGCTGTTCCATTAATTGGTGGCGGGGTCGCCGCAGCAGAAAGCATGTATTACGCAGATCTGGTAATGGAAGCGGAAGATTTGAATGCCGATGAACGGAATCTAATTCTGGGCGCATTATCGGCTCACGCAGCATTGGGATTTGGTGGATTCATTAGTGAAGGATTAGATCAGGGATTATTGGAAGCGATTCATAGCAATCCGAAATTAGAACAATATGTCCCGCGTTCGTTGCGGCAAGATGTGTTGGCCATCGCTACGGCTTTCCGCGGTAATGCAGCAGATTCTGTTCTGCACGCACGAATGGAAGCCATGCGTGCTGCCGGTCAAAGCTTGTATGAATATCGGGATTACATGCAAAAATTAGAGCCGCCTCAGACTGAAATGGCCGTAAATCAAAAAGATTTTGTGGACCTGATTCCTGGTGTAATGCGCGGTATTGCTCAAGGGCGGATTGATGCCAGCCATCCGCATTATCAAATGATGCTGGAAATGATGCAAATGCCGGTTGAAGTAAACGAAGGCTTCTTAGGCTTTGGGGGTTCAACTGAGAAACCCGCTGTCGATACGTTCTTTCATGCGGCATTAGCGCCCCAAGGACAAACCGTTGAAGAAAAGCTGGCAGACTTAGGCCGTATCTCTAAAGATTTAGCGCCAGGATTTAAGTCAGGCTTTAATAGAAATTTGCGTCAAATGGCAGAAGCATATTATCAAAAACACGACGCCGAAGCGACAGCGTATGCCTCTGCAGTCACGGCTAAAGAATTATATAATGATTTGCTTCAGCAAGGCCCAATTTATCAACGTCTGCTCAATCATGTGGTGAATCAGGAAACTCCGATCAGCTTGGAGCGTTTCCACAGCCAAGTTGCAGCGACGCTGGAAGTCATTGAAAAAGATTATCTGCGTGGACCCGTATCACGTCCTGATGAGATATTCCGCGATCCCAATTCTTTAAATGCGAGCCATTATGGGGGGCTATTAGAAGCAAGCCGCGGGTTGTATCAACGTGCCACACAAGCTGAATGGCAGGCCTATGTGACACAACGTGATCATGCCGTCAAAATGGCAGAAGCGATCAATGAGTCTACGGGCGTTTTGCTTGACCGTCACGCTCAGTTGCAGGTCGCCTATTTCCAACATGACCCTGCAGCATCTGCGAGTAAAGAGCTCTCTCAAGAGGATAAACGCAACTTAGAATATATGACGTATAACGAATTGCTGACAGTTTTGCAGCATAACGAAGCGGTCAAAGATTGGTTTGCGCAAAATCCTGATGCAGATCTTCACGTTGCACAAACCTATGTGCAAACACGCGTGGCGCAGGGTAGTGGCAATGAAATTGCCGAGTTTAATGACCTAGAAAATGCAATCAATAAGCTCTTTGATTTCCTGCAAAGTCCCAAAGGGCAAGCCGAATTGCAAAAGCATCAAGATGCGGACTTTAAACCAGTCGCAGAAGACTTCGCTGTGTTGGATGTGTTCCAGCAATACAATATGCAGGCAGAAACGGCGATTGCGCTGCTCTATGCTTTGCCTGATACAGGGGCGCAAACTCCGGCTCAGCAAAAAGCGATTTTGGATAAGGCCGCACAATTGCGAGATAAAGCGGATCACCTCTTCCTCGATGGAAATAACAATACGCCTCAAAACGGCCTGTTAGGGGAGGCGAAACATGCATTCTTTAAAGAACTGGGCGAGTTCGTAAAAGACGCGCAATACATGATTTCTAAGCAAAACGAATTGCAGCGCCCGCTCCAGGAAGCGGCTGTTCTGGGAACATCTAATGAGCAGTTTGCATCGTTAGACCATGACGCCCTTGCCGGGTTGAATCTGGCTGCGGTGCAGGTGACGCGTAGTGCGCGGGGTGGGGTGCCTTTCTCCAATGCATCGATCTCTGGCTCTTTGCCGGGTGTAACGGGCGGTGATGAGCATTCGGGCCGTGTGACGCCGCAACTGACGCGTACGGCAGCGGTGAATACGGGCATCGAAGAACTGCTGCAACGTAGCTAAAACATCCCCAATCTCTGACTCTTCGCTAGCGCATAGGCGGGTTTGTGCCTATGGTATAGCGGTAAGAATAGAGGAAGCCCGATCATGCCATTGAATGCCGAACAACAGGCGGAAGTTGCCGCCGCGAAATCCGATTTACAACAGACCTATCGCCCGGTGTCGCCGGAATTGGAAGCCGTGCTGTATGAGCCGCTGCCCGTGTTGGATCATGGGTTTGTGCGGGTGATCGATTATATGGGTGACGACGCGGCTATTGTGCAGGCGGCGCGGGTTTCTTACGGAAGAGGCACCAAGAAAGTCAGCGAAGATCGCGGGCTGATTCGTTATTTGATGCGCCATTGGCATTCAACGCCATTTGAAATGTGTGAGATCAAATTTCACGTCAAACTGCCCATGTTTGTGGCGCGGCAATGGATTCGCCATCGTACCGCCAATGTGAACGAATACTCGGCCCGTTATTCGATTTTGGATAAAGAATTCTACGTGCCGCAAATGGCGCAACTAGCTCCGCAATCGGCGGCGAATCATCAAGGCCGCGCCGAAGGTGACACGTTGTCGGAACTGGAAGCTGCGCGGGTGTTAGAGATTCTGAAAAATGATTCGGAGCAATGTTACGGGCATTATGAAGAGCTGATGAATTGCGACGCGCAGGGCAATGTGCTGGACGAGAACAAAACTGGCATCGCGCGTGAACTGGCACGCATGAATCTGACGATGAATTACTACACGCAATGGTATTGGAAAATCGACCTGCATAACCTGTTCCACTTCCTGATGCTACGCGCGGATTCCCATGCGCAATATGAAATTCGCGCCTATGCGGATGTGATGTTGGATGTGGTGAAAAAATGGGTGCCGCATGCCGCGGAAGCGTTCGAGGAATATCGCATGCAAGGCGCGCATCTGTCAGGCACGGGCGTCGATGTTGTCAAACGCATGCTAGCGGGCGAAGACGTGACGCAGGAAAACTCTGGCCTGACCAAGCGCGAATGGGGCGAATTAATGGCAACACTCGGCAAGGCGTGACGCCACCGCTTTTGCGGAAGGCGCGCATATCAGATGCGCCAGCGCTGGCGGCATTCGCGCAGCGGGTGTTCGCCGAAACCTTTCATTACGTTTCGTATAGCGCCGAAGATTTGCAGCAGTATTTCCAGACGCTTTTAAGTGCCGATTATTTTCGGGCCGCTGCGCGCGACGGAGGGCTGTGGCTAGCGGAAACGGCTGAAAATACCATCGCGGGCTATGCGCAGGTGCGCGCGTTGAGCTTGCCGATCGAACATCCATCAGCCCACAATATCGAGCTCACCCGATTATATCTGGACGCTCCCTGGCAAGGCACCGGACTGGCGGACCGGCTGATGCAACAGGCCTTGGAGCCATATCCCAATCATGCAGTCTATTTAACGGTTTATTCCGAAAATCCGCGCGGCCTACGTTTTTACGAAAAGCGCGGCTTTAAGATAATCGGCGAGTATACCTATTATGTGGGCAGCCATGCCGATGCAGAATGGATAATGTGCCGGCACCCGCAAAATTGATATAATAGAAAACGCAATTTCTGTTATACTACAGAATGGCGCGCACTCCTCTCGATCCCGTGAACAATCCTGCCTATTACGAGGTCATTGATGAACTCTATACGCGCATTCATGCCGATTATCCGGACACCGTTTATTTCAAACCCGGCATTGTAGTCGATTCAGAGCTAAAAGGAATCAATGCGCGTTACGATTTCAAAGAGAACGTTTTTGTCGTAAGCCCGGATACAGTTGATGCTGATAAGCTCACAGCTGAGCAATTCAGCGGTGTGATCGAGCATGAATGGGGGCATTTTGTCAAAAGCAAGCTAGAGCCACCATCGCTTGTTGACGTTGCGCTTCACTGGGCAGGCATTGATCGCACCCCAGCCAAGGCAGAAGAATGCGAGGTGGATTATTTTGCGGCCAAATATGTTGGCGCGGATACGATGATCGGACTTTTAGAGGCGACAAACACCGAATCCGGCAATGCGCATCCCGCCGAAGCGGAACGCATTGCGATGCTGAAAACCACACAGAGTTATACGCAGCCGATCACCGAAATCGCGTTCGACGCTCAGTGTGAGATTGTCGACATTTCTCCCACCGCTTCAGGCTCACCCACGCAACGCGGGAAGTAACGCTTCAAAAGGCGCGAGATTGGGCGGCTGTTTGCCTTCATCCATCGCCTCGCGCAATTCGCTATCCAATGGCAGCTGCGCTAATAATGGCACGTGCGCTTTCTCGGCGAGTTGCTGACCGCCGCCTGCGCCAAAGGGCTGGAGTGATCCGCCATCGGGTAGGGCAAGAATGCTCATATTCTCGATGATGCCTAATAGCGGGATGTTCGCTTTTAAAAATAACTGCGCGGCTTTTTCAGCATCGATAACAGCAATAGGCTGCGGTGTCGTGACCACGAAGGCGCCATCAATCGGCGCTTGCTGTAACAGGGTCAGGTGAATGTCGCCCGTCCCAGGGGGTAGGTCGATCAACAGAACGTCCAGCGGTGCATCTTGCGTGCCCCAGCGTACATGGCGCAGCATCTGCACCAGCGCTTTCGTCACCATCGGTCCGCGCCAGATGGCGGCCTTGCCGGGGGCGAGATGCGCCATCGACATAGTGGCAATACCATGACCCATGATAGGCAGCATCTGCTCCTCTTTCACTTCTGGCTGGCCGACCGTTGCGATCCCAAGCATCTGCGGAATTGAGGGGCCATGCACATCCGCATCCAAAATGCCGACGCGCTTGCCATCTGCGACTAGCGCATGCGCCAGACAGCTGGTGACGGTGGATTTGCCGACGCCGCCTTTGCCGGAGCCGATTGCGATAATCTTGTCAACATAGGGTAACGGGTCGTGGTTGATTGATGGTGCTTTCATAGGGAACGCTTGAAGCCTCTGAGTTTCGCTATATATTACATGGCAAAGCATGGAGGACAAGCCTATGGCACAAAAAGGCCCGTGGGGTAATACACCCAGTGGCGGCGGAGGCGGCAATGGACGCCGTCCGGAACGTAACAAAGAATTCGACGATCTCTTGCGCAAAAGCCAAGATTCGTTTCGTGGTATGTTTGGCGATGGCGGGCGGCGACGCACCGGCGGCGGCGATCCGAACAGTGGTAAAATCATCGGTTTGGTGGTCGTAGCGCTTGTGGTCTTATGGCTGGGTTCCGGCCTGTACCGCGTCAATCCGGATGAGTTGGGCGTGGTTTTACGCTTCGGAGAATATCATCGCACTACAGGGCCGGGTCTGAATTACCATCTGCCCTATCCGGTGGAAACGGTCATGATTCCATCCGTCACTTCCGTCAATAAAGTCGAAGTCGGGTCTCGCACAGGCGGTGGCCGTACCAGCGCTACAAGCAAAGAAAGCCTGATGCTGACGGGCGACCGCAACATTGTCGACATTGATTTCGAAGTGCAATGGAAGATCGATTCTACCGTGCCGCAGAATTTCTTGTTCAATGTGCGCGATCCAGAAGGAACGATCAAACCGGTCGCGGAAAGCGCGATGCGTGAAGTGATTGGCCAGAACAAACTGGGCGATGTGCTGACAACCGCGCAATCAGAAATTGCCGAAGATACCCGTGAATTGATGCAGGATATGCTCGATGAATATGGTGCTGGCGTCGAAATTATCGCCGTCAACCTGTCGCGTCCGGATGTGCCGCAACCGGTCATTGACGAGTTTCAGGATGTCAAACGTGCCGAGCAGGATCGCGAAACGGCTGAATCTGTTGCTGAAGGGTATCGTAACCAGATTATTCCGCGGGCCAAAGGGGAAGCGGTGAAAATGGTGCAGGATGCTGAAGCGTATAAGGCACGCGTTACCGCAGAAGCGGAAGGTGACGCTGCGCGTTTCGTGTCGGTCTACACTGAATATAAACAAGCGGAAGACGTAACCCGCAAACGTATTTATTTGGAAACCATGGAAGAGCTGATGTCGGGCATGAATAAAATCGTCATCGATCAGTCGGGCGGTGGTACTCAGGGCGTATTGCCGTATTTGCCGCTGAACGAATTGCGCAGCACGAAAGGAGCGAGCAATGAGTAAATTAACCTTAGCCGCAATCGTGTTGGCTGTGGTGCTGATCGTGGTGTATCAATCAGCATTTATCGTGAATCAGGTGCAGCAGGCACTGGTGGTGCGCTTCGGTGAAATTCAGCGCGTGGTCGATGAGCCGGGGCTAAACTTCAAAGTACCCTTCGTGGATACGGTGGTCTATTTCGACAATCGCTTGCTAGAGTTCAATGCACCGCAGCAGGAATTCATCACCAAAGACCGGAAAGCCGATGTGGAAGAACGCGTCGTGATCGATGCATTTGTACGCTATAAAATCGTCAACCCAGTCAAGTTTTACCAAGCCGTGCGTAATGAAGCCAATCTGGAAGCGCGTTTGTCGTCCATTGTCATCGCCAATATGCGTAAAATTATCGCGAGTAATTCGTTGAGTGATTTGCTGTCGGAAAAACGTACTGACATTATGAATCAGATCGAACGCGCGGTGAATAAGCAAGCCACGTCGGAAACCGCTGAGCAATTTGCGCAAGTGGAAGAAGGCAGCCGTCGTCAGCGGCAGGGATTTGGTATCGAAGTGGTCGATGTGCGCATCATGCGGGCCGATCTGCCGGATGACATTTCGCAAGCCACCTTTGAGCGGATGCGCAAAGACTTTACCAAAGAAGCGCAAAAATTCCGCGCCGAAGGGGAAGAGAAAGCCAAAGAAATTCGTGCGATTGCCGAGCGTGAACAAACCGAGATTATTGCGGAAGCGCAGAAAAATTCGGAAATCATTCGCGGTCAAGGCGATGCGGTGGCAACGAAAACCTATGCCGACGCGTTTAATCAGGATCGCGAATTCTTTAATTTCTACCGCTCGATGCAAGCCTATCGCAAGGCCTTGAAAAAAGACGATACGACCATGATCTTATCGCCAGAGAGCGAATTCTTACAGGAGTTGAACTAGCATGTTAGCCCGCCTCACCGCCATTCTGATTCTCTGTACCAGCAGCGTTGCCATCGCCCGTCCGGCGCCTGGCAGTTTCGCGCCGCTGGTCGAAACGCTTTCACCGGCGGTCGTCAATATTTCGACCACGCAAAAGGTGCAAGGCGGGGGCGGGCTACCATTTCAATTCGATTTCCGTGGACTACCGGAAGAGGCAGATCCTTTTAAAGAATTCTTCGAAAAGTTTCAGGAGCGTTTTGGCGAAGGGCAAGGCATGGCACAAGATGTCACGTCGCTTGGCTCCGGCTTTGTGATCGACCCGAATGGGTACATTGTCACCAATAACCACGTCGTCGAAAAAGCCGATGAGATCGTTGTTAATTTTCAGGACGAAACACAATATGAAGCGAAGCTGATCGGCCGTGATGCCAAAACCGATCTGGCCTTAATTAAAATCGATGCGAAAGATTTGCCTTACGTCGAATTCGGCGATTCGGATGATTTACGTGTCGGCGACTGGGTCGTTGCCATCGGCAATCCGTTCGGCCTGGGCGGCTCAGTATCAGCTGGGATTGTTTCCGCACGTTCGCGCAATATTAATGCCGGACCGTTTGATGATTTCATTCAGACTGATGCGGCGATCAACCGTGGTAATTCCGGCGGCCCGCTGTTTGATATGAATGGTAAGGTCGTGGGTGTCAATTCGGCGATCTTCTCGCCGACCGGCGGTAACATTGGTATCGGCTTTTCCATTCCCTCTGCTTTGGCGCAACCCGTGCTGGAACAATTGCGCGAATATGGCAAAGCGCAACGCGGATGGTTGGGCGTGAAGATCCAGCATGTCACCGAAGAGCTGGCCGATAGTTTGGGGCTGGATAAGCCGCATGGCGCACTGGTGCTCGACGTCACGCCGGATAGCCCCGCCGCAAAAGCAGGGGTCAAAGAAGGGGATATCATTCTGGAATTCGACGGCCGCGAAGTGAAAGAAATGCGCGATTTGCCGCGTATGGTGGCAGAAACCAAAATCGATGCCCGCGTCTCGCTTTCGATTTGGCGCGATGAGAATACCAAAACGGTTAGCGTGACCTTAGGCGAGTTGTATGAAGAGGAAGAAGTCGCCGAAGCTGCAACCCCGCAAGAGCCGGAAACCAAACAGTCCCGTTCCAGTGATTGGATGGGCGCGAAAGTAGCGCCTTTAACTCGCGAGTTGCGTAATCAGCTGCAACTGGAGGGCGACACGAATGGCGTGGTCGTTATCCGCGTTGAACCGAACACGCCAGCCTTTGAAGCGAAGCTGCAGCCGCGCGATGTGATTATCGAAGCAAATCAGCAAAAAGTGACAAGCATTGCGGAGTTGAATCAGGCGGTCGCGGAAGCCAAAAAGGCAGGCAAAGACTATGCGCTCTTACGTGTCACGCGTCGTGGCGAAGTGTCCTTTGTGACGATTCCGACGAAAGACAAATAAGCATCATCCTGAGAGTTAGCTAACCCACGCACTGCGCGTATAGCCCTGCACATAGAGCAGTGCAGAGAGATCGTTAAAGTTTAACTGCGCATTGCATTGCTGTTGTACCACCGGCTTGGCATGGCAGGCGACGCCAAGTCCTGCATGTTGCAACATCGGAATATCATTCGCGCCATCGCCAATGGCCAGCACATCCTCGCGCTGCCAGTCGCGTGCTTGCAGTAAATTCACTAAGGTATAGAGCTTACTGCTCGAATCAAAAATCGGTGGTAAAACGCGCCCGGTCAGTTGGCCTTTAACGATTTCAAGCTCGTTGCTATGGGTTTCATCGAATCCCAATACATCGGCGACGCGTGATGTGAAAAACGTAAACCCGCCGGACACGATTACCGCATAAGCACCATGCGCTTTCATCGTTGCGGTGAGCGTTTTCGCACCCGGCATCATCGTAATGCGCGTATCATAGACTTCCTGCAATTCGCTTTTGCTTAACCCTTTTAACAACGCAACGCGTTCGGCCAAGGCTGCCGCAAAATCGAGCTCGCCATTCATCGCGAGGGCAGTGATATGTGCAATTTGCTCTTTCAGGCCGAGCGCCGCCGCCATCTCATCGATGCATTCCTGCTCGATTAGCGTCGAATCCATATCGGCGATCAATAATTTTTTACGGCGATGGGCGGCAGGCTGCGTAATCACATCCGTACGCTGTTCCATCAATGCCTGCTGTAACGCCGCAATCTCGGTGAGCGGCGTATCGTGCCAGACGTCGAGCGCGACTTCCGGCTCCAGCCAATCCACATGATGGGACCCGATTTCACGGGGGATCGTTTCGCTGATCGGATGATTCTGGTCAGACGCGATAAAGGTGGTAACATAAGCTGCATGAGTCATAGCAATCGCATTATCGTACTTCTGGGCCCGACCGCAAGCGGCAAAACCGCCACGGCGCTTCACATGGCGCAGAAAGAAAACGGCGTTATTATCAATTGTGATGCGCTGCAATGCTATGCGGATCTGGCGATTGTGACCGCGCGACCAACGCCCGAAGAAATGCACCAAGCGCCGCATCGGCAGTTCGGCGTTTGGGATGCGCGCGACATGGGCAACGCGAAACGCTGGCAGGAAGAGGTCATTCCGCAGATACACGCGGTGCAGGCCGCAGGCCAAGTGCCGATTCTGGTTGGTGGCACGGGAATGTATGTCAAAGGACTTTACGAAGGGCTCGCGCATTTACCAGAACTGGATGAAGGCGTGCGTGGGCAGGTCGCGGCGCTCTCAGGCGAACAAGCCTGGCATGCCTTGCAACAGGAAGATGCTGTCATGGCCGCGCAATTAGAACCCGCAGATACGCAACGGGTAAAGCGCGCATTAGAAGTGATGCGCAGCACCGGTGCCAGCCTGAGCGAGTGGCAATCTCACCCGGCCGACACGCCGTTCGATCCTGCGCAATTCACCTATTATGCGATGCAGATGGCGCGTGAGACGCTCTACGCCAAAATTAACCATCGCGTCGAACACATGTGGGATCAGGGCGCGGTGGAGGAGGTGGCTGCGTTAGCGCAGCAATTTACCCCAGAGGAATTGGCGTCAGGGCGTTTCCCATTGCTTAAAGCCATCGGTGTCCCCGAAATCCTTGCCTATCAGGCTGGAGAGCTTACCCGCGATGAAGCCATTGCCACCATGCAGCGCAACACCCGCCGCTACGCCAAACGCCAAATGACGTGGATACGCGGGCAGGTGGAAAGGCTCACTTGGCTGGAAAGCCCCGCATCGTCATAATTCTGTCATCTTTCCGCGCTACACCATCTGCGAATCAACAAGGCAGGTAGAAAATGACGCTTACGCTTACAACGGAAAATTTACAGGCGCTCGATTGCCTGACGCACTGCATACGCAATGCTGATAAAAAGAATGCGACGCTAACCAAAGAAACAGCGCTAAAACGCGCACTTCCATTTGGAGTATCGTTAGCGCAATTGGGAAAGAATGTGGAGTTTTCCTGTGATGGCAAACCGTTCGACTTTGCAATGACTGTTGCTCTGCGCGATGGTCTAGCCGCAGTACCCACCATGCATCTGCCCGGCCGTAATTCAGCTAAACAGCTCCCCATTCCTGATGAGATGCAAGCGCCAATTGCCATTCTGTCCGCTGAAATGAATGTGGAACCGGCAACCTTCATTCAACTTTGCTTGCAAAGCGCGCAGCAATGGGTGGAACAAAAAGCCGCTGGCCGCTCTATCGCAAAAGACGGTCAGAACATCATGGCGGGCCTTACTGCAGCGCCAAAACCAAAACCAAAGGTGGGGCAGGTAGTGCGCGCAAATGAACCGCTTGGAATGTCGCGGCAAGATGTAAGCTGGGCGCAAGGCGGCGGACGCTCAAGCTAGCGCTTGCAATTTTGCGCGGTCAACGCGATAGTGCGCGGATGAGTGACGAAAACCCCCTATTGACCGGTGGCCAAATGGTCATCAAAGCCGTGCTCGACAACGGAACCGATTCCATTTTCGGCTATCCGGGCGGGGCGGTCTTGCCGATTTACGACGCGCTGTTTCAACAAAATCAACTGCGCCACATTCTGGTGCGGCATGAGCAGGCCGCGGTGCATGCGGCGGAAGGTTATGCGCGCTCGACCGGGAAAGTGGGCGCGGTGCTGGTGACCTCCGGCCCCGGCGCGACGAATACCGTCACCGGCCTCATGGACGCGATGCTGGATTCGATTCCCGTGGTTTGTGTCACAGGGCAGGTGCCGAGTCACCTCATCGGCTCCGACGCGTTTCAGGAAGCGGATGTGACGGGCATCACCCGCAGCTGCACCAAGCATAACTATCTGGTGAAAGACATTAACGATGTCGGCCGCATTATGAATGAGGCGTTTCATATCGCCTCCACCGGTCGCCCCGGCCCGGTCGTGGTCGATATTCCAAAGGATATTCTGAACGCCAAGGGTACCTATAAAGGCAAGTCCTCGGTCAAACGGCATTCGTATAAACCGGTGACCAAGCCGAACCAGAAAGCCGTCGAAAAAGCCGTTGAGATGATGGCGAAAGCCAAGCGCCCGGTGTTTTATGTCGGTGGTGGCGTGATCAACGCGCAAGCATCACCGGCGCTAATCAAGCTGGTGCATATGACGGGCTTTCCCTGCACCACGACCTTAATGGGGCTTGGCGCGTTTCCGGGTAAAGACAAACAATTCCTCGGCATGCTAGGGATGCACGGCTCGCTGGAAGCCAATATGGCGATGGCGGAATGCGATGTGATGATCAACCTCGGTGCGCGCTTTGACGACCGGGTGACCGGACGGCTGGATGGTTTCTCGCCCAAATCGAAGAAAATCCATGTCGATATCGACCCCTCATCCATTAACAAAACCGTGCGCGTGGATGTGCCGATTATCGGCGATGTCGGCGAGGTGATCGAGATGATGATCGCGCTATGGAAAAAGCGCAAACCTGAGACCATCAGCCGCGAAGCCTGGTGGAAAAAAATCGAAGGCTGGCGCGCGCGCGATAGCTTTAAATATGCGCAGACCGGCAAAAGCGTGAAGCCGCAATATGCCCTGCGCCGGTTGGATGCACAGTTGCAGAAGAAAAAAGATTTCTTCATCACCACCGATGTCGGCCAGCATCAGATGTGGGCGTGTCAGCATATTCAATATAACAAGCCCAATCGCTGGATGTCTTCCGGCGGCTTAGGTACGATGGGATACGGGATGCCAGCCGCAATGGGCGTGCAGATTGCGCATCCGGGTAAGCCGGTCGTCTGCGTGACGGGCGAAGCATCGCTTCTGATGAATATTCAGGAACTCTCGACCATCAAGCAATACCGCCTGCCAGTAAAAGTATTCATTCTGAACAACCATTATATGGGCATGGTGCGCCAGTGGCAGGAGATGTTCCACGGCAATCGCTATAGTGAATCCTATATGGATTCGCTGCCCGATTTCCTAAAACTCGGAGAGGCTTACGGTATCCACGCCATTCAGTGCAAAGACCCGGCCAAGGTCGATGAAACCATCACCGAAATGCTGGAATATAAAGGCCCAGTCATCTGTGACATGTGGGTCGACCGCGAGGAGAATGTCTATCCTATGATTCCTGCCGGTGCGGCGCATAATGAGCTGGTGCTGGGCCCTGATGAAAGCTACGGCGAACTCGACAAAAGCCAAGTGTAACTGTTTTTTCTTCTAACCGTCATCAAGTTGTCATGCGTGGACGCTATGTCCCTGTTGAACTAGATGGATAAGAAAAACGATGGCTTACGGAAACTCTATCGACACGTGGATCGAAAAGCGCGGTAGCGAAGCGCGCAAGCTGCTGGACGTTTTAACGTTTATTGGCTCCCACAACCATACGGACAAGATGTTACAGCAAGCGATACAAGGCGTGTATCCAGACTATAAAAAGTTCATGGATACCAGTATTATGCAAGCATCGCGATTGATTGCAGAGGAAGAGGCGGCGACCGGGCAAGCGAACCCCAATTTTGTGCCTGATTTGGATAATGTTTTTCGCGATACGCCAGCCAAATGCCTGACATGGGAAATGTTTCGTATCATATGTGAGCGGTATACCCAATCCCAGCCGGACTTATTTATTGCAACCCCGCTTTCGCGAAGCAAAATGGCGTTGCAGACGCAGTACAAAAAAGCTCAGGCCCCTGGCACGCCTAGCACACAGGCATGCGTACGTGAAATAGCACGTATGGCAGGCGCTCAGTTATCCGGTAAACGCTTTTACTAATATCTTTTTTATTTCAACTACAGCTATGCCTGAGATAGAGGAGAAATTGATATGAAATATGTAATGATCGCCTTATTGGCGGCGCCCTTTTTCGCGACCGCTTGCGTGAAATCGAACCCTGCGAAAACTACGGTCTACACGCCTGCGGGCAAGGCGACCTATCATTGTCCACCCGGCCATCGCAAAAAAGGATGGTGCTGACCACTTTTTCCTGCATTGTCATAAAGTTGTCATAGCTTCTGGCTATAGATAACGTATGAATTATACCGCAGAAGAAAAGCTATGGATTGAAGGACATTACGAAGCCGCGCGGCCTTATATCGTTCGGTTGGCTTTTTTAGGAGAGCAATGCAAAACGGAGGCGATGTTAGACGCGGCCATCGCCGACGTTTACCCTGAACTTTATCGCTTTATCGATACGCTGGCTTTGGAACTCCAAAAGCCGGTTGAATATGGGAAACCAATAGAAAAGACGCGGTCATATGATCCTTCGACTCGTTTACCGGTGGATTCTTCTGCGCAACACCGCCCCTATACGGCTCTGCGTTCAACCCAAAGCCGGGCGCATAAAATGGCTTGGGAGGTAATTCGCACAGCCACGGCCTGTTATTGTGAAGAGGGCGAGGAGCCACTCCAAATGCAATACTACATCCAAAAGAGTCTGCGCAGTGTACAGCGTTTGGAGGAGAAAGTGGATAAGGCACGCGATTGGACCAGCCAGATTTTAAGCACATTTCGGGGCGATATTGCGGCCTCACGGTAGGCGGGAACCATGTGCCACATGGTATTTTTATATGTCACTTCATATGATTGAAGTTGGGAGCTAAAGACAATGAATGTAGCAATTATTTCGGTGATTATAATGACCCCGACCTTGGTGGGCCAGAAGCATGCCGATCATTCGGTGGTGACACCTAAACCGTTGGCAGAAATTGTCCAAACCGCCCCGTTGCCAAAACAAAAAATTCCGGCGGATGACGTCGTTTCTCGCTAGGCCTCTCATGCTTTTACAACTTAATCCCCCCTTATTGATAGAAACACCCAAAGGCCGCGCCTGGGCGGTGGCTATGATTGATTACGGGCCACAATGGGACCTGCAATGGGTAACGTTTGTGAACGATACGGGCGAATGTTGGACCTTTCGTAACTCGCAAATTCGCCAAGGCTCCAATTACACGCATGGGCTAAAAGACCCGACGCCGTTGCAGCATCCGACCTCTGATGAGGTGCCGATGCGCCCTGCAATGCCGGGCAATGGCTGGCCGCATGGGGACATGCCGGAAAACATCCCGCAATAGGCGATGTAACCGATAAAGCGGTTTACAGCAGCGGTTTCACCCGATAAAGCAAAGGGTATGAGCGAACCGCTGGACATTGTTTACGACATCATTGATGAGAAGCCCGAGGAACAGCGCCATATTCTGGCGGTGCTGGTCGATAACGAATTTGGCGTCTTGAATCGGGTGGTTGGGCTATTTTCAGCGCGCGGATACAATATCGAAGCATTAACCGTGGCTGAGGTGGATGAGAAAAAGCATCTGTCACGCATCACCGTAATCACGACCGGTTCGCAACAAACCATCATCCAGATTATGAATCTGCTATTGCGCATGGTGCCGGTGCATAAAGTGGTTGATTTGTCGACCTCCGGTCCGCATGTTGAGCGCGAGCTGGCGTTGGTTAAAGTGTCAGGAAAAGGCGACGATCGCGTCGAAGCGTTGCGGATCGCCGAAATTTTCCGGGCTAAATCGGTCGATGCCACCGTAGAAAGCTTCATTTTCGAAATTACCGGTACATCAGCCAAAATCGATGCATTTATCGATTTAATGCGGCCCTTGGGCTTGGTCGAGCTTGCCCGCACAGGTGCAGCAGCGATGGGGCGCGGCAAAAAAGGACTGGGTTAACCCCCGCAATATCTGCTATGCTATCGGCATGCGGATCGTAATTTTTCTAGCATTGATGATGACGCCTATTGCGGCGCAAGCGATGGTAATTAAAGGCGATTACCATGAACGCATGTTTGAGAAGTGCAAAGATGTTGCCGGTTACAAATGCTGTCGCGCCTCAGTGCACCAAATGCGCGCCGAAAATGCGCAGTTGAAAGAAAAAGACAAAGACTGCCCCTATGGCAAAGTGCCTAAAACCCTCAGCTGCCCGGCCTCACTAACCTGGTGTGGCTATAAAGACAAAGACTGAAAAAGCCTTGTAAACGGCGCGTTGCCTGCTATAACCCCGAGTGATTTAGGATTTAAAACAAAGGGGTTCCTCATGAAAGTCTATTACGACGCGGATTGCGACTTTGCACTGCTGCAAAACAAAAAAATCACCATCATTGGCTACGGCAGCCAAGGCCACGCGCATGCAATGAATCTGCGCGATTCAGGCTGTAAAGATATCACCATTGCGCTGCGCTTCGGTTCAGCAGGCGTCGATAAAGCCAAAGCGGCGGGCTTTACCGTCTCAACCCCGGAAGAAGCGGTGAAAGATGCCGATGTCGTTATGATGCTGGCGCCGGACGAGTTTCAGGCCGATATTTACAACCTGATTGAAAGCAATATCAAAGACGGCGCCTATCTGGGCTTCGCACATGGCTTCAACTTCCATTTCGATTTCATTCAGCCGCGCGCGGATATTTCGGTCTTCATGACCGCGCCGAAAGGCCCGGGCCACACCGTTCGCGGTGAATATAACAAAGGCGGCGGCGTGCCCTGTTTGGTAGCTGTTGGCCAAGACCCAAAAGGCGACGCGTTGCAAATCGCGCTGGCATGGGCGTCTGGCGTGGGTGGTGGCCGTTCGGGCATCATCGAAACGACCTTCAAAGACGAATGTGAAACCGACCTGTTCGGCGAGCAAGCGGTGTTATGTGGCGGCTTAACCCATCTGATTCAGGCTGGGTTTGAAACACTGGTCGAAGCAGGCTATCCGCCAGAGATGGCGTATTTCGAATGTTTGCATGAAACCAAGCTGATTGTCGATCTGATGTATGAAGGTGGCATGGCCAATATGCGCTATTCGATTTCGAACACCGCAGAATATGGCGATTATGTTTCCGGCCCACGCGTGATTACCGCAGATACCAAAAAAGCCATGAAAGCGATTCTGGAAGATATTCAGTCTGGCAAATTTGCGCGTGAATTCATTGCAGACCGTGCGACCCAAGGCGCGCATAAGCTGGAAGAAATTCGCGAAGCACAAGCCAAGCATCCGATCGAAGAAACCGGCAAAAAGCTACGTGATATGATGCCGTGGATCGGTGCCAACAAGCTGGTCGACAAAGCCAAAAACTAATGCATTTCCGCCCCATGCGCCTGGTGGTAAAACGGTACCAATGGGTGCATGTAACCTTAGGGCTCATCGGAAATCTGTCATTTTTTATCGGTAGCGTGTTGTTTTTCTGGGAAAGCTGGAAAAATGTCGGTATCTGGCTATTTGTAATTGGCAGCTTGGGTATGTTGATCGATACCATCGGCAGTGCCATTGTAAAATACGAAAAGGAGCCACATCATGGGCGATAACCGGATCATTATTTTCGACACCACTTTACGCGACGGGGAACAATCGCCCGGCATGTCGATGACGCGCGAGGAAAAATTGCTGGTCGCCGATGTGCTGGACACGATGGGCGTCGATGTGATCGAAGCGGGATTTGCGATAGCATCGCAAGGCGATTTTGAAGCGGTGAAAGCGATTGCCGAACAATCGAAACGCGCGGTGATCTGTTCACTGGCGCGCGCCAAGCAGGGAGATATCGAACGCGCAGCGGAAGCCATTAAGCCAGCGACCAAACAAGGCCGCGGGCGAATTCATACCTTTATTTCCACTTCGGACATTCATCTGCAGCATCAGTTTAAACTGAGCTATGACGAAGTGATCGAAATCATTTCCAAAACCGTCGGTCTGGCGCGGAATTTCACCGACAATGTCGAATGGTCGGCGATGGATGCGACACGTTCGAATCCTGAATTTTTGGTGCGTGCAGTCGATGCTGCGATAGCAGCAGGGGCCACCACCATTAATCTGCCCGACACCGTGGGATATGGCACGCCCGAAACCGTCGCCGAGATGTTCGGCCATGTCATGGACACTGCGCGCAATGCAGATATGGCGATTTTCTCATTCCACGGGCAAAATGATTTGGGGCTTGCCACTGCGAATACACTAGCTGCAATTCGTGTCGGCGCGCGCCAGGCGGAGCTGACCATCAACGGCATCGGCGAGCGGGCAGGGAATACCTCCCTCGAAGAAGTCGTCATGACGCTGAAAGTGCGCAAAGATGTGTATGGCGATATCGAAGTCGGGGTCGATCCGAAATACCTGACCAAAGCGTCGAAACTGGTGCAGTCGATCACCGGCCAATCCGTGCAGGTCAACAAAGCGATCGTGGGGGCAAATGCCTTTGCGCATGAGTCGGGCATCCATCAGGACGGGATGCTGAAAAACCGTGACACCTATGAAATTATGACCCCGGAATCGGTGGGCCTGACCAAATCGAATCTGGTGATGGGCAAGCATTCCGGGCGGCATGCCTTTAAGGATAAACTCGCTGAACTGGGCATTACGCTGGGTGACAATCAGTTGGAAGACGCCTTCACGCGCTTCAAAGAACTGGCCGATAAAAAGAAAGAAATCTTTGATGATGACATCATCACACTGGTCGATCGCGATGCGGTCAATCACCGTGTGGTTTTCACCGGCCTGCAAGTTGAATGCGGCACCGAAGGTCCACAAATGGTACGTTTAAAACTCGACGTGGATGGCAAAGAACGCCAGACCAAAACCGAAGGTAATGGTCCGGTTGATGCGATTTGCAAAGCGATCAAAGTGCTCGTCCCCGAAGCGGAAGAATGCCATTTGAAACTGTATCAGGTTGCCGCAGTGACCAGCGGTACTGACGCGCAAGCCGAAGTCATGATCCGTTTGGAAAAGCACGGCAAACTGGTCAATGGACACGGCGCCGATGTCGACACGCTGGTCGCCTCTGCCAAAGCCTATATCAGCGCGATCAACAAATTTGAGATTTTAGAGAGCAAACGCTTCAAAGACCTGACCGATCAATCGGCGGCGTAAGCATTGTGAGTAACGGCATCGCATATTGCTTTCGTCATATGATGCTGTTAATGGCTTAAAGCAGACAACAACAGAAAGCACGCCCATGCTAACACGCATGCTTGGATTAGTTTCAGAAGACATGGCCATTGACTTAGGTACGGCCAATACGCTGGTCTATGTCAAAGGCAAAGGCATTGTGTTAAACGAGCCTTCTGTCGTCGCCATGAAAGAAGAAAAAGGCCAGCTGGTGCCTTACGCGTTCGGCGCGCAGGCGAAACTGATGCTGGGGCGCACGCCTGAAAAAATCGAAGCGATTCGGCCCTTAAAAGATGGTGTGATTGCTGACTTCCGCACGGCGGAAGAAATGATCAAACACTTCATTCGCCGCGTGCATAATCGGCGTACCTTTACCGGACCGTTAATTGTTATTTGTGTGCCTTCCGGCTCGACACCGGTAGAACGCCGCGCGATTCAACAATCGGCTGAAAATGCCGGCGCGCGTGATGTCTGGTTGATTGAAGAGCCGATGGCCGCAGCGATTGGTGCAGGACTGCCTGTGACGGAGCCGACTGGTTCGATGATCGTCGATATCGGCGGCGGCACGACCGAAGTTGCCATTCTGTCTTTGGGTGGGATTGTCTATGCCCGCTCGGCGCGCGTGGGTGGCGACCATATGGATGAAGCAATCATTTCCTATATCCGCCGTTACCATAACCTGCTGATTGGCGAACGCACGGCTGAAATCATCAAAAAAGAAATTGGTGCGGCGTGCCAGCCACAATCGGGCGAAGGACGTATTCTGGAAATTAAAGGCCGCGACTTGATGAATGGCGTACCAAAAGAATTGGCGCTTTCAGAATATCAGATGGCTGAAGCGCTGGCTGAACCAGTCGCGCAGATCATCGAAGCGGTGAAAGTGGCGCTTGAATGCACGCCGCCGGAATTATCATCCGATATCGTCGATAAAGGCATTGTGCTTACAGGCGGTGGTTCACTGCTAGAGCACTTGGATCTGGTAGTCAGCGAGGCGACTGGCCTCCCGGTCTTCCGCGCGGAAGACCCGCTTTCCTGCGTCGCATTGGGCACGGGCAAAGCGCTGGAAAATCAGGATACCTTTAAGCATTGCTTGTTTAAGCAAGAGTAAGTTTTTGGCGGAATTGCCGCAACCCATCAAAAATCCATACGGACTATGCACATAAATGCGCTTTTAAGTTGCGCAAAAAAACGTTATTTTCTCTAATAAGATCAAACGAAACCTTGAGGATTTTGGTTAGTGCGTTTTACCCATCGATCCATTGCTACGACCCAGACGGCTCACCGTCACTTCGCGCCGCGTATTAGCCTCTTCATCTTATTGATTGCTGCGCTCAGTCTCGTTTGGCTGGAGCGTCAGGACAAAGCCGCCGTGCAGCAATTACGTAGCGTGCTGCTGGATGCGGTATTACCCGTGGTCGAGGTAATTAACGCGCCGATCCAAAGCGTGCATGAAATGACCGGCCGGGTGAACCACTTATTTGCCGTGTTCCGTGAAAATGATAAATTGCGGCTAGAAAACGCGCGTCTGCGTCAATGGCAGGCGACTGCCTTGCAGCTGGAAGCGGATAATGCTGCCCTGCAAGAGCTAATGCATTACCAGCCCGCGGCGACCCAGCATTTTATTTCCGCCAAAGTGGTTGGCGGTGGCGAACTATCGGCGACGCAGCGTATCCATATCGATGCCGGTGAAGCAGAAGGCGTAAAGCGCTGGCAAGCCGTAATGAATGCCTATGGGTTGGTCGGGCGCGTCATCCATGTGAGTGAACATCACTCCGAAGTGTTGCTGCTGACCGATGTAAATTCGCGTATCCCCGTGCGGCTTGAACCATCAGGGATTAAAGCCATTCTCGCGGGCGCCCAAGACGGCACGCCGGTACTGGAACTAACGCAGCATAACCGGCTACCGCAAGCTGGTGACACCGTGCTAAGCGCTGATGATGGCGGCGTGGTGCCGGACGGTATTTTGATCGGCAAGCTGGAAGCGACCGAAGATAAAATCTGGCAGGTGCAGCTCACCTCACAGGAGAGCCTGCTGCATTTCGTGCGCGTGGTCGACCTGACGCGTTAATTCTCTGTGCATCGTAACGCTTTTTCGTATGCCGGTTGGGCACAAAGCCTGATCCTGCTGTTTGCCATATTACTAGCGCACAAAGTTACCTGGCCGTTAATTCATACGGCGTTACCCGCGTTTCCACTCATCATCGCGATGTATTATTGGGCATTATTCCGCGACCATTATGGCTATGTGTGGGCCGTCGCCATCGGCGCGTTATTGCAAGATGTGATTCTAGGGCTGCCGCTTGGCACCTCTGCTGTCGCGATCTTAAGCGCGCATGTCATCCTGCTATGGGTCCGCCGAAGAATCCTGATGGATCATTTCGTTATCATCTGGATCGGGTTTTTGCCGGTCATCCTCTGGTGTTTTTTGTTGATGGCCATCGTCGGCAGTTGGGCAGGGGGAACCCAAACGGGGCCTTGGCTTGGCTCGGTGCTCGACGATATGGTGGGAACCTGGCTGTTATTCCCCTTGGCCTATCGCCTGTTTCACTGGTTTACCCGTCGCCGGAAAAAAGGTAATGCCTAAACATGCGTGGAGCCTCACAAGAAGTCCTGAAAAAGCGTTTAACCCGCCGCGTCTTTTTGATGGGGGGGATACAAGCAACCGCGGTCTCCGTTCTGGTGGGGCGCATCACCCAGCTGCAATTCCTACAGTCGGATCAGTATAAAACCCTATCGGAAGAAAACCGGATTCGCCTGCAAGTGGTCAGCCCGTTGCGTGGCAAATTGCTGGATCGCTATGGCGACATCCTGGCCGAAAACCGCGTCAATTATCGCGTATTGATTGAGCGCGATAACCGCAAACAAGCCCTTGCCGGATATGATGCACTCGTGCCGCTCATAAGTTTAAGTGAGGAAAAAGCCGCCAGTCTGCGCAAGGAAATTCAGGCAAGTCGGTATCACGTACCACTGTTGGTGGCCGAGCATTTGAGTTGGGACGAAGTTGCCAAAATCAAAGCTCATATGCCCGATTTGCCGGGTGTATATATTGAAGAAGGCCAGTTGCGCTGGTATCCGCTGAAAGAACAGGCCGCGCATGTCATTGGCTATATTGGACGCGTCACCGAGAAAGAAAAACAAGCTGACCCAAGCCTGGGGCGGTTGCCGGACTTTCAGATTGGCAAAAACGGCGTCGAGTTAAAATTGGAACAACGTCTGCGCGGGCAGGCGGGTAGCCGCAGCATGGAAGTTAACGCGTTAGGCGGCAATGTGCGTGAACTGGCGCACCAGCCGTATGTCCCCGGCGATGAGATTCACCTGACGTTGAACGCAGAATTGCAGGCATTCGCCGCAGCACGGTTAGGCGAAGAAAGTGGCGCCGTGGTGGTGGTTGATGTCACCAATGGCGATGTGTTGGCTTGTGTCTCCATGCCTGCATTTAACCCGAACCGATTTAGCCGCGGCATTTTGCAAACCGATTGGGATCGATTGATTAAAGAACCGCGCAATCCACTATTGAATAAAGCAATCACCGGGCTTTACCCGCC
>DDZS01000061.1:0-8410 GCA_002346425.1 Alphaproteobacteria bacterium UBA3002
ACCTGAGCCAGAGCCAGAGCCTCTTCCACCTACGCCTGCGCCGGAACCCGAGCCAGCGCCAGCGTCTCTAACACCTACGCCTGCGCCGGAACCCGAGCCAGCGCCAAAAGCACAGGTCACGCAAGCCATACGGAGTGAGGAAGTTCTGGCACCTGTAAAGATTACGAAAGCAAACGCTTCAGACATCTTTCGTGAAACCACCAAAGCGATTAAACAGGCGCGCGCAGACTATCCCGATCTAGAAAAGCTGATGCTCTATACCTCTCCGAACGAATTAGTGATGGCGCAAACGACACCAGCAGAAGTGCAAGAAATTGCGGAAGAAGCGCGCGCTTATGCTGAAACGCACGACGATATGACGCCAGAAATGGCCGAACACATCGCCACCATCGCAGAACAAGCGCAGTCCGCGGCAGCATGCATGAAAAGTCGCTGGAGTAGTGGGCGTGGCTAAGGCGTTGCGTGCGTCAGCATAAAGATAATACGCCATGCCAAAACATAGTTTAGCCAAGTCGCAACTGGAACATTACGATACCGAGCGATGGGATCGTGTGTTTTACCGCGATATGCAGGCGGAGTGGCTCAATTTATTTCATTCGCGTTGCCGGGCGTGCGATTTTTCGCCGGAACGTTTGTGCGTCGCGCTGAATCGTGCTGGGTTTCGTGACCTGACGGCGGACACGGTCACGCAATGGTTTAAGGGCAGAAGCGTACCGCAAAATCGCGCGCAGCTAGACGCCTTGTCCGAGCTTATTATGCCGGAAGCGGCACTGGCGCGGGATGAGCTGTTGAACGCGACCGTTGTGGAGAAGCCAGAAGGACCATGGGCGACACTGAAAGAAAAGCAGCAAGCCATGGCGCCTTATCAGGAATTCCATGCCTTAGAGATGCGCTATGAGCAGTGGTGCAATATTGAAGATCGGTTTCGAATGGCCTGGCACCTCGCAAAGCTCAGCCCGCCCCCCTGCATCGACATGTCAGAAGAGACACCCGCTTCCCAAGTGCGTTCTGTGACGCGCGAGGTGAAAAAAGACCCATGGCGACAGGCCCAGCAAGCGCTGCGCGATTACGCATCGCAATTTCCCAAAATGTTATTGCTGCAGCATTATGCGAAGGCAGATATAAGTATGTTCGCCACCATGCAGGACGCAACCTTCGAGGGGATTCGCCAAACCATGATCAAAGAGGCGACGCCGTTACATGGTATGAATATCCAGCAGGCGCAGTATGCGATGACGTTGATGGACGCGTGCCGCACCCAAGCTGCGAAACACCAGGGCGAAGCGTTGGCTAAGCGGTGACCACCACGCTATCCACCCTAACGCGATTCCCATTGATTTTGCACTGCACACCGGCTAATTCTCGAAAAACAGATAACAATGAGGCTTCCCATGAAACGCGCGCTTACTCTTAGTGGTGGTTTAATTCTATTGCCGAGCTTGGCACTGGCGCAGGGTGCTGCGGGCGTGACGCCGGAAGTGCAATATATCTTTAATACGCTGCTGTTTCTGATCGGCGGATTTCTGGTGATGTTTATGGCGGCGGGCTTCTGCATGCTGGAAGCCGGGCTAGTGCGGACCACTAGTGTCTCGACCATATGCGTGAAAAACCTGACACTCTATGCCATCGCGGGGATTATGTATTACCTCGTCGGCTATAACCTGATGTATTCGGGCGTCGATGGCGGCTATATCGGCCAGTTTGCGCTTTGGGTGCAGGACGAAAGCGCCAATATCGCCGATGGTAGTTTTATCGGCGAAGGCGGCTATTCCGCGGCGTCTGACTGGTTCTTCCAGATGGTGTTTGTCGGCACGGCAGCGTCCATCGTTTCCGGGGCGATTGCCGAGCGTTCCAAGTTGTGGAGCTTCTTTATTTTTACTGCCATCCTGACCGCCTTCATTTACCCGATCGCCGGTTCATGGCAATGGGGCGGCGGCTGGCTGTCGGAAATGGGGTTTGCCGATTTTGCCGGGTCCACGCTGGTGCATTCGGTCGGCGGCTGGGCAGCATTGGCCGCGATCATTCTGATCGGCCCGCGCAAAGGCCGCTTCTCGGCAGACGGAAAATCGCACCCAATGCGCGGCTCGTCCCTGCCGCTAGCAACATTGGGCACATTCATCCTCTGGTTCGGCTGGTTCGGGTTTAACGGCGCGTCGCAGCTGGCGATGGGTAGCGCGGCCGATGTCGACGCGATTGCCAAAATCTTTATCAATACCAACATGGCGGCTGCCGCAGGCACCGTTGCGATCGCCATCTATACGCAGCTGGTCTATGGCAAGGTCGATCCGACGATGGTGCTGAATGGCGCCTTGGCCGGGTTGGTTTCTATCACCGCCGAACCGTTAACCCCAACGCCGGGCGAAGCGATGATTATCGGCGTCGCCGGATCGCTGCTGATGGCTGTTGCCGTACCACTGCTTGACCGTGCGAAACTCGATGATGTCGTCGGCGCGATCCCAGTGCATCTGGTCTGCGGTATCTGGGGCACGATGGCAGTACCATTCACCAATCCCGAAACCAATTTCCTGACCCAAGGCACCGGCGTGCTAGCTTATGGAGGCTTCACACTAGCCGCGTCCTTCGTGATCTGGTTCGCGCTGAAACTACTGATGGGCATCCGCATCGATCCGGAACAGGAAGACATCGGCATCGACCGCGCCGAGTGCGGGTTAGATGCCTATCCAGAGTTTGTCCGCTCGCATTAAGCGCGTTGATTTAACCCTTTTTTAAGCTTCTTTATTTATACTGAGGTTCAAAAAAAAGGATAGCGCATGCGCCACGGGTTTAGTTTAGTCGAATTATCGATTGTTTTGGTGATCCTCGGCCTATTAACGGGCGGGATTCTGACCGGGCAGTCCCTCATCCGCGCGGCGGAGTTGCGCGGTGTGGTGACGGAGTTGCAGCGCTTTCAAACCGCGACGCGCAGTTTTCAGGACAAATATTTCGCCATACCCGGCGACATGCGCAATGCGACGGATTTCTGGGGCGTTGCGCATGCCACGCCAACCACCTGCGCCACGACTGCCAGTACGGATGCAAAAACCTGCAACGGCGATGGGGATGGCATCATTGAGCACACGGTATTAAATGCCACCAGCAATGAACAATTTCGTTTTTGGCAACATTTGGCCAATGCTGGCCTCATCGAAGGAAATTATACCGGCATTGCCGGAAGCACCGGTAATCACGATCATGTGATTTTTGGCACCAATACCCCGAAGTCCAAATTAAGCAATGCCGGCTGGTCGGTACGTTACTGGTCTTCTATTCAGTTTGTCAGGCTAGAGCATGCCTTTAATTTGGGTGCGGCTAGCACTGCAAGCACTAATAATGGGGCAATTCTTAAAGCAGAAGAAATGTGGAGCGTGGATACGAAAATGGACGATGGCAAACCAGCCACGGGTAAGATTCGCCCCAATGATATCACTCACCCCAATTGCGTGACCAACACCACTAGCACCGCTGCCTATCAGCTTAGTGACAGCAACACCGCCTGTGCTTTATTATTCCTGGCGGTGAAATAAAAACCCCCGGCAGATGGGGGCATCTGCCGGGGTTCATACGACCACAGAGGTGGTTACTCGGATTTGGGCATGGAGTCTTTTTTCGCTTTCCATTCCGCCTTTTTGGCATCCCAATAGTTTTGAGCTTCTTCTTTGGTCACGTTGCCATCTTTATCGGCGTCCTGCTCGTTGAATTTGGCTTCCATTTTGGACATAAATTCAGACTTGCTGATCGCGCCATCTTTATTGGCATCGACTTCATCAAACATCTTTTGGAAATGCTTGCCGTGATCGCCTTTGTGGCCGCCTTCATGATCGCCGGCGAAGGCCGCGCCGCTTAATGCAAAAGTAGCCAATGCGGCAGTGGTGAGTAACTTATTCATGGGGATAGTCCTTTCGGGTTTGTTAAATGAATCTCTAAGCGCTTATGTAGGTATTACGCAGTAGAATTCCAAACCCTTCGGGAAAAATGGTGAAAGGGTGAAATGGTGAACGGTTATTATAACCATTTCACTACGTCACTACTTCACCACATCATTCTTTAAGCCGCTGTGACTTCCTTGGCTTCGGGATCGTTGGCCATTTCGGGCACTTCCAGCTCTTTGGCGATCAGCCCGGAATTTTGACGGATTTTCTTTTCGATCTCATCGGCAATCGCGGGATTGTCTTTCAGGAACTGACGGGCATTTTCCTTGCCCTGACCAATGCGCTGGCCATCATAGGAATACCACGCGCCAGCTTTTTCCACGATGTCGGCTTTGACCCCTAGATCGATGATTTCGCCTTGTTTGGACACGCCCTGACCATAGAGAATATCAAACTCGACCGATTTAAACGGTGGCGAAACTTTGTTTTTCACGACTTTGACGCGGGTTTCGTTGCCGACCACTTCGTCTTTGTCTTTGATCGCGCCGATACGGCGAATATCCAGACGTACCGAGGCATAGAATTTCAGCGCGTTACCGCCGGTGGTGGTTTCCGGATTACCGAACATCACACCGATTTTCTGGCGAATCTGGTTGATGAAAATCACTGTACAATGCGTCTTAGAAATCGAACCGGTCAGCTTACGCAGCGCTTGCGACATCAGGCGTGCTTGCAGACCCATATGCGAATCGCCCATTTCGCCTTCCAGCTCGGCCTTCGGTGTCAGCGCCGCGACGGAGTCGATCACGATAATATCGATCGCACCTGAACGCACCAGTGTATCGGCAATCTCAAGAGCCTGTTCGCCCGTATCGGGCTGCGAAATCAGCAGCTCATCCACATTGACGCCGAGTTTACGCGCATAGACTGGGTCCAGCGCGTGTTCCGCATCGATAAAGGCGGCGACGCCACCGGCTTTTTGCGCCTCGGCAACGCAATGCAGCGTCATCGTGGTTTTACCAGAGCTTTCCGGCCCGTAAATTTCGATGATACGGCCTTTGGGAATGCCACCGATGCCCAGTGCAATATCCAATGACAACGAACCTGTGGATACCGCCGGGATTTCCACCTGATCCGCGGTGCCTAATTTCATGATCGAGCCTTTACCGAAGGCTTTTTCGATTTGGCTAAGCGCGGTCTCGAGGGCTTTTTTCTTATCCATGGCGTAACTCCTGTCGCTGATTACCGCAAAAGTAGCGGAAAACCGCGGGTTTGCAAGGGGAAAATCAGGGTTGGGGATGACAGTGAAGGGGCTTTAGTCAACTAGCGCAGTCGTAGCGGGAGCGGAAAAAACTAAGGCCGCACACGCGGCTCTTGGATTGCCGGGTCAAGCCCGGCAATGACGAAGGAGAGAGACGATGAATCGCGGACAGTAGTCCGCGTCAGCCATAAGCCGCGAAAGCGCAGGCGAAGCTGTTTCAGCAGAAACAGCGGAGACCACTAGCGGAGGCACAGCCGGAGCGAAAAAACTACTCGCTAATCACTTCTTTCACCTTCGCCGCTAACTGTTTAAGCGTAAACGGTTTAGGCAGGAAGTTGAAATGTTCGTCCTCGCCGAAGCTTTCGGTGAAGGCGTCTTCGGCGTAACCGGAGATGAAGATGACTTTGACCCCGGCCATACGCTCGGCCTCTTCGGTTTTAAGTTGTTTATACATGGTGGGGCCATTAATGCCCGGCATCATGACGTCGGAGACGATCAGGTCGATCTCGCCTAAATAATCGCGGAAGACGTCGAGCGCGTGTTCGCCAGAATCGGCTTCGAGAATTTCGTAACCTTTGTTGCGCAATGCGCGGGCCGCAAAAATGCGCACCGGCGTTTCGTCTTCGACCAGCAGGATGGTTTCGCCGCCGGTCAGATCGGTCGCGCGGTGATCTTCGGTTGCGACTTCTTCCACTTTTTTGGCTTCGTGGCGCGTGAAATAGAGGCAGAAGGTGGTCCCTTTGCCGACTTCCGTGCGCACATAGACATAGCCGCCGGTTTGTTTGACGATGCCGTAAACCGTGGCGAGCCCTAAGCCCGTACCGCTACCGATTTCTTTGGTCGAGAAGAAGGGCTCAAAAATATGCTTCAACGTTTCTTCGTCAATGCCAGTGCCGGTATCTTCGATTTCGACGAGCACGTAATCGCCGGGCTGGATATCGTCGTCGTCGGAAGGCGAAACCATGCCCGGTTCGGGCAGGCCGGCTTTATCGATCGTGATGTTGCGCGATTCGATGCGTAACTTGCCGCCTTCTTTCATTGCGTCGCGCGCATTGACGGCGAGGTTGATGATGACCTGTTCCAACTGGCCCTGATCGGCCTTAACCTGACCCAAATCGCGGCCATGCAGCATTTCGAGTTCGATATTCTCGCCAATCAAACGACGGATCAGGTTGGAAAGTTCAGCGAGGACATCGGTCAGATCGATGATGACCGGCTGCAATGTCTGACGGCGTGAGAAGGCCAGAAGCTGGCGCACCAGATTCGCCGCGCGGTTCGCATTTTGCTTAATCTGCATGATATCGGCGAAAGACGGATCGCCCGCGGGGTGACGCATCAGCAGCAGGTCGCAAAAGCCGATCATCGCGGTCAGCAGGTTGTTAAAGTCATGCGCCACGCCACCCGCCAATTGTCCGACCGCTTGCATCTTCTGGCTATGCGCAAAACGCATTTCCAGATGTTTCTGTTCGGTCTGATCGATCAGGTGGAGCAGGAAGCATTTCTCATCCGCATTTTCGCAGAGATGCGTGGCATAACATAACACAATGATGGGGTCCGACTGCGGGAGGTTCAGCGTCAGCTCGACCGGCTCTGGCGTGGAATTGGCGCGTTGTTCTTCGATGTAACGCGCAAAGGCCTGTTGGTCCTCGGCATCGAGTAGCGTGGTCATCAACAACGGCGCGTCCTGCGCGAGTTGGTTGCGCGTCAGGGCATGGAACGCGGCGTTGCCGCGATGCAGATAAAAGTCCTCGCCAAGCGTGGCGGTCGGAATCGGCGCATGCTCGAAATAATCTTCAAAGGACAGGGCGGATAGCTTCATGCCGTTTCCTCACTTTGGGCGGTCAGTTGTACGAGTCCGGCATAGCCCAGCAAATGCCGCTCGGCATTGTATAAGGGAAATTGCTCCAGCTCGGCTTGGCGCAGCGAGCTGTTGGCGCAGCTGAGCATCACAGCGCCGGAATAATTGCCGACATCGAATTCCAGCGTTTCATAGCCATCGGCATGGTAAACCATGCGCTGCACCGTCACATGTTCGGCGGCCAGGCTGGTGGTGTCATAGCGCAGCCATTGGTTGAGCATGGGATTGCTATAGGTGATGACGCCCGTCGGGCTGGTCAGATACATGCCGAAGGGCCATTGGCTGACCATGGCTTGCAAGAGCGCAGCATCGGCATGTTGCAGCGCCGTGATATCGCCGCCCTCGCGGCTACGCTTTTCGACGAATTCGCGGCCCTGTACCACGGAATAGCCATAGGGCCGGGTCAATGGTTGCAGCTCGACGATAAAGCGCTCGCCCTCATCGCCGCCGAATTCGAGTAGCCCGGCACTGTGCTTGTTTTGATTTAGTCCTTGATAGAGCCGTTCGATGATCGCTTCGTCCACGCCGCTGCGGGTGAGTAATTCATCCAATTCAAAACTGCGGTTTTCTTCCAGATCGGGGAAGATGTCGCAGGCATCAGGATTGGCGTAGACAATGCTGCCATCGCGTTTGACGAATAAACAAAATTCGCAGCGGCTGGCCATTGCTGAGGCAAATAACAGGTTTTGAAATTCCTGCTCCACCGCATGGTCCTGATTGCGTTTGACGCTATAGCCGATCATCGCCAGCGTTGCGATCAGCGACAGCAGAAACAGCGTGACCGCAAAGGGATGGGTTGAAAGTGTCCACCCAAACATCGCGGCAAGCAACGTGAGCAGGGCGCACACGCCCACGACAGGCAGCATGTAATAAAACGGCTGCATATACGAACGCGGAATAAAATCCCGGTCCAGTCGTTCCTCGGCCTCATCCTGCATGCGCATCGCTTAAAAATGCGCGAGGGTGACAAAGAGCGCAACGGAAAAGGCGCCGCTGTGCAGAAAGTGATGGTGTTTTATAATGTATGCGGGGTGGGGGTGCGCTATAGAAGAATCATTTCTGAGCGGACTTCCTTGATTGATTAAAAGCGAATCAAAAAGGCGCAACTGACAGCAGAATTAGATAGCTGGTATTTTGCGGTTAGGGGATCATTCGTATCTGGGCAATTGGGAAGAGCCGACATATTATAGGTTTTCATACGCCCGCGGCCTGGTAGGCCGTCGTCAATTTTAGTGTCGATATTCCAGGCTTCTTCTGCAGTGGTCACGGGTGAATAGTTCCAACTAGCCGACGTTTCCATGCCAAAACGAAAGTAATGCTGCAAGCCTTCATACACAATACCGCCACTGGCAAATAAGGCAGAATGTCCCGTTGCATCTGTCGTGGGCCAAAAGGGAACCCAAGAGGCTCGCGAAAGTTTGG
>DDZS01000061.1:8726-8989 GCA_002346425.1 Alphaproteobacteria bacterium UBA3002
TTTGGATAAGGGTATATTTTCGCCTGCCGTATATATCTTGGTCCCATTGGTGCGTGCGCCGGTATAATTACCCTCTATTAAACCGGCATTTGCTAATTGTTGCCAGAAACGCAGGTCTTCCCCATTATATGTGGTCCCTGTCCAGGTGATATTACCATCACCGTTTCCATCGCAAGTTTTGCTATCCGTCGCCGGATTTGCGTGCGTTCCGGGACAAGCTGCCGCGGTCCCCCAAAAACTGGTGGCATTGCGCATATCGCCGG